>DATGYJ010000601.1:0-5038 GCA_035298105.1 Anaerolineales bacterium | reverse complement strand
GGCAGTAACCGCCATCTGTTTAAAGAATTGCTTGATTACAACAAAATTCCAACGCCAGAATATAAGTTCATCAAAGATCTGCGCTCGAACACACCTCCCCCATTTGATCCTCCATACATCGCCAAGCTCAACGAGAGCGGCGGCAGTATGGGCATTGACAATCGGGCAGTCAAAGAAACCGTAGCCCAGGTCCTCAAAAAAGTCGAAGACCTGCAGGGTGACTACAAAATTCCGGTGCTGGTCGAAAAGTTCATCGATGGACAGGAAATTACAGGAGTGGTTTTCGAGGATGGGAAAACCCGTCACGTATTTCTGGCAGAAAAGAAGTTTCGTATCAAAGCGGATGGCAAACACGAATATACGAGCATCGAAAGTTATGATAATCCGAATGCGGCCAAGTATCAGTTGGTAGAAGAAGAATTGGAGAAGAAAGTTTCAGATCTATGTGTGAAAGCATTTGAGGTCCTGAGATTTTCTGATTACGCCAAGTTTGATATCCGTGTCGATGAAAAGGATAAGACGGCCTACTTTATTGACTGCAATCCCAATACGGCTTTAGGACCGGGCGACCAGCCCATGACCCAGGTTATGCAGCTACACGGGATCGAGTTCGGAGATATATTAGCCAGCTTGCTGAGTAATCATGTCAAATCCCCCACCAGACCCAAAGAGATTTAGTCGTTTAAGAAGGATCGAGCAGATCACCGAAAATCATTGTGGACCAGCTGTCATTCAGATGCTTCTGGAAAACATCGGAGTGAATGCAAGTCAGGAAGAAATTACTGAGGCGGCCGGCGCCACGCACACTATTGAAACACATGGCACGCGCGTCGATCAGCTGGCGAAAGCAGTTCATCAATTGGCTCCGATCGCCAAACTCTGGTACAAGGAAAAAGCCAGCGCCGATGACTTAGAGTATGTTCTGGATGCATGTAAATTTCCGGTGGGAGTGGAGTGGCAGGGACTCTTTGATGATACGGATGACGATGATGAGGATTATGGGCATTACAGTATTATCGCCCATATTGATCAATTGAAAGATGAACTGATTGTTGTCGATCCCTATAAAGACTTTGTCGATCAGAACCGTATCTTGAAGATGAGTCTATTCCTCAATCGCTGGTGGGACTACAACGAGGTAAAAGATCCTCAAACTGGAGAAAAGACTTTCAAAAAAGATGAACAGCTCTTCTTCGTCGTTACACCATTGAGCGTTGCTTTTCCTGCTGAATTGGGAATGCAAGCTTATTACTAATCACCCGACACTTTACAATTTCAACCAGAGACCGTTGGTTGAGTAGCCCCGAATGCTCGTGGACGGCGTACCGAGACCACACGTTTTCAAGAAATGCGGGGATATTCCTTGCGCCTGCAGGCTCTCCCTCCAAGCCCAATCAGGTGTAAACTATTCCTGTGCCTCACACGATTCTGCTTGTAGATGATGATGCCCTGATGCGACGCAGCCTGGCTTTCCATCTGGAACAAGCTGGTTATCAGGTGCGGACGGCTGCCAATGCCGAAGACGCCATCTCCCTTACTCGGCATGCTCCGCAGCCACCGGACCTGGTTTTGCTGGATATCGCTTTGCCCGGTATGGATGGTCTGGATGCATTGCGCGAGCTCAAGGCCCAACATAATCTGCCCGTCATTTTTTTAACCGGGCGTCGGCGTGAATTCGATGAGGTGCTCGGTTTGGAATTAGGTGCCGACGATTACATCACCAAGCCGTTCGATGTCGATGTGGTTTTGGCGCACATCAAAGCTGTGTTGAGGCGGACTGAAAAAAACACCCAACTTGACAAGGTCACGCAACCTCTGACAGTTGGGGATCTGGAGATGGATCCTCAAGCCCACACTGTATTCTGTGCAGGACGCGCGCTCGACTTATCTCCGCGTGAATTTGAGCTCTTGCTCCTTCTGGCTACCCAGCCGGAAAAAGTAGTTTCGACAGAGGAATTATTGGCTCAAGTCTGGGGAGCGGAATTCACCGGCCAGCCTCAAGTCGTGTATGTGCATATTCGCTGGTTACGGCAAAAGCTTGAGTCCGATCCGGATCACCCACAGCGGATCCTTACGGTGCGGGGCGTCGGCTATAAACTTATCCCACAACCGGCCAGGTAATGTCATGATCTTTCGGTCCTTGCGAAACCGCCTTATCATTAGCCACATTTTACCGGCCCTGCTCATCATCCCACTGATGGGTGCAGCGATGGTTTATGTATTGGAAACACGCCTCCTGCTTCCAACAATTTACACAAATTTAGGCAAAGATGCCAACCTTATGGCGGAGATCACCCGCAATCAGCCGATCTTCTGGCATGATGCCGATGCAGCTCATTTGCTGGTCAGTAGCCTCAGTCCTTATCTGAATGGCAGAGTTTCATTGATCACATTAGATGGACATTTACTGGCATCCAGCGATCTCGCAGATCATGGGATCGGAGCTCAATTGGTCGAGCTGCCTGATTTGAGGGGAGTCCGGCGCGGTCAAGTCGTAGAGTTGCGGAATGGCCCGCTGGCGGAGGCTTTCACGCCAGTCTATGATGTGAGTGGTCAGCCGCTGGGAATTATTCGTATGACGACGCAAGTGGTGACGGTTTCAGATGAGATTTATCAGCTGCGATACCTGCTTGGATTCGTCCTGTTGCTTGGCGTATTGGCCGGAGTTGGACTTGGGTCCTATCTGGCTTTTGGGATTAACCGGTCTGTCCAACGGGTCACGCGCTCGATCGAGGCGCTGGCGCATGGCGATTGGCAGGCGCATGTGGAAGAACAGGGACCGGAGGAGATGCGCATCCTGGCCAGGGCAGTCAATGCACTGGTGGACAGACTGCACAGCCTGGAAAAGGCGCGGCGGCAACTGCTGGCCAATTTAGTGCACGAACTTGGGCGCCCCCTTGGCGCAATCCGTTCTGCCATCCTGGCGCTGCTGCATGGTGCGGACAAGGATGCACAACTCTCCAGTGATTTGCTCACGGGTATGGATGAGGAAACGATCCGTTTGCAGCATCTGCTCGATGACCTGGCAGGATTGCATGATCAGGTTTTAGGAAAACTGGAATTAAACCGCTCACCGGTCCAACTCAACGATTGGCTGCTTAGTACGTTGGCTCCCTGGGAAGCGGCAGCCAGGCAGAAAGGCTTGACTTGGAAGGTGGAGGCCTCTCCGGATCTTTCTGTCGTGATGATGGATCCGGACCGTATGGCACAAGCCATCGGTAATATTCTCAGTAACGCCATCAAATTTACACCCTCGGGAGGACAGATATCCACCGGTATAAAACTTGAGGATGGGCAGCTATCCATGCAGTTCAGCGATACCGGGCCGGGTATTCCAGCCGAGGAAAAAGAGAAGATCTTCCAACCGTTCTATCGCGGCAGCCAGGGACGCAGAATCGTTGAAGGTATGGGATTGGGGTTGAGTATTGCGCGCGACATTGTTACGGCACATGGCGGGGAAATCAAGCTGGAGAGCATGCCCGGGATCAGTTCCAGTTTCACTCTGCGAATCCCGGTTGAAGTGTTGCGTGAAGTATAGATATTCATAAAGCATTTCTAGAAAACTTTAACTCCGGTGGCGTTTGGTCTTCGGGAAGCACCCACCAAGCAAAGCGTGGTGGGCGTGAGCTAGGGAGACCTGACGGTCGTGTTTCGGCGGGGTCGGGCCCTTTACAGGGTGCTTTGCACACCTGCCTGATTTGCTAGGCAAATCACGGGCGGTGCCAGCGAAGACCCATGCCGAGCAGAGGTGCAAAGCCTTAAGGTAACCATAAGGTTCGCTTATTCTTCCGATAAAGTCAAAAACGACAGCCGCGCGTATGATGCGAGTTGTATTCATCCGGTCTCTACCCGGATCCTACAATTGACATAAGGAGAAATAATGAAAAAGCGAATCACTTTAGTTTCAACGTTGGTTGTTCTCGGGATGGTCTTCCTGACAGCCTGTGGCGGTGTCGGGCTGACAGGGATCAATCCAACAACCAATCAAAGTCCGGCATTGCCGCTTGCCAAGCAACCGGTAACCGGGCAGGTTGCTCCTACCCCGGGGGCGATCACTTCCGGCGTGTCGGGCGATCTTCTCTCTGCTTACCAGGGCACGTTAGAGAAAATCTATACCGCGGTTAGTCCGTCAGTAGTCAATATTCGAGTCGTGGAGCAGGCCAATGCCGGCAACACTGACACGACCCAGCTCCCCGGCTTCCCGTTCTTCAACCTGCCGCAGGGACAGCAGCCTCAGCAGCAGCTCCAGACTGCCCTGGGTTCAGGCTTTGTGTGGGATCAGGACGGTCATATTGTGACCAATAACCATGTCATTAGTGGTGCCAATAAGATTGAGGTTGCCTTCAGCGATGGCACGATTGTCCCCGCTACTTTAGTGGGTGCCGATCCGGATAGTGATCTGGCGGTACTTAAGGTAGATGTTCCGGCAGCTCAATTGCATCCGGTGCAATTGGCAGATTCCAGCTCTATTAACGTGGGTCAGCTGGCAATTGCAATCGGTAATCCCTTTGGGCTGGAAGGTACAATGACCACCGGCATCATCAGTGCAGTCGGGCGTTCCCTGCCGGCAGATGAAACTGCGGCGCAGTCCTACACGATCCCAGATATTATCCAAACCGATGCTCCTATCAATCCAGGCAATTCCGGTGGTGTATTGCTCGATGGGCAAGGACAGGTGCTGGGCGTGACTTCAGCGATTGAGTCGCCTGTGCGTGCCAATGCCGGTGTGGGCTTTGCCATCCCGTCCGCGATCGTGAAAAACGTGGTTCCAGCGTTGATCAAAGATGGTAAGTATGTCCATTCATGGCTCGGCATCAGTGGTACGACACTGGTTCCTGATCTGGCGAAAGCGATGAACCTGGATGCAAATCAGCGCGGTGCACTGGTTGAAGAAGTCTCGCCGAATAGTCCTGCCGAGAAAGCCGGTCTGCATGCCAGCAGCCAGCAGGTCACCATTGATGGACAGACGGCAACGGTTGGCGGTGATGTGATCACAGCGATTGATAACCAACCAGTTCTTCAGATGGATGATCTGATC
>DATGYJ010000600.1:0-26693 GCA_035298105.1 Anaerolineales bacterium | reverse complement strand
GGCAGCTCCGCGTCGAGCCACGCCTGCACCCGCGGGAAGGCCTCGAGGTCTCCCTCGCAGGAGAAGAGCCAGGCGCCGTGCCGGAGCGGCTGGACGTCCTCCCACACATTCATAATAAGTCTGCGGTGAAAGCAAATAGGGACCGCCGCGACAAATCACTTTCCAGGGTCGATCCAGATCAAGTAAGGCTGCTCCAAAGCTGTACACGAATCCATTGCAGGAAGTTAAAACGCCATGATAGAAGAGCAGCCAGCCTTCAGATGTTTCAATGGGAGCCGGGCCTGCACCAATCTTTGTGCTTTGCCAGCCGCCTTTGGTTCCCATTACGAAACGATGCTCGCCCCAGTGGATCATATCAGGGCTTTGGCTCAAGTAAATATCGCCGAAGGGTGTATGACCATTATCGCTTGGACGGCTGAACATCACATACTTGTTATTGATCTTGCGCGGGAAAAGTACTCCATTTCGATTGAACGGCAATAGTGCATTCTCCAGAAAAGTAAACTTTTCAAAATCGAATGTATAGCCGATTCCAATTGTCGGGCCATGATAACCATTACACCAGGTTACATAATAACGATCTTCGATCCAGACCACACGCGGGTCGTAGCGATACTGAAACCATCCTA
The DNA here is from genome assembly GCA_035298105.1 of Anaerolineales bacterium. Classification (GTDB taxonomy): domain Bacteria; phylum Chloroflexota; class Anaerolineae; order Anaerolineales; family Villigracilaceae; genus Defluviilinea. The sequence continues at coordinate 26,064 of DATGYJ010000600.1, read as the reverse complement.
TGTCAGGATCGTCGCATTCCCAGCGGATGGTGTCATTGTCGAGTTCCCAGTGGATACCATCGTCACTAAAGCCGCGATTGAGATTCATTTCACGTTTTTTGTTGTCGCAGCGAAAGACGCCGGCAAACTTTCCGTTGAAGGGAACCACGGCACTATTGAAAATGCTGTTCGACGATGGAATTAGATTGCGGGGAATGATGGGATTCTCGTTATACCGCCAAACAACATCAGAATTTCCGATCGGGCGTTCCTGCCAGGGAATGTCAGGGTGAGAGTTGTTGTTCATACTTTATTGATCCTTGGTAGAGAATAGTGATGGGGAAATCTATGGTCGGTGAACGGTCTGATGGATTGCATGCACAAGTGATAGACCTCCCTGAGCGTCATGATCCAGCGCCCAGAACATAAGGCCGCCTGCTTTCTTCATTGCGATCCGTGTTTTGGCTTGGATGGTTGGAATACCGTTGTAATGATAAGTTTTGCCGTGATAATCGAATGTATCCATTTGTGCAGCTTTTGGGTCAGCCTCCACGATTTTGAAAAAGGGCATGTTTGGGGCACCGTAAAATGGCACCCCTATAATGATCTTTTCCTTTGGGAGGCCTCGCCCGCTCCAATACGACAGTCCTTTCTCGAATTGCTCCATTGTCCCATGATCAGGACCATCATACGCCATGACATTGACGAAATCGAATAATTCAAAAGACTCACTCGGAATTCCGAGACCATATTCATCACCATATGAGATCACAGCGGTAGTCAGTAATTTGTCGGGTAGTGCCGCGCGCAATTCCTTGATGAGGGAGAGAAAGTTTTGGGACGATTGACCCGGATCAGGATATTCCCAGTCCACGTCTACACCATCAAGTTGATATTCAGCTACAAAGGCTTTCAAATTTCGCACAAATGCGCGCCTCGACTCAGGATTGGCCGCCATCTCCTCGAATTGTGCGTCCCAGCCCCAGCCACCCACCGAGATATTCACGCTTACATTGTGCTGGCGTGCGGTTTTGGCAATCTGCTTTAACTTCCAGCCATTATTAAGGGGATTGAACGTACCCTCGGCTTTTGGAGTAAGGAATGAATAGTTAATGTTTGTGAGAGCTTCGTATGGAATGGTATCTACGATAATGCTATCCGTAGCATACGCCAGAATGATGAATCGTGAAGGAGAAGGAGACAGAGTCATTGTGGTGTCAGGGATCGTTGTCGCATCTATGCGTACGGCGGGAGTCGTTGGCGTGGAGCAGGATGTCAATAATACGGTAAGCAGGCAGAGGCTTGTCCTGAGTGCGCGCCAAGGGCCTGGAATCGGGAGCGCCATCTTATTCCAGTGTCAAATTGAGACGGTGTGAGAGTGAACTCATTGCCTCAGAGAGAATGGCATCTAAATCTGCATCTTTATCTTCAAGAATTGCGCTTGCGACCATGCCCAATTCCTGACAAAATTGATTTTCGATCCGTCGCCATAACGGAATGGTGCGATAGGTACGTGAGGAAGAAACCAGCTGGAGCATCACAGGTCGAAGTGGATGTTCAGGTGGAATGAGTTCATCGAGAGCATCGACCCGGGCAGGCAGGATATGAGATCTGCGTCCTACCTCGAGCATAGTGCTCTTGCGAGTGAGAAACTCTGCAAGCTTGAATGCAGCTTCAAGACGATCTGGGTAGCCATAAGTATGCCTCCAGATCACCAGGTTCCCGCCACCTGACCAAGGGATGCTCATTAGGCTGGCCGTACCAATATTTCGTGTTTCCGGTGTGTCTTCCTGCAAGTGAGCTAAGATGGCGCGCGTATCGGTTAAGACGGCGGCAGCCTTTCCTTGCATCAGACTTTGCATAGTGCTGGCAGCCTGCAAAAGATGAGCGTTTGGCTGACGGCGCAGAACCTTGAAAAAAGCTTTTAACCCGCTAATAACGGCTGGCGTATCGAAAAGTACCTGCTTGCCGCGATTATCTATAAACTGTCCACCTGAACTCCAGATCCACGAAGCGGCTATATGGACGAAATCATTGGATGGGAAAGGAGCATATGGCATCAACCAGGCGTTATCAATGGAATTGAGTTCTTCCAGTTTGCGAATTGTCTCTTCCAGTGCAAAAGGTGTTGAAAAAGCTGTTGCGCCGTCCAGACCTACCTGCATCAATAGGTCACGTCGATAAGCTATCGCGTATGTATATGCACTGAGCGGAATGGACCACGGGTGCCTATCAGCCTCCATGCTTACACTTTGCCAGGCAGAATGGATGAAAGATTCTTCACCACCGATTTTCGTAATAATATGCGGTGGGATCGGGCGCAGGGAGTTCATGCTCACCAGACTACTAACCCAGGTAGAACCGATATGCGATATATCTGCTCCCTGGCCGTGTGTGGAGATGTTGATCAAATGCTGCCAGGCATCACTCCATTGCATACGGGTAGTCTTCACCTCTATCCCGGTTTGTTTGGTAAAGCCGGCCAGCAGTTCAAGCAGAAAACTGTAATCGGCATCCACATCTGGTATGGTAGTGAATTCGATGGCAACCATGTTCACCTCACAGACTGATTTCTCAGAATAGAAACGCTCTCATTCATGTTTCTACGGATTTCAGGTGTTACTTTGAATGCCGCGGCTTCCATCCCGAGCATCCCAGCGCCGATGACAGGCGGAACCTTTAATCTCACGAGGCGGGCATTCGGCGCTACTTTGTAAATTGTCTCACACATCGGCTCGATCAGCATGGTGCCGCCTCCAAACATGCTGCCCGTCATGACAACATCAAAGGCAAGAGCCTCGAACTCAAGCTGACGAATCACCGCATTTGCCAGCTCGCCTAATTCAGTTCCTGCCCAGTAAATGAGATCACGGGCAAGCTCATCGCCTTCTTCAGCCACACGAAAGACGATCCGAGCGGCTTCAGCTCCAACGTGATATTCATAGGTGGTATAGCCGCGCATTAGATCTTCCAGGTCTTTCGCGCCAACGTACGCGACAATTGCATCAGCGAGCGCAGTCTTTGGCAAGCGTTTACTCCATGAGTAACCAATAATTTGCATACAACGATGCATGAGTTCAGATCCGCCCACACCTTCGCCCATCAATATGCCGTGCCCTGTGACACGTCCTTCACGCTTGTGTTCGGAGTCCCAGCCGCGGCAATTTGATCCCGTGCCTGATACAACAACAACCCCCCAGCCTGCCTCTGAACCTGCAAGCAGCCCCAGGACAGCATCATTGACGAATTTATAAGGTGCTTTGAGCCCAAGACGGTCAAGGACTAAAGAAGTGGCCTCAATTTCTGAGGGCCAATCGTATCCGGCAACCCCAAAGCCTGCTCCCACTATATCTTGCTTTTTCAAGCCCGCCGCGCGCAATGCTTGTTCCATCCCGCTATGCACAGATTGGAACATACCATCATAACCAACCGATTCATGATTTGCAGGTCCGCTTTCGCCAAAGCCGAGCGCCTGACCAGTTTCATCAATGATGAGTGTGTGAGTCTTAGTAGCACCGAGGTCGGCGCCAAGAAAGTAACGCATATGGATAAGTTGATAAAGGGGCACCCGGTTGGGTTGCCCCTCTCTTTCGTGAGTTAATTCCAGAACTGAGGTAGATGCTCTTTGTGAGTTTCCAGCATATCATCGAGCACTGCCTGAACTTTGTCTGCTTTTGGCCCCAGCGGGTGTACCAATAAGGCCTGGTATGCGGCCTCACGATCCCCGTGAACGGCAGCTTCTACCGTCAGCATTTCATAGGCTTTCACGACCGAGATCAAACCAAAGCATGAGGCGGGCAATGGTTCGGTAGGAATGGGAGTAATGCCGCTCTTTTTCACAGTGGATGGAATTTCCAGCACCCAGTCTGCGGGCCATTCTTTGACCGCATCGCCATTCTTAATGTTCACGACATGAGTTTCCCCCAGATCGTTGTAATGGGCGTTCAAGAGCTGAGTGGCAACGGTCGAGTAGTAAGCACCACCACGCTTCATCAAATCAGCGGGGGGTTCTTTCAGGTTCGGATCGGCATATTCACGCAACAAATCCTTCTCAACTTCCATTACCTCTTCCGCGCGTGAGGGGGGCCACTGCTCCTGAGACCTTAACTTCTTATCGGTGTAATAAAAATATTGAAGATAATAATTGGGGATCATGCGCAGAACCTCAATTGTATGAGAGTCCCATTCGGGCTCTGCTTCTTTTTTGAGATCCGTGAGGAATCCATTAATGACCTGAGGCCAGACATCTTCCCCATCAATTGTAAAGCCGCGATGCCATGACAGGTGATTCAAACCGAGAGTCCTTAACTCTGTGCGACGTGGATCGATCTTTTTCCCCAAAGCTGGCTCAAGGCTTTCGATGATATGCATTTTCGCGGTAATGGGAACATTACATACACCCACGGCAGGGACATCTGAGGCATATTTGCTCAAGGCCTGTGTAACCAGACCAGCAGGGTTCGTGAAATTGACCAATATTGCTCCGGGTTTGGCAACTTCCTGGATGTCCCGGGCAATCTTCAGAACAACAGGGATGGTGCGTAAGGCTTTGCCCATGCCTCCAATGCCGGTTGTCTCCTGCCCGATCAAACCATGCCGCAGACCAAGATATTCATCACGGCGGCGCGCTTCCATATGACCGACGCGTAATTGCGTGGTCACATAGTCCGCGTCTTTGATGGAATCTCTTTGATTTGTAGAGAGGATCACCTTGAATGGCGAGCCTTTGGCTGCCACCATACGTTGCGCGAAACCGCCAACGATCTTTAATCGCTCCTCATCAATGTCCATCAGCCACAGTTCATTGAGCGGAAATTCATCCACCCGTGCCAGAAAACCATTGATGAGTTCCGGAGTATAGGTTGATCCACCGCCTATTACTGCTATTTTGAGCATTGCAATTCCTTCGCTGCGTTCCAGGGATAATTGTAATTCACAGAGGGATATTTGGACATTATCCCTTCACGGCGCCAGTCAGACCACGCACGAACTGTTTCTGCAGGATCACAAACAAGATCAGGATTGGAATTACAGTGATGACCACCCCGGCAGCCACACCTCTTGTATCAGAGGCAAACATGCCTTGCATCGCTGCCAACCCCACTTGCAGGGTCATTCGTTCGCGTGTATGCAGCATCAAAGAAGGCCAGAAAAAATCATTCCACTGGCTGACGAACGTAATGATCGCAACAGTGGCAAGCGAGGGGCGCACGATTGGCAATAATATACTCCACCAGATACGAAACTCGCTTGCGCCATCGATGCGGCCCGCGTCAATAAGATCATTGGGTACAGTCTTGAATGCCTGCCGCAATAAAAAGATATTGAATACAGTCGCGAGATTTGGGAAAATCAACGCGAAAAGTGTGTCGTAATAATGAAAAACGTTGACGGCGAGGACAAAACTAGGAATATAGGTGAGTTGTGGGGGAACAATGAACGTTGCCAGGAGCAAATAGAAAATTACATCACGCCCTGGGAAATTCATCTTGGCAAAAGGATAGGCTGCAAGCGCCGTGAAGAGCAAGTTCAAAATCACGGTTCCGACTGCCACAGTAATGCTATTGAAGAAAAAATTTGCCACCGGCAGTTGCTTCCAGACTCTCATGTAGTTGGCGAGGGTCGGCTCATGTGGAATGAGTTGGATCGGCACAGAATAGATGGCATCATTGGGTCCTTTGAGTGAGGTAAACAAGACCCAGATAAACGGGAAGATGGTCAGTATGGCTACCAGGCAAAGTATGACATAAAGAAGGATGTTTTCAACTGTTTTGCGAGAAGTCGCGCTGGAGTGAAAAACATTTGCCATTTGAATTATCCTTCCTCTGTCCCGTGTTCCAGTGTACGAATATTCGTGATCGAAAAGACAAGGGTAATCACCAACAAGACCATGGCAATTGCAGAAGCCATTCCAGCATGATGCAGCTTGAAAGCCTGTCGCCACAGATAGAACACCATCGTCACCGCACTATTCAACACACCCCCTCCGGGGCCGTAGAGAATAAAGACCTCGTTAAAAACTTCCAAGGCAGCCAGGCTTGAGATGACTGCCACAAAGGTAATCTGCGGGCGTAACCCCGGCAGGCTAACATTCCAATGTTTCTGCCAGGTGTTGCAGCCATCAATCATGGCTGCGTCATATAATTCCTCAGGGATATTCTGCAGTCCGGCTAAAAATACCATCATGTAATACCCCAAACCCAACCACGTAGTCAACAACATGGCAATCGGCAGGGAATATCCTGGCTCTGCCAGCCATTGGATAGGCTCCCTGATCAGGTTTAATGAAAGCAGAAGACCGTTGAGCAGGCCGTTCGTATCCAGCATTAAACGCCATGAAATTCCGACCGCAATACTTCCACTGATGACGGGGATATAGTACAGCGCCCGAAATGCGTTAATGCCGGGTAATCTACGATTGACAAGAATTGCCAGAAGAATGCCAAGAAGGATCAATATTGGGGTGACAAGCAGATAAATAAATGAGTTTCTCAAAGCTTGCCAAAAGACATCGTCGTGTAATAACTGTTGAAAATTCCTTAGACCCACCCACACAGGCGGTGTTACGATGCTGTAATCTGTGAGGCTATAATACACAACTGCAATAATTGGATAAAATATAAAAATGGCCACTACAAGCAGGGCAGGCGCAAGAAAAAGATAGGGTGTTAATGAGTTCTTTTTGGCCAGGGCGGTTTGTTGCTTGAGCATGGCGCGCAGTCCGATTTGCAGACGGGTTAAGGAAAATCTTTTTATCATCGTGTGTTGTTGCTTCATCCAGCCCTTTCCTGAGAAAAGAGAGGGCTGGATGAAGCTGTTATATTTTCTGCTTATGGGAGCAAAGCGTTCGCCTTGGCGACTGCATCGGAGAGGGCCTGCTGCGCATCAACACCATTGAACAAAGCCTGTTGAACCGCGTCCAGGACAATTTGGTTAACATCAGCTTTGTGTGGAATTGTGGGGACGATATCCGCATACTTGGATATGGCATCCTTAGCATAGGGCTTGGCGCTATCTTCGATGGCCACCGGCTTTGCCGAGAAGAATGGATCATCATAGGATGCGGGGGTCGAAGGATAGACGGACACAATCTTGGAGAACTCAAGCATGCTCTTTGGGTTGGTGAAGAACTGTGCCAGAGCGATGGAAGCATTTGGATACTTCGTATCCTTCTTTACCGATATGGACATGAGTCCCTTGCCGATGACACCAGATTTACCGACGGGCGAGGGTACCACTGCGAGATATCCATATAAGCCGGGATTGTTGGCACGTACATCGCGGATCAGGTTTGGACCGGTCGCATAGAAGGCAGCCTTACCGGACGTGAACAGATCGAGACCAATGCGGTCCTGATCGGTCACCAGCACCGTCTTATCAACAGTTCCATCCTTGACCATGCCTACATACATGTTCAACCAGTCAACGGCTTCGGGTGAGTCGAAGGTGAAGGATTTTCCATCCTCACTCATTACCTTGACCCCGCCTTCATAAACCATCTGTGCCAGCAAATCATTCACGGTCAGGCGGATATCGCACAGCGTACCGGTCTTTTCCTTGATGGTCTTGCACAGGGCCGGCAATCCGTCGATTGTCTTTGGAAAATCCTCGACTTTTAGACCGGCGCCGCCCGTGTAGCCTGTGATCTTTCCATCTGCATCCACCTGGGGCACGCCCTGATAGACCTGGGTGTTGATCAGGTTGACGTTAATCCCCTGATACCAGGGGAACTGGTAATTGACGCCATCGACCAACTGCTCTTTCCACAGGCCTTCGAAATACATATCTTTGATTTCCTGAGGAACCTTGTCATCCAGGGGAAGCAGCAGGCCCTGGGTTGCGTAATCACTAACCCAGCCTTCGCTGACAGAGAGATTGATCACGTCAGGCGCGTTACCGGCCGCAAATGCGTTGCGTAGATCATCCTGGAACGTTGCCTGATGATCTTCCCAGTTTACTTTGACATCAGGGTAAGCTTCATTGAAGCGAGCGATCGTATTTTTGATATAGTCATCAAAGGTTGGGGAAAGGTAGAACGTCCAGAAGGTGATTTCCGCATTGGGTTCAACACCCTGGATCACCGCTTCTGGGTTGGCAGCCGGCGGGGGCGTAACCTCAACAATTTGGGTTTGTACCACAGTCTTTTCAATAACCTGTGGAGTAGCCGTGGCTGCTGGCGCTCCGCAAGCGGCGAGGATCATCGAAGAAATGATGATCAGCGCGATCACTACAAACAGTTGCTTTTTCATGGTGAATTTTCTCCTCAGAGAGTAAGGTTTCGGTTGAGATGTTGATAGGGTAAAGCAAAATTATCTGTCAGGTGATTTCACCTCCTTTGCATGATTCTGGAAAGACCTATGCCATACAGCCGCATGAGCGTCGGTAAATAATTTCAGTGGGAAGAATGACCGCTTCAGTGGAGGCATGATTTTCGAGGAGAGCGAACAATTTTTCTGCGGCAATCCTTCCTACTGCTTCCGTAGGGGCCCGAACAGTTGTCAGGGGTGGATTTAAGAAAGAAGTAAAACTCAGATCGTCAAACCCGACAACAGCTACGTCTTCAGGTATCCGATATCTGTATTGATGCAAAGCTCGCAGGACGCCGATTGCGGCATCGTCATCACCGGTAAATACAGCATCGAACGCGTCCCGCTTTCCATTGCTGAGAAAATCATTCATCACCTGGTAGGCGATGTCGCGTTCGAATTCTCCGTTGATGACCAAATCCTCATCGAAGGGGATCCCATTCGATGCCAGAGCCGATCGATAGCCTGCTTCGCGCCGATTTGCATCCTCCTGATGGAGAGGTCCGCGCACAAGTAGAATGCGGCGTTTCCCGTGAACCTGTATAAGGTGCTCCACGAGCTTGTGTGTGATCTCCTGATTTTCAACTGTTACGCTGGGAATACTTAATGAAAGAGGGGAACTGCGGTATAGCAGCACCATGGGGAAACCGTTTGTATTCAAATTCGCCAGATCTTCGTCAACCAGCCCATCTGAAAAAACCAATAATCCGTCCGTATTATGCGGCCCGATCGGTGGAGGCACAGTATTACGGCTATTGGCGTGATACGTGGCTACGATCAAGTTGTACTCTTTTTTGCGGATCACGGCCTCAACGCCATTTAAAAGCTGAACGAAGAAATCATTATGCAGATTATTGAGCAACAGGCCAATTGCATATGTTTTACGAGAGGCCAAGTGTCGAGCCGCGGCGTGTGGCACGTATCTCAGGTCAAGCATAACTTGATTCAATCGTTCCGCAACCTCTTTCGAGACCGGGGCATTTCGATTGATATAGCGGCTGACTGTGGCTATCGAAACACCTGCTTGTCGAGCCACGTCACGGATGGTAACGGAGGAAGAACGTCGAGTCATGTTAATGTGTAACCGTTTACAGTAACCGGTTACATTATTTCATATAATTTGTCCAGAGTCAATCAACGCTTTCCTTAAAAAATCCTGAAAATAGTCTGCTTCTATCTGATCATTGAACTGCAAAGAGCCTGATGGTTTTCGGGCGACCGTAACACTCTCACCCTTCCAAAGCAAATACGCACGTCCGGTAATCTACCGGATGGCTGGCAGGCTTACAGGACCAATCTAGGCACATCGTCTCGCTGCTCTCTCGCCTCTCTTCCGGTCTGCCTATATGGTGGCTATATGGTGCCTATATCCTGCCTATATCCTCCCGATATGGTCCCGTCGCTTTCCATGCGCTTCAAACTGGCGGTCGTGCAGTGACGGCAGCCAGTTTCTCGATTTTCGATGGGGATGGAATGAGACCAATCTTATGAATCGCAGGAAAAAAATTGGCCGGCCACTATATGGTCCAGCCAATTTTGTTCAAACAAGTTTTTATGTTTGAGATAATCAGCTTTTATGATCGAGATATTTCAACCCTGAACCGGTGTTGAACAGCACAATCCGTTCTTCGGGGTGTACCCAACCTTGCTTGATCAGTTCTTTGAGCGCAGCAAGCGTTGCTGCGCCTTCGGGGGCAGCAAAGATGCCCTCCCTGCCTGCCAGCTGCTTTTGCGCTTCCAGGATCGCTTCATCGCTGACCGCAACCGCGGTACCTTCACTATCATAAATGTCTTGAAGGATCAAATGGTCGGCAAAGCTTTTTGGCACGCGCAAGCCTGAAGCAAGGGTTTGCGCATTCACCCAAAAATCACAGAATACCGCGCCTTTCTGAAAGGCCTTGACGACCGGCGCACAACCCTCGGCCTGCACCGAGACCATGCGTGGTCGTTTTGTTTTTTCCAGCCAGCCTAATGCTTCCAGTTCTTCAAAAGCCTTCCACATGCCGACCAGACCAGTGCCGCCGCCAGTAGGATAGATAATGACCTCCGGCAATTGCCAGTCAAAGGCCTCCGCCAGCTCATAACCCATCACTTTCTTTCCTTCCACACGGTAAGGCTCCTTGAAAGTAGAAACATCGAACCAACCTTCCGCACGGGCCATTTCACCGGCCATGCCCGCTGCATCGCTAATGAGACCATCGATCAGGATGACCTCCGCTCCCGCCATGCGACTCTCTTCAATATTCGCGAAAGGAGTGTCTTTAGGCATAAAAATGTGTGCCCGCAGGCCGGCGCGTGCCGCATAAGCGGCCATGGCTCCGCCAGCATTGCCTGCGGTGGGAATGATTACTTTTTCCACACCTAACTCTTTGGCTTTGGAAATGGCTGCTGCCAATCCACGGGCTTTGAAGGAACCAGTGGGGTTACTGCTTTCATCCTTCACATAAAGATGGGAAAGCCCCAGCTCTTTGTCCAGGTGAGGCAGTGCAAGCAAAGGGGTATCTCCTTCGCCAAGAAAGACCTGGTTTTCCTCCTTCAGGACAGGGAGTAATTCCCGCCAGCGCCACATCCCTTTTTTGCGCTGAGTGATTTCGTCCCGATCAATTTTTTGGCGCACTGCGGCCAAATCATAACGCGACAAAAGCGGCGACTGGCATATTGGGCAGAATGTATGGATCTCGTTGTGATCATACTTCTTACCACAGCCAGAGCATTCCAGGTAAGTGAGATAAGATAGACTCATTTGTTCCGCGCATATCTCTATTTTTCGCAATGGTTCAGGATACTTCTCATGGCATCGGGACGAATGCTTCAACCCGCGCCCACAGCTCGCGAATATTGATCGGCTTAGACATATACACATCACAGCCCGCATTCAGCGCCTTTTCGGCATCGCCCTTGAGTGCGTTAGCCGTGATGGCGATAATGGGGGTATGGAGCAGGGCAGACTTTGAACTGCGCCTCAGCCGCCGTGCGACTTCATAGCCATCAATATCCGGAAGGTTGATGTCCAGCAGGATCAAATCGACATCTTCGTGCTCCGCCAGGTCCACGCCACTCAACCCGTTCACAGCTTGCAGAAGACGATAACCCCGAGCTTCAAGCGCACGTTTGACGAGCATCATGTTATCTGGATTATCTTCGATATAAAGAACATTGTTACCCATAGAAGAATTCTCCTTATTCTACGCCTTTCTCTTCAAGAACCTGCACTACCTCGTCTACGAACTTTCGCGGAGGCAGTGAGCCTTTTTGGTATACGGCTTCAATATGGCCGTTCAATCGCTTGCGTTCCCCGGGTGTAATATCTTTGGCGCTGACAACCACAACCGGAATATCTTTGGTGCGCGGGTCAAGCTTCAACTCCTCGACCAGCCCAAAGCCATCGATGCCGGGCATAGTCAGGTCTGTGACAATCAGGTCGGGCAGCTTTTGCCGCGCCATGGCCAGGCCTTCCCAGCCATCCTTGGCATGATAAACCCGGTAAGTCTTACGGCCCTCCAACAGGCGACGGATCAGCAGGGCATCGTCTGAATTATCGTCAACCAGGAGAACCGTGGTCGTCTTTTCATCGAGGTTTTCGAGGGCGGCTTGCAAGCCTTCCCGGGGCGCCGGGGATTGATCTTTGCTCAGTTGTACATCCACAGCCCATTGATCGCCGAGTACGTGTTTTTCGACGGGAAATGTATGTCCCGTGCAATTGACCACAACGGTCTCATCCGGCTTGATGATACCATTTCGGATCAACTTTTCGAGCCCCGCGAAGGCGACTGCGGTTGCCGGTTCGACGGCCATGCCCTCGCTCCTGGCAAGCGCGTGCATCGCCGAAAATGCTTCTGCATCCGTGACCGATTCCATCATCCCCCCAAACTGTTGAGTGATGTTCCATAAGTAAGTATAAGCTTTGCCAGGGTCGCCGGTGGAAAGAATAATAATACTTGTTTCTGGAATGACTGCTTCCGCCACCTCGCTGCCAGCCTGGAACGCTTTGACCATGGGGGCACAACCTGCAGCTTGAATGATAGCTAGTTTCGGGATTTGGTCGATTAACCCCATGTTACGCATTTCTTTGAAACCCTGGTGTACTCCCAGTGGGCCCAACCCGCCGCTGACTGCCTGAAGATACCAATTGGGTGCGCGCCAGCCAAGTTGCTCGACGATCTCATACGCGATGGTCTTCATGGATTCACGTGCGGGAATGGAAGTCGCGCCGCGGTCAAATAAGAGGCGCCGGCGTTGAGCGAACTGAGCAGCGATTTGCTTGGTCTGATCATAGTTGCCGCTGACCCGGATCACTTCGGCGCCAAAGAGTGCGGCCTCTCGCAGTTTTTCCTGCGGAACCAGGCTGGTCATAAAGACCCACAGTTTAATTCCAGCGCGTGCACAGGCAGCCGCATAAGCCACTGCCGCGTTGCCGGTAGAGGCAATCACGGCTTCGCGCACCCCATTTTCAAGCATCGCCGCCACCGCTCCAGCGGCCTGGCGGTCTTTGAAAGAGGAGGTGGGGCCGTAGCGCTCATCCTTAATGTAAACGGAATCAAGCCCAAGTCCGCGCCCGAAGCGCTGTGACTGCCAGAGTGGCGTCCCTCCAGCGGGGTAAAGATCCAGAGAGGTGGGATCGCTCAGTGGTAAGACATCCTGGTAACGCCACATATTGGATGGACGATGCGGAAAGCCGCGCAGGATTTCGCGCTTGAACGCCTCATAATCGTAGCGTGCTTCCATCCATTGCGAATCACACTTTTTGCAAACCGCAGGTACGAAGGGCTCATAGGGCTGCTGGTTGCCGCAAAGATTGCATTCCAGATATTTCGGTGCTGCCATTTATTTTTCCTGCTTTTCCACAACTTCTGTGATCCTGGCTTCCAGCGGCAGTTCCACAAGGAATGTGGAGCCTTCGCCCGGAATTCCCGTGCTCTCGGCCCAGACACGCCCGCCGTGCATCTCAACCAGGCGGCGGCTAATAGGCAAGCCCAGACCTGTACCACCGGTTTTGCGCGTGCTCGAGGCATCCACTTGTGTAAATTCCTGGAAGATGGCCTCCAGTTTTTCCGGAGGAATGCCAATCCCTGTATCCTTTACACTGATCAAGACTCTGGCTCCATCCATAGGGGAAACATTGAGGGCAATCTCACCCTTGTCTGTGAATTTTATGGCATTGTTGACAAGGTTGATCATCACCTGGCGCAGGCGTGTGCGATCGGCATAGATCTCGACTTCTCGATCTGAATGTTCTCCAATCAGGAGCAAAAGGTTCTTATCATGTGCGAGCGTAGAAGTGATACTGGTTACCTCAAAGAGAACTTCCTGGACTCTGAAGACCTCAGGGTTCAAGTTCATGCGCCCTGCTTCGATCTTTGCCATATCCAGCACATCGTTAATGAGATGCAAAAGGTGCTGGCCGTTCTTTTGGATCAGGCGCAGATCACTATCCATATGTTCGGTGAGTGGGCCATCCAGGCCTTCCATGATCACATCTGTAAAGCCCAGGATGGAATTTAAAGGTGTGCGCAACTCGTGCGACATATTGGCAAGGAAGGATGATTTGAGCTTGTCGAGTTCCCGCAACTGATTAAGTGTTGCCGTCTGTTCAGCATAAAGGCGGGCATTTTGCAAGGCAACACCAACCTGAGCGGCCAGCGTAATATAAATGTTCGCGTCTTCGTCGGAGAACCCGGCGGTATTGTTCGATTGCACATCGAAGATTCCCAGCACCTTGTCACCTACGATCATCGGCACTGCCATTTCTGCGCACGTCTCAGGCAACAATGGGTTAGGCAGGAAGCCAGCCTCACTGTTTACATCATTGACGATGATCGTTTTACGCTCACGAGCAGAGCGGGCGACCAGAGATGGCTCCAGGCTCATTGGAATCGCATGTTCCTCTGCGACTAACTTTCTGCCGACTTCCCCTGCGCCAGCCGCAAGGAGCAGGGTATTCCAGGCTTCGTTCATCAGGTAAATATGAGCGTGATAGAGTCCGAACTGTTCTTTGGTCAGGTCAACCACTGCCTGCAACAAACGATCTGGCTCCAGGGTCGTCGCCGTCGTGGTACTGACCTCGGCCACCGTCTGCAGCTCGGCAGCCCGTTTGGCAATCGATGCCTCAGCCTGGATGCGGTCGGTGATATCCATGAAGGTCGTCAAGATCGATGCCTGGCCCTGATAATCGAATACTCTTGCCGAAAGCAATGCCCAGAATACTTCGCCATTGTTGCGCCGAAGCTGCACAGCCAGATCGGCAACATTGCCCGTTGCTCGGAGCTCGGTCATGAATTTCTTTCTATCCTCCGGATTGGCATAGAAGTCGGGCGCGGGTTGATTGATCACGTCTTCATATTTGAATTGCGTCACTTCAATTGCGGGATCATTCACGAAGGTTAGATGATTATCTGACAGCCGGGTAATCACCATTGGGATGGTTACCGATTCCAGAATGATCTGGGCGCGCTGTTGAGCCTGGCGAACGATCTCCTCGGCTTTTTTGCGGTCCGTGATATCCTGATTGGCACCATAATAGCGTGTAATTTTTCCGTTTTCATCTCGCTCAACATGAAGATCGACAGATATAAAACCTATGCCACCATCCGCAAAAAGAATGCGATGCTCCAGCTTGGTAACGTAGTGTCGATCGGTAGAGGTGAGCGCCTTTCCAATCTCATCGCCGACAATCGGCATATCATCGGGGTAGACAAATAACTGGGCATATTGCGCCGACGATAGCTGATACCCGCCGACTTGTTCCGCCGTCGTGTGAAAGATCGAATAAAAATGATCGTTGAAAGTAAATATATCTTTTTCAACGTCATATTCCCAATTGGCAAGCCTGGCAATCGTCAAGGCTTCCGACAACTGCGCTTCGTTCTCTTGAATAGCCAACTCAATCTTTTTGCGCTCGGTAATATCCTGATTGGCGCCATACCAGCGCGTGATCTTACCGTTTTCATCTCGTTCAATATGAACGTCTACTGAGATATAGCCCATGCCGCCGTCTGCAAAAAGAATGCGATGTTCCAATCTCGTGCCGTAATGTCGATCGGTGGAGGCAATAGCCTTTCCGATCTCAATACCCACGAGGGCCGCATCATCGGGATGGACAAAAAGCTGAGTATACTCCGCCGACGATAATTCATAGCCGCCCACCTGTTCCGCCGTGGTGTGGAAGATGGAATAAAAATGATCATTGAAGATGAATCTATCTCTTTCAAGGTCATATTCCCAATTGGCAAGCTTGGCAATCGTTAAGGCTTCCGAGAGCTGCGCTTCGCTTTGTTGAATAGCCAACTCTGCTTTTTTCCGTTCCGTGATGTCCTGGTTGGCGCCGTAGTAGCGGGTAATTTGGCCGTTCTCGTCGCGCTCGATGTTTACATTGACGGATATATATCCGACGCCGCCGTCGCCGAATTTGATGCGGTGTTCAAGCTGCGCGGTGTAATGACGATCGGTGGAACTCAAAGCTTTTTCGATTTCCTTACCAACCATAGGGATATCGTCGGGATAGACAAGCCGTTCGGCATACTGGGCAGAGGACAATTCATACCCGCCTTCCCGCTCGGCAGTGGTATGGAAGATGGAGTAGAACTGATCGTTGAAGATGAAACGATCTCTGTTGACATCATATTCCCAGTGTGCCAGCCGGGCGATGTCGAGTGCCTCTGACAATTGCGCTTCACTGGCTTGCAGTGCCACCTCAGCTTTCTGGCGCTCGGTGATATCACGGAAGGTGATTACCGCGCCCAGAATACGATTACCCTCTCGAACAGGCGTGCTTGTAAAGTCAACCGGGAAACCATTACCATCTTTGCGCCAGAAATACTCTACACCCTGATGGATTTTCCCTTCCTGCAGGCTTCGATAAATAGGACATTCTTCAGCTGGATAGTGAGAGCCATCCGAGTGAGAATGATGCCAGATGGAATGGCTAGGACTGCCAATCAGCTCTTCGGGGGAGTAGCCCAGCATTCCAGCAGCGGCAGGATTGACGAACGTGTGATTTCCGTGCTGATCCAAGCCAAAGATGCCTTCGCCCGCCGTATCGAGGATCAATTCGTTTTGGCGACTTAGCTGTTCGGATTCAATCAATGCTGCCTGGGTCTGATCGAAGAGCCGGGCACTTTCCAAAGCCAGGGCAACCTGTTCGGCGACCTGTTGCGCAAAGGTCTGATCTTCGGGGGAGATGGGATGTTGCTGATCATCCGCAATCGCTAAAGTTCCAATGACCTCACCGCCAGGTACAGTCAGAGGGATATTGGCGAAAAGTTCTTCTGCCAACCCAATTCCCTCGACCGATCTGAGACCTGCCTGGTCGAACATGAAGCTTGTGGGAATATCTGCGGTCTCTCGATAAGCCCGCCAGCCTTCATGGCTCATAGAGCGGTACAGGCGATTGATTTCCTCCAGACGTTCAGCCATTTCCTCTCTGAGGCGGGTACTCTCCATAGCAGTGGCAATTTGTCCGCACAGACCTTCCAGAAGAAGCTGGTCGTCTGCAGCGAGAGCGTTGGCGATATTACTTTGAACATCCAGTACGCCCAGGATCCTGTCTCCTAATTTGATCGGCACGGCGATCTCACCCTTCGTGTCAGGTAATAGAGGATTAGGATGCCAGTCGGGATCGTTCTCCAACGCCGGGCGTAAAACCGTCTCGCCAGAGGCCGCGGCAGTACCGATCAAGCCCGTACCCATGGGCAGGCGATGTCCGGAGGCCAGCATTTTCGCGCCTATCTCGCCATAGCCAGTAACGAGCACGACAGCTTCCTGGGCTGGTTCGTAGCGCAGAATCTGCGTGTGATAATAACCAAACTGTTCTTTGACTTGCGTCACCACACGTTGATAAAGGTCTTCCAGACTGGCAGCGGCGGCAATGGATTGAGAGACCTGGGTCGAGAGTTGCACCTGAAGACCCCGGCGCTCAAAGGCTGTTTGTACCTGTTGCTCCAGGCGTTTCCGCTCGGTGATGTCCTCATACATTCCCAAGACGGCGTATACCTTTCCTTCCACATCATGTAAAGGTACTTTACTGGTGCGCAGCCAGATCGTTGAGCCATCTGGAGTGGTCTGGGGTTCTTCGTAATTGAGTTTGGAGACGCCGCTTTTCATCACGTTGCTGTCATCGGCGCGATAGAGCTCCGCCTGATCCTTCCAGGGCATATCCCAATCTGTTTTGCCGAGGATATCGCCTGGCGAAACCAAACCAGCATCGGTTGCGAAGGCGCTGTTACAACCCAGGTAAGTTAAATTGCTATCCTTCCAGAAAATGCTTTGCGGGATGTTGTCCATTACGATTTGGAGGAACTGCTGGTTCTCAAGCAGCGCCTGTTCCGCTTGCTTGCGCTCGGTGATATCCTGGTTGACACCATGGAGTTTGATGGTTCGACCCTGGGCGTCCTTCTCGACGCGGAACCAGACCGTTACCCAGCGTGGTTTGCCATCAGCATGCAGGATGCGGGCTTCCGTTTGGACGTGGAAGTCAGGGTCCGTCGTTTCGATGGCTTGCTGAGTTGCCTGGCCCACGATTGGGCCGTCCTCCGGATAGACAAATTCCTGGGCAAACCTCTGAACACTTATCTGGTAACCACCCACTTCCTGTGCGGTCCTACCATGCAGAGAATAATACTGGTCGTTGAAGGTGAACATCTGGGTGAGAATGTCAAATTCCCAGTGACCCATATTGGCGACATGTAACGCGGACGATAGATTGGCTTCACTTTGCTGTAATACCTGCTCTGCTCGCTTGTGTTCCGTGATATCTTCATACATTCCTAATACCGCGGAAATCTTTCCGTCGATGTCACGCAATGGAACTTTGCTGGTGCGCAGCCAGATGGTCGAGCCTTCCGGGGTGGTTTGCGGTTCCTCATAATTGAGTTTGGAGACGCCGCTTTTCATCACGAGGCTATCATCGGCGCGATAGAGTTCCGCCTGATCCTTCCAGGGCATATCCCAGTCTGTTTTGCCGACGATATCGCCTGGCGAAGCCAGACCGGCATCCGCCGCAAATGCGCTGTTACAACCGAGGTAAGTTAAATTACGATCTTTCCAGAAAATGCTTTGCGGGATGTTGTCCATCACGGTTTGGAGGATCTGCTGGTTCTCAAGCAGCGCCTGGTCGGCCCGCTTACGTGCGGTAATATCGACATAGGAAGTGAGCACACAGTTTTCACCTTCGTACTTGACGATGCGAGAAGATAATAATGCCCAATATAAGCTTCCGTCGGTGCGCCGAAGTTGAACTTCAAAGTCGTCGATATGACCATACCGTCTGAGGGACTCTCTTAATTTCTCCTGGTCGCCAGGGTTCGCGTAAAAGGTTGATGTTTTGAAGCCTATTAACTTATCCAGATTTACCTGACTAATTTCAGCAATCGCCGGGTTGGCGTATAACACCTGGCTGTCAGAGAGTCGTGAGATGATGGTCGGTACCCTCATTGTCTCAAGGATCGTCTGAAAACGCTGTTTTTCATCCTGGGACACTTCCTGGGCTCTCTTATACTCGGTGATATCCTCATACATTCCCAATACGGCGACGATCTCACCGTCTACCTGTACCGGGATCTTGTTGACGCGTACCCAGGTCCTTAAACCATCGGTGGTAGTGTGGGGCTCTTCATAGTTAAGTTTTGACTCGCCACTTTCCATGACCAGTCGATCATCTGCCCGGTAAAGTTCGGCTTGTTCCTTCCAGGGCATATCGAAATCGTTTTTGCCAACAATTTCAGCGGGTGTGGAAACACCGGCATCCTCCGCAAAAGCCTTGTTACACCCTAAGAAAACCAGATTGCGATCCTTCCAAAAAACCGCCTGAGGGATGTTGTTCATGATCAACGGCAGCAACTGCAGACTGGTCTGCATAGTCTGCGTGATCGGCTTTTGTCCGTTGTTTGTCAGGTTCTTGTCTATTGTTCTCATTCTTTACCTCCAGCTGCGCTGATCAGGATTGGTTCGCAGGAGAGTCTGATCCGGTTT
Source organism: Anaerolineales bacterium (assembly GCA_035298105.1). Classification (GTDB taxonomy): domain Bacteria; phylum Chloroflexota; class Anaerolineae; order Anaerolineales; family Villigracilaceae; genus Defluviilinea. The sequence goes on along the minus strand of DATGYJ010000600.1, from coordinate 6,814 downwards.
TATTGCTGACTGCCGATTCAGATGGGTTGGCTCGACCGGGGTCCGCCAATTGAACGACTGTTCTGCGTCCCAGAATGCTCCCGAGTTCGTGGACGGCGGTTCGCAAGATGGTTGCCGGGTTGGTTGAGCTGCGCAAGGCAATGGTAATTTGGCGCAGGGCTTGTTCACGCTGGGCATTTCTCTCATTAAGTTCAGAAAGTCGCAGATTTTCAATATGTCCACTCAGTTGTTCCGCAACGGCTGCCATAATCTCGGCAGCTTCTTCGGAGTTATCAGGTGCATCTACGGTTAGTTCGCCGATAAATTCATCCCGTATGGTCATTGGATGCTTAATCGAATGATTGGAGGCGCCATTATTTTTCTCGGGCAGGGGTCGGACTTCCGTAAGGTCGAACATATATCCTGGCTCAGTTTCAGCATGAGTTTGCAAATACGTGTCCCAACTTTCGTGTGTGAGCCGCCGAATTGCCTGTTCAGCCTCACTGCGGTATTTTTCGGCCTGGGCAAGCAGTCTCAGGTTTTCGATATGTTGCGCCAGTTGTGCACCCGTGGCTTTGATAAGCTCAAGTTCATTGGCAGTCCAGGTGTGGTCTTGCTCCATAGGAAGCTGGATTTCACCGATCTTTGTCCCGGTTATGGCAATAGGGATACTGAGATCACTCTCTTTTGATCTTTTTGAAAGAGCTTCCGACTGCAAACGAACAATATTGCTTTGCTCGAACCCATAGCCAATCTTTTGGCCGTGATCGATGCCATCCAGTAAGTTCTGCCATCCCTGTTGTGTAAGATCGCGGACTTGGGCTTCAACTGCCGTACGGGACGCTTCCGCCTCCGCAAATAGAGCTGCGTTTTGGATGGCAATGGCTAGTTGCCCGGCCAGGGCCTCAAAGGCTGGCAGGTTCGTCTCATTCAGCGTTCCTGGCTGTTGACCTTGCATATCTAAAACTCCTACTACCTTTCCACCGACAATCAGAGGCACCACCATTTCGGAGCGGGTTTTGGGCAGCAGAGGATTTGGCAGGAAGTTTGGATGATCGTGCGTGTCTGATACGATGATGGCGTGCATTTCAGTGGCAGCGCGTCCATTTAACGAACTTGAACTGAGAGGCAGAGAATGTCCTCTCTGCAAAAGTTCCTTGCCCACCTCACCTGTTCCGGCCCGTAGAGTAATTTTTTTCCCTAACGGGTCTACCAGGTATATTTGGGTATAGTAGAGATCAAACCTTGTGCGGATCAATTCCACTGCTTGAGAAAGCATTTCCGTTAGATCGCCCACTTTTTCAGAGACAGAGCGGCCGACTTCTGAAGCTAATTCGAGGTCATGAGTTCGGTCGAGAACGCGCTGCTCCAGTGAGCCAAATAGATCCCGCAGCTGCGCTGTCATGTTGTTGAAAGTGGTTGCCAGAGCGGCGATCTCATCGTGAGTTTTGACTTTTGCCATGGCAGTCAGATCGCCGGAGGCCACTTTTTTTGCAACGATGTTGAGTTCAATAAGTGGAGCGGAAATTACGCGTGCCAGAATAAAAGCGGCCAGGATAACAGCGAGGCTTACGATGATGACGAGCACCAGGATGTTGCGGGTCTGGACAGTGACTGGTTGTAGAGCTTCGACTCGATCTTGCAGGACAATAATTCGCCAGTTGAGCTTGTTGATAGCCTGGGCGTGTTGGCTCGTATCCCCAAGAACAGTGATGGCTGCCTGACTGGCCAGCGCAGGAACCCCGTTATGGAAAACCGCTGCAGATGAATCCGCTGATTGAGCAAGTAGATTCAGATCGATCTCTGCGTCCGTTAATGTCAGTTCCAAGGCGCCATCTTTCTGGGGCTCCAGCGTAAGTTCCTTACCGTCGGGTAAGTAAATTTCTGTATGTCCGGTCTGTCCAAATAGGCCGCCGGTCAACAGTTCACTCAACTTTGTGAAATTGACCGTCGTACGCAGAATGCCTAAAACTTCCCCGGTTCCATCTTTCCGAACTGCCGTGGCCACATTAATCGCGAACGTTTTGCTGCTTTGGTCAAATGCCGGTTGTCCAATGAACAAACCGTCTTGGTAAGCAGTCTGCCACCATTCCTCATCGGCCTGGTAGTAGTCAGATGTGCGGTTGGTGGATGCGATATTGAGGCCCTGCCCGTCGGTCAGGAAGATTTCCACATGCTCTGGAAACTGCTCTTGAAACTGACGGAGTTCATCAGAAAAGCTGTTGGAGAGCACACGCGCTACCAGTGGGTCAGTATTCCTATCTCCGGCATCCGCATTCCGCCATTCCTGATCCAGTTGTTCAATCTCTGCCTGACTTAATGGATTGGTCTTATTTGCGATGACTGCCGCATCCTGGAGCTTTTCATTCAGAGCCAGTGATTCCAGCAGGCTGCTTTCCTTGTCTACTGCCTGGCCGATTTCGGCCGCTTTGGCATTGGCAAGTTCTGTCAAGCGGCTATCGACGGTCGCGGCCAGATTTGTGCTTAATGATTGCTGAGCCATGAAAGCTACCACTCCCATGGATAACAGTGCTATGGCCAAAAAAGAGGCGATCAGTTTAACACGGATATTTCCGGTAAAGGTCTGTCGAATGAAATAGATAAGGATGAGAAGAATCGTCAGTCCGACCAGGAAGGGAATAAGAGTTTCCAAATGATTATTACTTACCCGAAATCCCGGATGCCATAGTTCAACAGCAACAATGGCTAAAACCGCTCCAATCGCAGTGCCAATAGCCTTCCATCTAGAGGCTCTCGAGATGACAAAAGCGATAAATAATGATGCGAAGATGACCAGGTATACGCTCGCCAGAGCATATACTCCCTCGAGGAAAAGTACCATCGCGATCGGGAGAAATATGGCATCGATCAAATACAATATCCAACCTCCCAGAGCAACGCGGTCGCGGCGGATCAAAACATGGCCGATCACAGTGAGGAGGACCATCAAACCGATGAAGGGGATGAGGTACGGGTCTGAGGAATCAGGTTTTCCTCCCTGTAAGACCAACAAAGCATAGATCGCGAAGCCAAGGAATGCCAGGGTGACAGCAATAAAGGTGCCTGAGATCCATAGCGCGGTCTGTCTTTGCGAAACCGTCTTCTCGAGATTCATATTGCTTTCCCGGGCCGTTTCTGCCTGAAAAGCTGTCGCTCGGGCAGGCGTCAATGGTTCCCTGTCGCCGGCCGGCAGTTCTTGAGCCAGCTGCGCCTCCAGTTCAGAGACGCGCGATTTCAGGGCCTCCACTTGCTGGATGCTCATATTCGAAAGAGGCTCGCCTTTTCCTGAAAACATGCTTTTGAACCGCTTCTGGATGTTTTCCTTCACGAGGTCTTCTTCATTAATCTCTTCAGTTTTGCGAGTTTTCTTCATGAATACATCTCCTCATGCGATGAGGTACGCCTGGTTTGCTCCAGTTTGCCTTCAGCAGTTCCGGGAGCCTCGAGAATGACCCTGATCTCATTGGCAGCCAGGGTACGGCCAAGTTCACGGACAGCCGTCTGTAAGGCGCTTTCCACAGAGGTTGTGCTCTGTATTTTTTGACCAATGGAGGTAATGCGAGCTTCACGATTAGCACGCTGCTGGGCCTCTGTGAAGGAGCGCGCGTTTTGCAGAGCGATGGCAACCTGGTTTGCTATGGATTGTAGAAGGCTGATGTCCTCCTGCTTCAATCCATTCATCACATTATGCTGTACATCGAGCACACCCAAGACTCGGTCGGCGCTAGCGATCGGCACCGCCGCCTCAGAGTTGGTTTCTGGTAATAATGGGTTTGGTAACCAATCGGGGTCTTGGGAAGTATCAGATACCAGGACCGCAACGTTGCTTTCTGCGGCACGTCCTACCAGGCCTTTTCCTTTGGGAATCTTATGACCGCTTCCGAGCAGAGTAGCACCCACATCACCTGTACCGCCGGCCATAATCAAATCTCCACTGGCTTGATCTAGCAGGTAAATGTGGACATGGTAGTAATCAAAGGCAGCTTTTAACTGTTCCACCACTTCGACAATCAGTTGTCGTTCATTAAGAATTGCAGAGAGGCGGCGGCTAACTTCCGTTGAGGCGGCAAGCGCTTTGGTGCGATCAGCCACGCGCTGTTCCAGTTTTCCGTATATGGCGGCGAGTTCACTCTGCATGGAATGAAATGCCCGGGCCAACACGCCGATCTCATCCTGCCGTCGCAATTCGACCACCTCCGCACCCAGATTGCCTGCGCCAATGTGTTGCGCGCTAACAGTCAGGGCGCGAACGGGGCGCGAGATACTTTGTGAGGTGAAAAATCCGACGACCATAGCAGCAAGAATGGAAAGTAGTGCAATAAGGATACCAACCCATTGGGCCTGTCTGTAGGCCGCCAGAGCTTGTGATTGTTCAACTTCTGATATCAGCGCCGCCTGCAATTCGGGGATGAACCGATACGAACCAAGGACCGTCACAGATCGATAACTGTGATAAGTGCCGTGTCCTTTGAGGCCTTCCAAGCCCTGGTCAATACCATCGCTGTGATAAGCAGCGTTCATCTTATATCCTTCAAACCGGCTGGGGGTCAGCAAGTTGTTGTTTTGCAAGCTAACAAGGTACGTCTCTCCCGATTCCCCCAAACCCGTGCGTTCGGTCATGATGTCAGCCAAAGAGGCGATATTCAACTCCCCCGCCAGAACACCTGAAGCCTGGATTTTGTCACCACGCAATGGTCGAGTGATATACATGACCAATTGGTTGTTAGCAGGCTCGCTAATGGGTGATTGGATATAGTCAGCGTGTAAACTCACCTTAAAGTAGGGCTCTTTGCTGACAGACTGTCCGATGTCATCCGGATCGGATGAGGCGACCACCTTACCTTCAGTATTATAGATAAACAAGCGCTTGAAATATTGAGTCTTAACTGCACCAACCAGGATGTTATTTAGATTGTTCTGTTCGAGAGTATTAGGAATTTGTGAAGTTGCGAAAGCAGCAAATCGCTTGGACTCAGAACCAGACAGGAGGGTATCCATTGCCAGGTTGCCCTCGTCCAGCCAGCGCAGAGTTTGGTCGTTTTTTAGTTCTGCCACTGAGTCAAGCTGGTTGTAAACCTGATCTGTAGCCTGACTGCCCGTTCGATTGAGAATAGCAAACGTCACGATCAGCACAGGCAGGGTACCTAGCAGAACAAAGGCCAGGGTCAGTTGCGCGCGTAACTGTCGCCAGAAAGGCAACGCAATTTCAGTGGAATTCATCTTTTGGATGGGAGTGCCTTCCGTCATGGAATATTTCCTTTCCTGCTGGAATTCATATTCCAGCAAAGCCAACCGGGAATTACTGCTCTTTATTACGGAGCCGGAATATTTTCAGGCTTTCCCCAACCGATAAAAGATGGCTTGCCGCTCTGTAATTGCACCAGGGCCGCTTCAATGTTTGGCTCGTGACCTTTGTCAGCTGAAGACCATCTCAGTTTTCCGGTCAGCAGGCTAAATTCCGTGTTTTCTATGGCTTTTGCTACCTGGGCACCATCTGTTGTTTTGGCTTGCTCCATGGCCTGAGCGAACACCATGATAACGTCCCAGCCGGTTGCGACAAACGAAGTTTCGGGCGGCGTACCATATTTCTTTTGGTAAAGCTGGAGGAAACGCGCCATATCTTGAGTGGCTTCAGGGCCCATCCAACTGTGGGTGACAAATATGATGTTATTGCCATACTTCGGTCCCAAGGCTTTGAATAACCCCGGATCATCATAGGAGTCTCCACCCATAATGGGCAGACTGATACCGGCATCCCGAATGGTCTGGATGATCATGCTCAAATCCGGCATATAAGAGGAAACATACAGAAAGTCGGGTTTCTGATCTAATGCCTCAAGGCGAGCCAGTTGTGTGGAAAAGTCACCATTACCCTGGGTATAGTGATCTTCGGAGATGACAGTACCACCTAAACTCTTGAAATGCTCAATGAAGTATTGACTCAGCGATGTGGTGTAAGAAATAAAATCATCCGTCACTACGTAAACAGTCCTCCAGCCACGATCTTTGTAGGCATATTCCGCGGCGGCGGCGCCCATGGTGGTATTCCACATGGAAAGTGTGAACTGCTTATCACCCAGAACCGTTGAACTGTAGAGAGGTGAAGAGGCACAAGTTGAGATGGCTACTAGGCCGGCCCGTTGGGCTACTTTGCTCACTGGGCTGCCGAAATCGAAGTCACAAGGGGCAATCAGAGCTACAGCGCCCTTGGCAACAAGCTCTTCGGCGGCACTCTGAACCACCTCCGGATCGCTCTTCCCGTCAATATTAGTGAATTGCACCTCTCGCCCGAGGATACCCCCTTGTTTATTGAGTTCATCGACGGCTAACTGGGCCCCTTTAAGTCCAGGCTCATCAAGCGGCGCCTGAATACCTGTTGTATTGAGTACACTCCCAATGAGCATGGGACCTTGCTCCACTGGCTGTATGCTCGTTTGATTGCCGCAGCCTACGAGCAGGAGACTCAAAATGCTGGTCAAGAGTGCAAATTTCCACAATGTTTTCATTAGAGAGTTCCTTTCTTTACCGACGTTGTTATTTTCAGAAGCTGAAATAGCGGTCTGTTCATTTGTCTTCCATCTTCTGGCCCGGCTGAGCCAGTCGAACGCTTGTTTGTGTACCCAATGCCCGGCCCACCTCACGGACTGCTATTTGCAGGGCACCTTTCACGCTGGTCGTGGTTTGAATTTTCTGGTTGATCGAGGAGATCAGCGCCTCACGCTGAGCTCGTTGCTGGACTTCCCTGTAGGAACGGGTATTGCGCACAGCGATTGCGACCTGGTTTGCAATGGACTGCAGTAAGTCTGCATCTTCCTGAGTCAGTCCGCCAGCCACA
>DATGYJ010000599.1:0-23646 GCA_035298105.1 Anaerolineales bacterium | reverse complement strand
GGGAGTGAATGGAAATTGACGTTCGCCGCTGTAACTCGAGCCCGATAGCGATCCGAGATCCGAGGGATTGATTGGCGCGGCTGCCATTCGAACGAGAACCTGCCCTGCCTGCGGACGCGGCAATGGAACTTCACGCAACGTTAAACGACCGTTTGGCTCGTCCAATTGAACCGTGTGCATGGTGGCTGGAATGGAACGATTCATATTTAATGATTGTCTCCGTGTTTGTGATTGATATGTAAATCCTCGTCGTGCACAGGCTAACGCCGATCGACAATCAGGTGGGATGAGATCACGCGGATTGATGTAACCGGCTTGAGTGTAGTTTACTCCTTTTTGATGGATGAATCCCATTCTTCAGGTTAACCATAATTCCGTTGCAAATTTATAGTCAGGTGATGCCCCCGCCGCCGTCTCGCGATCGAAGGGAGTGCCGCAGGTGGACCGCGGCTCAAGCAGGGAAGAGCTGGGTTGCCATTAACTTCTATATGATTGTAAAACAGAACACGCGTTCTGGTATACTCAAATTGAAAGGAGCGTGTGTTATGTCCATTCTAAGATCCAGAATCGAATTGGATGCAAAAGGGAAAGCGCTCGATGCTTATCTAGCCTCCCCCTCCAGCGGTGGAAGGGGCATATTAGTGTTGCCTTCCTGGTGGGGGCTCAAGCCTTTTTTCAAGCAGGTTTGCGATCGACTTGCAGAACAGGGTTATACGGCGCTCGCGCCTGATTACTACCAGGGTCGTATTGGCAATACGATTGACGAAGCCAAAGCGCTGCAGATGGAAGTTGAAAGTGATCCCAATGTCATGGGCGCTATGGTCAAGGCTGCGAAAGATCATCTTGCATCACTTCGAACGGGAGAGCCCATTGGCATATTGGGCTTTTCGATGGGCACGGATTGGGCAGTGATAACTGCGGCAGACGAGCCGGATGTTGCTGCGACAGTTTTGTTTTACGGCGGCTGGAGTGTAGATTTCAGCAAAATGAGATCTAGAGTGCTCGGCCATTATGCTGAAACGGATGAATGGTATCCTTTTGACAGAGCGAAGGAAATGGAACAAAACATGAAAGCCGCCGGTGTCGACCTGACACTTCACATCTATCCGGGAACTGCTCACTGGTTCATGGAGGAGGATCGTCCTGAATACGCCCCCGCCGCAGCGTCCCTGGCCTGGGAACGAACGCTCGAGTTTTTGAAGCAATCATTGCGCTGAACGGCTGGCGACATCGTCCCCTTTAGGGGATTGCGTGGCATCCCGGAAAGGGTATGCCCATTCTGGGTATTGCGTTAGCGCCCTGCAAAGGGCTGGTGATTTCAGCATGGCGTCGCCAGTCGATCCGGAGGCGTGAGCCTGGCTTACTTCTTCACTGCCCGCGTCGCGATATAAGTGGGGTGATAGTTGTGCAATGGCGACTCAAGCATGAAATCTTCGTACAGGTCCGTGATCACAAAGCCCGCGTCGCACTGACCGCCGAGCAAATCCGTCAGGCTGTGACCGAACTCAACGGGCAGTCCCTTTTGCATGTGTTCATGCAATTCTTCCTTAGAGATGCTGGTCAAATCGGAATAAGGGATGGCATGGGCAACTTCCAGAATGCCTTCATCGGCTTTGTACAAATCAAAAATGTAGTGAATAGGGTTCATGAATCCAGTCATCAGGATCCCGCCCTGCCGGAGCACACGTGCACACTCCCTCCACACCGGGCGCACGTCGGGCATAAAGACGGTCGAAACGGGATTGAAGGCCAGATCGAAGGATTCACCGGCGAATATGGATAGATCGGCAGCATCGCCTTCCACCGTGCGGAGGGGAAGCCCCTCTCTCTCCGCCACGAGCTGGTCCTGTTTCAACTGAGCGGGGGAATTATCGAAGACGGTGACGTGTGCCCCTGCCGCCGCAAGGACAGGTCCCTGCTGCCCGCCGCCGCAGGCCAGGCATAATACGTCCGTCCCATTGAGAGGCGGAAACCACCTCAGCGGAACGGGGATATTCTCGGTCAACAAGATTCCAAACTCAGCCTGTCTGGCTTTTGCGATGATCTCCGGGCTGACCGGTTGTGACCAGGGGTTTTTGCCGCCTGCCACTTCTCGGTTCCAGGCCTCACGGTTATAAGAACGAATATCCATAAATTCTCCTTATCAGTGCGTCGTACCAGCCGGACGGATTCAGTTCGTTGAGCAAGTTGCGACGCACGCTCTTCCGGGTATTGTAAGAGGGGAGCAGGAGCCTGTCGAGGCAGAACCAATTTCCGGCTGCATCTGAGCCGTTAAAAAAGTTTGGGACAGGCCTGCGTATGACCTGTCCCAGGAGTGAGGAGGGGACTCCGAAATAATCTAATCCGCTGCGGCCGGCTCGATCACTGGAGCAGACGATTGATGGGTCCTGTTGAGCACTGTAAAGCCCAGCGTTGCCAGGATTCCGATAAATCCGCAAAGCGCCCACAGTAAATTTGGGTTGGCGCTGTCAAGGATCAGCCCGGCGAAATAGGGACCCACGGTAAATGAAATACTCCATGAGAGACCAGAGACTGCCATGTAGCGGCCGCGCATGTTTTCAGGTGCAAAGCTTGCCACGAGCGATTGCTGGAACGGGGAAACAACCATTTCGCCGATGGTGATGATAACCATCGCAGCGACAAAGAGTGCGAAGGTTCCGACAAAGCCGTACATTGCAAAACCGATCGCATAGAGCAACGAGCCGGCTGCCATCATCAGGAAAGGTTTGTATTTCTCGAGCCGCCTTGTTATCCAAAATTGGAAGAGCACGACCATGATGGCGTTGATGCTGATCAATGAGCCGTAACCAAGCTCGGGCAGTCCATGGTGATCGCGCAGGTAAACGCCCAGCGTTGAGTTCATATTCATGTAGACGAGGGTCATCATTACCGTGACCCCGATGAAGGCCAGGAAGGGCGTGTCTTTGAAGACTCGTCCATACCCGCCAAAGGTTTGTTTCATCGTTTCAGGCCTGGTGTGGGCAGCAGCCTGTGGTTTTGTCTCGGGCAAGGCAAACAGTACAACCGCCGCGCAGATCACGCTAATGACTGCATCCACCAGGAAAAGGGTGAGATAGGAGTGGGAGATCAGCAGACCGGCAATCGGAGGGGCAATCACCACTGCGGTATTGAAGATCACCCGTATGATGCCATAGCCTTCGGCCCTTTTGGCGGGCGGCAGCAAGTCGGCGACCACGGCTTCGTGAGCGGGGTGACCTATGCTGGACAGTGTGCCAACGATGGCGACAACCGCAATGAAGATCCCGATCGAGGGCGCAAAGCCCATTCCCAGTGAGCTGAGCGAAGAGAGGATGAGGCTGAAGATGATCACGACCTTACGTCCCATGCGATCGGCAAGCGCACCGCCGAGTGCGCTCCCTAGCATCCCGGAGATCGAGAAGATCGCGAAGATGAGGCCCACAGTGGACATGCCGATCTCGAATTTCTGGGTGAGGTAAAGCGCGAAGAACGGATAGAGCATGAAACCACCCAGGCGGTCGATAAAGACGACAATGTTGTAAATCCAGAACGCGCGCGGGTACTCGCCGTAGACTGTTCTTGTTCTTTTCAGTAAATTATTCATTCTTCTCCAAACTGAGTCAATGAATCTTACTCTTTCGATTCACGCTATTGTTTATTCTCCTATATGTCGTTTGTCTTCCAGACTTCGAAACTTTCGGAAATCATTTGTTGGCTGAAATGCTCGGTTCAGATTTGCAGGTTAGATAGGCCTGCAATGTTCTCAACTATAGGACCTCATTCCACAAATTTCCCCCGCCTGCGGGAGAGTTCTTACCCTGGTCAGCTGGACAGGTTTTCTCCCGCATAGGCTTGCACTGTCCAGGGCGGCTAAACAGCCAGAGGTTCGAAGCTCCTTAGCGTGCAAAGCTGCCGGTATGGGAATGGGCGCAATTTACAGAGGGAACTTCATAGCGTTTGCGTAGATGCTTGCCTGTGGAAATCATCCAGTTTGCGAAGCTGAACATGGTCCGCTCGAAGAAACGTGGGCGATATACACGGGATTTGAGGGCCTGTGTTTCCAAACGGATCTGCTCGACTTCACTCCTTATTCGCTGACGATCATATTCAGCCGTAAACTCGTCTTGCCAGTTGTTCATGCCTGCTCCTTTAGTGAAACCACTTACTCTTAAAATGGAGTCCAAAGTCTGTTCACTTTGACTCCATACCCACTCCATTAAGAACGACCCAATAAAAAGGCGCTGACGGCCTTCAATGTCTTTTCAATACGATCCTTGTTGAGAATATAAGCTTTTGCTCCGTTGGCTCTCCTTTCCTATAAGTATCCGGCCGCCGTAAGCTGCGACAGGTATCGTGATACGCTGGGTTGGCTTAAGTTGATCGCATCCATGATTTCCTGTGAGCGCATCTCGCCTCTTTCAGCGATCATCTGCAGAATCTGTAAACGGGTATCATCTGCCAATGCAGAAATCCTGGAGACGATTTCCGCTCGATCCAGCTCGGGGACACGGATATCCGAGCCCTCTGGCAGGTGCGCGCCGAAATAAATATAAAAAGTGTCCCGGATTTTGGTTGTGCGGATATAAGGACCAAAATGAGCATTAGGGATAAAGATCACATCTTTGGCCTTTAGAAACTCCTCTCCCCATTTTGTTTCGCTCAACTCCTTGCCGGTCACAAATTCAACCTGCTCGACGCGGGTCATATTGCTAAGGTCAATCTGGTTGAAGGCCCTGGCAGATTCTTCCAGCATTGGACGTACCCGCGTCCATTCAGCTTGCAGGTAGTTCTTCCAGAGCCAGCGAATATGCCCGGTGAGCAATTGTTTCAGCGCGGCAGGGTCGATCACATACTGGTAGGCACGCGTCTCTACTTCTTCATCTGTCAGTTCATCGCCAAAGCGGGATCTCAGAAACTCTACGTAATTATTCGCGGAGGAAAGAACCTCATCCCAATCCACGGGCAGGTTTTGATTCGTTGGTGCGTGGCCATGGTCGGTCAGACAAATCTCTGAATAGGCATTCAACAAACGATCCCGAAGTTCTGATGGGGGAGTGGCCTCCAGAGCGTTTAAATAGGCCTCAAATGTTTCCTCAGGGGCCTGTGGCAATATGGAATAATGAAACCCAATCGTGACTAATTTATGTCGAAACCGTTCTTCGGGGGACATTTGTCGCCGTGTCTTTGTGACCCACTCATGAATGCCGGGTTCATCGTCGGCCTTGGCGATCAAAAGCATACTCCCAAAGGCATTGAGAGCGGGTTCGACCTTCACAATGGCATCTGTGATTCTTGTTTTTTCAAGGTTTAGAGCAAAAGGAGCCATAATCTTTCTCCTAATTGAATTATCGAATTATTCAATAAATTGAATAATGTACATATTATAATTACTTTATGGATTTTGTCAAGAGGAAAATAAAACTCCCTGCCATTGCCGGCAGGGAGCAGCTCAATCGGTTCCTTTTCAGGGCTTACGGGGTGGGTGTACCTTCCACAGCCACACCCGTCCAGGAGAAGTCGCGCTTATCGCTGGTTGCCCCGGCTGAATCGTAGATGGGCTGTCCCTGCTCATCCACGCCGCTTTGGCGAACCGTTGTCACCCACCAGCGAATCACATGCGCCAGATTATCGTTCGGGCGGAAGGAAGTCGGTATCGTGAATTTTTGATCCGTGACATAATCTGTCAGGCGTCGAGCCTGCCCGGAGGTTACATCTTCGATGGTCACTTGATATGCTTCATTTTCTCGCAATGTCCCAATGGATGCCCATTGCAGGGTTACAACATCATTTGCCAGAGTGAAGGCCGCACCATCTGCAGGCAGGAGCAAACTCGGGGCCTGGTAGGGAGGCGGCAGGGTTGCCGTGGGAGTGGGTCCGGGAGTGGCAAATCTTTCGCATAGCGGTATCAGCAAGGTTTGTCCGATAAAAACGCTGTCCGTCGAAAGTCCGTTATAAAATTTGATGGCATCCTGCGGCACGTTGTAACTAAAGGAAATGCTGGATAACGTATCATTTTCCTGAACTGTATACGAAGCCTTTTCACAGGCCTGTGCGGTTTGTGTCGCTTCGTTGGGAATGTCTGTGGGCGGCGGTGCCGGGGTCGCAGTCGGGTAAGGGATTTTGAGGGACTGTCCAACCGATACAAAACACTGCGCCGATAGCTGATTTTGAATAATAATACTTTGAACAGAAACGCTGAATTGGGCGGCGATCACTCCACAAGTATCTCCACTCCGTACTTTGTATTCGAATGGCGGCAGGGGAGTCTCGGTTGGAATTGAAGTTGGCGGCAGAGTTGCAGTTCCCGTTGGCGTGATCGTGGCAGTTTGGGTTACGGTTCCTTCCAGCGTTGGCTCGACGAGTTTTGGTCCCCCGATGCCCGCCCGCAGGCTAAAGTAGACGGATGAGGCACCGATCAGCAGGATCAATGCCAAAGCGCCAAGGGCGGCAGGCAAGCTCAAGGTAAGTTCGGGCATACGGCTGGCTTGCATGCCAGTTTCAGCTTTCTTCGATTTCGTCGCGGCTTTCGCAGTGAGCTCAGTACCACAAACCAGACAACGTGTGGCATTTTCGCTGAGTCGTGTTCCGCAGGTAGGGCAGATTTGTGATTTTTGAGATGAAGGTTCTTGGAGCATCGGGCGAAAATTATACCATTGAATAACCGCGGAGTTTTTTTGCCCACAGACTTCAGGAGTGGAACATCGTGTGGGCCTGGCGGTCCAAAAATTCAAGGGAAGATTTTATCCCGTTCGCCCCGGAACCCAGGCTTCGGAGGCCTTTTGGAACCGCCTGCAATGAAAGACGCCCTCGAGGAAACCTCCAAAGCCTGGATCAGCGCGGCCTCTCTGCCTGCGTTAGAGTGCTTTCTGCGCATTGGCCTGGACCTCCGCCCTGGCCGCATAATCGCTATATCCACCACCGTATTCCGTGATGGTCGTGTTCTCCAGGGCAAAGATGCGGTTGACAGTTCGGTCAAGGAAGTAGCGATCATGCGAAATGACCAGCACCGTCCCATTGAAATCGTTGAGCGCGTTTTCCAAAACTTCTGCAGAGGCGATATCGAGATTATTTGTGGGCTCATCCAGCAGTAGAAAGTTGGCGCCTGACAAAACGAGTAACGCCAGCTGCAGACGGCTGCGCTCGCCGCCCGAAAGCAGGCCGATGCGCTGAGTGGCTTGCTGGTAGCTGAACAGGTAGCGGATGAGGAACGAAACCGCATTCGATTCGCTCAGGTTGCCTCCCAGCCGCACGGCATCGATCAGGCTTTGGTTGAAGTCCAAGGTCTCATGTTCCTGCGCATAGTGACCTATCTTGACACTGGGTCCAATCTTAATTTCGCCGTTTGTCGGCTGTTCCTTGCCCAATATCAAGCGCAAGAGCACGGATTTGCCAGCGCCATTGGCACCAATCAAGCCCACCCGCTCGCCGTGACGGATCAGGAAGTTAATGTCCTTCAGAATACAATGTTTGGAGTTCGAAATCTCCTGACTTGGGCTGCGCATTCCAAAGTCTGGCGTCTTTGGAGTCCGATCAAATACCTTACTCACGGATTCCAGCTCCAGCACCTGATTCGAGCCACGCCAGCCATTGAGAGCCAGATCCATTTTGCGCCGCTCGAGTACGGGCCTTTCGATCTTTTCCATTTTGTCGAGCCGCTTTTGCATGGACTTTGCTTTTCTAGCGAAGTCCTCGTTGTCATATACCTTACCCCAGATAGCATAACGTTTGATCGCCGCTTCGAGGCGACCGACCTCGCGCTGTTGGGTCTTGTAGAGCTCCTCCTGGCGGGCGAGCCGTTCTTCCTTGTCCAGGATATATTCCGTATAGTTACCTGTGAACGTCCTGATCCTGCCGTCTTCGATCTCGGCAATATGCGTAGCGACCGCATCCAGTAGATAGCGGTCATGCGAGATGATCACTACCGCGCCTGGATATCCGAGGATGAGTTTTTCCAGATATGCTTTTCCCGGCATATCGAGATGATTATCAGGCTCATCCAGCAGCAGCACGGATGGGTTTAGCAGCATCAGTCGCGCCAGACCGATCAGTTTCTTCTGGCCTCCGCTTAGTGCGCGGATCGGTTTCTCAAAATCGGATTCTGGCAAGCCCAATCCACGTAAGAGTTCACGGACGCGCGAGACATAATTCAACCCGCCCAGAGATTCATATTCTTCCAATAGAAAATGTTGTGCATCGAGGAGGCGTTCCAGGGATTTCGCGTTGTTATACACGTCCGGGTCGCCAAGTCTGTTTTCGATGCGCTGCAATTCCGCTTCGATCCCTGCTACTCTGGGATTGCCCTCCAATGCCAGCGCCAGGGCTTTCTCTTCAGGATCGAACTCCGGGTGCTGCGGCAGGTAGCCAAGAGTCACGCCTTTGGCTTTGACGACCATCCCGCCCTTCTCGATCGAATGTTCACCAATGATCAACTTAAGCAGGGATGATTTCCCGGCGCCATTCGGACCGATCAGCCCGATCTTCTGATCGTGTTGAACTTCCCAGTTCAGGTCGCGAAAGATGGCGTGAGAGCCCAGGATGAGGGTGGCATTTGAAACTGTGATTGAGATCATGAGTACTCCAATAATTTTCCAACAGGGTGGTTGAGTAGGTCGAGTTTTTTCGAGACCGTATCGAAACCACTTATTTGCATAAATCCTTTTGGTAATGGTTGGTCTCGATACATGGCGCTTCAGCGCCACACTCGACCAACGGATTTGGATTAAACAAAAATGCCGCAGGTCGCACCTGCGGCATGACAAAGCATAAGAAAGAACTACTTATCTCTGGAGGACAGGCGCGATTCGAGGCAACCCCTCCTTGTCAAATCCACGTACACCAACGCACAAAATGCTGTTCCAGGATCGTTCGTAACGCATAGTGACATTATAACATAAGGTTCTCGGGCTTCGAATTGTAAGATTTTGGGTTCTCTGTTTTTTAAGGGAAGGTTGCGCCAGCAGTACAACTGCTGGCGCAACCTTCCCAATTTCCCAGCAATTCAGCTCGCTGATTATCCGCCTCGGCTCCGTATTGATCTCGCTCTTCCTGGCGTGATCCTGTACTAATCCTGTACTGATCCTGTACTTGTCTGGAGTTATCGTATCGCAATTGTCTGAGCCTGGAAATTGTCCGACCCTATCGATCGATCGCGCGGGACCGGCAGAGGCAACTCTTGCCCTCTAATTGTTACCCGCTTCGCGCGAAGACAAGATTTCGAATAAGGATATCCCCTCTTGGCTGGAGACGCTGTTTGCACTGGTTATGTTCCGCCAGGACCTATGCCGTCAATCACCGAATTCAGCCACGTTGCGCCGACAATTCATGAGAACCCTATTACGTTCATCACTTGAATCGACCTCTAAAAAATTGTACAAACAATATGGAAATCTTTGAGCGGGAGATGTAAGCCGGCTGAAGAATGAATTGGGTTCTGCCCGGAAGACCATGGTCTGGCTCGAACGATTTGCATTTCGGTATGTCACGAGGGGGTATCCTGTGAATCACAGTTCTCAGAAAGGAGCATAACTATGAAACGAAAGATAAGTAACGTGGTGATGTTGACTGTTGTTGCGATACTCTTGATACTTGCGCAACCCGTTTTTGCATCTTCTGCTCCATTCACCATCATTGACCTTGGTAACCTGGGCAGGCCTTATGCTTACGCGCGCCATATTAACGAGCGCGGGCAGGTAGTAGGCTGGAGCGAAACCAGTTCAGGTCCTTACCATGCCTTCCTATGGGAAAACGGCGTCATGGTGGATCTGGGGGTATTGCCAGGCGGCTCGCATAGTCTTGCAATTAACCTCAATGAGCGCGGACAGGTTGTAGGCTGGAGTGATATCGATCTGCCTTTCCTGGAGCACGCGTTCCTCTGGGAGAACGGCACGATGACTGTCCTGGACTCGCTCAATAGTTCTGCCTCTGGGATCAACGCGCGTGGGCAGGTGGTAGGTTGGGGCGACACTGGCCTGGGTGAGCGTCACGCATTCCTCTGGCAGAGTGGTACGGCGACCGACCTGGGCACGCTGCCAGACGGTTCTTTTAGTCAGGCTTTTGAGATCAACAATCGCGGCGAAATTGTTGGCTTTGGCCTGACCAATTTGGGAGCTTATCACGCTATTCTCTGGAAGGATGGCACCATAACCGATCTGGGCACACTAGGTGGTTCATTTGGCGTTGCCTATGCTCTCAATGAGCGCGGGCAGGTTGTGGGCTATAGTCACACCACTTCAGGCGAGACCCATGCTTTTCTCTGGCAGAAGGGCCGCATGACCGACCTCGGTACCCTGGGCGGCGCGGATAGCTTCGCAACGGGCATCAACGAACGTGGACAGATTGTGGGCTTTAGTAATATCGTCTCAGGCGCTGAGCATGCCTTCGTTTGGGAGAAGGGCAAGATGACTGATCTGGGCACACTGGCAGAGGGTGCTACGAGCCGTGCCTGGGGAATAAATAACAGCGGGCAAATCGTGGGTGAGAGCAATGACGCGACAGGTACCCCTAGCGCCGTACTCTGGACCCGGTAAAGCTGCAGAGATCGTTTGTATCTTAAAATTGCGAGATTGTAGCGTTAAATTGTCTTGTGGCGTATAATTTTATTACTCCATGATGGGGAAACTTCGCTCCGAAGCCAACCCTGCTCCAGCTATATTTGCCAAAATTCCCGGACAGGAATCAATGCTATGGCAAAAATCTTTATCAGTTATAAGCGCAATATCGAGCCCGATACACCGGTTGCAACAGCGGTGTACGAGGCATTACGGCAAGACCATACTGTTTTTATTGATACCACCATTCAAGTGGGTGAAAAATGGGCGGAACGTATTCAGAAGGAAATTAAAGAATCGGATTACATAATATGTTTCCTGTCGGCCAGCTCAGTACATAGCGAGATGGTCATTGCTGAAATTGAAACGGCCTACCATCATGATCGGGAACATGGGAAGCCTGCGATCCTGCCTGTGCGCCTGAATTACGATGAGCCGCTGGCATATCCCATAAGTGCTTATTTGAATCCATTACAGTGGGCAGTATGGGAAAACAATGCTGATACTCCGAAACTAATTACGGACTTGCAAGAAGCCATGCGGGGCGGACAGTTGCCTGCAAACCATCCCGCAACACAGCTCGCAGAGAAGCCGGTGACGAAAGAAGAGGTCCCAACTGCATTTGCAAACATGCCGCATGATCTGGGATCGCCTGAAGGTACGATGCCCCATCAATCGCCCTTCTACATCGAGCGGGAAACAGATCAGGAGGCCGTCAGCGCGCTGAACGATATCCAGGGTGTCACCATAACCATCAAGGGACCCCGCCAGATGGGAAAGAGTTCGCTGCTCAACCGGCTGATCGAAGAGGCCAAAGCGATGGAAATGCGGACGGCCTTCATCGATTTTCAATTAATTGAAAAGGCGGTGATGGACGATGGGGGTGTTTTTTATAAACAGTTCTGCAGCCTGCTATCCTGGGAATTTGAGATCGAAGATCGCACGGAAGAATACTGGAAAAACCCGCTTGGGCATGTCCAAAAGACCACCAATTACCTCCAGAGGCACTTGCTGAAAGAGATCGCGAATGTCCAGGTGCTGTTAGCCATGGATGAAGTGGAGCGCATGTTCGCGTCTCCATTCCGTTCAGATTTCTTCAGCATGCTGCGGAGCTGGCATAACAACCGCGCCCGCGGCGGTGACTGGACACGCTTGAACTTGTCTTTGGTAACCTCTACAGAACCCTATCAATTCATCGCCGACCTTAATCAATCACCCTTCAATGTCGGTCAAGTCATTGAACTGGTTGATTTTACAATCGGCCAGGTACTCGACCTTAATCATCGTCACCACGATCCGCTGACCGAAGATCAGCTTCGCCAGCTTTATGATCTGCTGGGCGGTCACCCTTATCTCACCCGGAGAGCGCTTTATCTGATTGCCAGCCGGCGTACGACGTTTGCAGAGATGATCGATAATGCCTGTGAAGATAATGGGCCGTTCGGCGACCATTTGCGGAATTATCTTTTCAGAATGGGGAATGAAGAAAAAATGAAAGCCGGGCTGGTTCAGGTGATCAAGAGTCAGCGCTGCACAGATGAGCATATCTTCTTTCAGCTGCGGGGCGCAGGGTTGGTAAAGCGCGTAGCAAATGATGTAATCCCGCGTAATCCCCTTTATGCGGAATATTTCAAAAAACGCTTAAATGTCTAAGCAAAATATCTATACGGTCGGTGGTACAGTCCAGGCAGGCGGGGGTATCTATATTAAGCGCAAAGCAGATGACGAACTGCTTGATCTCTGCCGGCAAAGTGAATTTGCCTTTATTCTCTCATCTCGCCAGGTCGGGAAATCCAGCCTGATCGTGCGAACGGCCCAACAGCTTGAAAGCGAAAACATTCGTTCTGTAACCATTGATCTAAGCGCCATCGGTGTAAAAGTCTCACCCGACGAATGGTATCTGGGCATCCTCAATGAAATCTACATTGCTTTAGAGCTGAAAACAGATATATTCGCGTGGTGGCTGGATCACGCAAAACTTGGACCGGCCCAACGCCTGACCAACTTCTTCAAGGATGTACTGTTGAAAGAAGTGAAAGAACAGATCGTGCTGTTCTTTGATGAAATTGACAGTACACTCAGCATTCCATTTTCCGATGACTTTTATGTGGCCATCCGCGCTGTATATAACGCACGCGCCACTATTCCTGACTTTAAACGGTTATCGTTTGTATTAGTGGGTGTGGCAACTCCGAGTGATTTGATTTCCGATAATAAGCGTACACCTTTTAATATCGGTCGCAGGGTAGAAATCAATGACTTCAACCTGACGGAAGCTTTCCCATTAGTGGAAAACTTTGGTATCCAGGCTGCCCAGATCCTGACGTGGGTCTTTCAATATACGGGCGGGCATCCTTATTTAACTCAGCGCCTATTTGCCCATCTGGCGAAGTCGAGAGAAGTCATCGATGAGGAAACCATCGCACACGCAGTGGAACGCCTGTTTACCGGAGAACAGGGCCGGCAGGACAACAACTTGCAATTTGTGCGAGATATGCTTTCGGGGCGGTCTCCGGATGTGAGGAGAGTGCTTAGGACCTATAAAGATATCCGTTCCGGCAGAAAAATCCTGGATGATGAGCGGTCGATGGCCAAGGCCCACCTCAAGCTTTCCGGGTTAGTCCGCTCAGACAAAGGGCTTCTTAGAGTTCGGAATGAAATCTATAAGACAGTTTTCAATCCTCAATGGATCCAGGAAAATACACCGAAAAGCTGGCAAAAAACAGCTTTTATGGTCCTGGGCGTCACTCTGGGAATCCTACTCCTAGGTACGATCAGCCTCTCTCTTAAAGAATTTCTGGAGCCTCCGGCTCCTTCTCTGCCAACCACGGATATACCGGTCGCGGTCCAAACGACAGCCGTGCCATTTACTGCGACGGTCGCATTTACGAATACCCCTGAACTAACCGCGTCACCAGCGCTGACGTTTACCCCCAGTGGGCCCCTGCCGGAGATCAAGAGCCACAATGTGGTGATGGTTTTGGTGCCCGCCGGTACGTTCCAGATGGGCGCCGTGAAGCGTGATCTGAATGCTCTCTCCGATGAGAAGCCAAGTCATCCCGTAGATCTGCCGGCCTACTATATCGACAAATTCGAAGTGACCAATGCCCTTTATAAGGTGTGTGCAGATGAAGGCAAGTGCAAACCCCCCATCCAAACAGACTCATATACCCACTTTAAATATTATGGCAATCCAACCTTCGATGATTATCCTGTCGTTTGGGTGAACTGGACAATGGCAAACAACTACTGTACCTGGCGCGAGGCGCGCCTGCCCACCGAAGCCGAGTGGGAAAAAGCCGCTCATGGTCCGAATCCGCATCTTTACCCGTGGGGCGATACAGAACCTGCCTGCCCGGTCGTCAATTTTAACGGTCCTCATGGTTGTGATAATGACGTTCATGAAATAGGTTCTTTTGAGGCCGGCAAGAGCCCGTATGGCGTGTATGATATGGCCGGGAATGTCTGGGAATGGGTGGCAGACTGGTATTCCCAGGTGTATTACGGCATCTCACCTATGACGAATCCGACGGGACCCAATTCGGGACAGGGAAAAGTGCTGCGGGGCGGTGCGTGGAACAGTAGTAAAGATGACATCCGCACTTCGAAGCGCCGCAGCTTTCCAACGAATGGCAACAACTTTAACCTTGGTTTTCGCTGCGCCCAGGATGTAAAACCCTGAGATTGCATGGCTTTCTCATTCGTTTGACAAGAACCTCTTTTTGTACACGGACCACACGGACTCCACGGTTTTTCCCGTAAAAAAACGGAAACGATCCGTCCTTTCCGTGAAACACCTGCATGATTTGCCAGGCAAATCACGTGCCGTGCCAGTGTCCGTGTACAAAGGATGATTGCGCCCGATTTCGAGAAGGCCATGCCTGAGATCGAAAAAGCCCTTCCCAAATCGTTGACCCTCTGATAATATTGCTGCTTGCACGCCGACCGCAAAAAACCCTCGGCCTCCCCGTCGGGGGTTTTTGTATGTATAAGCAACATGTCATTGCGAGTCTTCGAGAAGCAATCCCCCATGGACGAGGAGATTGCTTCGGTCGCGGCGCTAGTGCGCCACTCCCTCGCAACGACATTTGAAATCAGGTGAATGAATGTTAGTTGAACGAACCGATCTTCGTAATATCGCCATCATCGCGCACGTTGACCATGGCAAGACTACCCTCGTAGATGGTCTCCTGCGCCAGTCCCATACCTTCCGCGAGAACCAGCAGGTCGCTGAACGGGTCATGGATTCGATTGACCTCGAGAGAGAGCGCGGGATCACGATCCTTGCTAAAAATACAGCCATTACGCTGGTCGACCCCAAGACCAATCAACCTGTAAAAATTAATATTGTCGACACCCCGGGTCACGCGGATTTCGGCGGTGAAGTCGAACGCGTCATGAATATGGTGGATGGCGTCCTGCTGCTGGTAGATGCTGCCGAAGGCCCCATGCCGCAAACTCGCTTTGTGCTGAAGAAAGCGCTGCAAATGGGGCATAAGGCTGTTGTGGTGATCAATAAAGTCGACCGCAAGGATGCTGAACCGTCGCGCGTCCTCAACGAGACCTTTGACCTTTTCATCGAACTCGGGGCATCTGAGGAACAAGCGGATTTCCCGATTATCTATGCCCAGGCGACCGCTGGGAAAGCGGGTCTTTCCCCAGAGCTGGGACCCGACCTGGGGCCTTTATTTGATGTGATCCTGAAGCATATACCGCCGCCCAAAGTGGACCCGGAGGCGCCTCTGCAACTGCTGGTTACCATGCTTGGTTATGATGATTACCGCGGCGTCACGGCGATCGGGCGTGTCTTTGCAGGCAAGATCAAAGCGGCTCAACGTCTCGCACGTCTCACCACGGATGGACGCAACCTTCCTGAATCGGCCAAGTATCTTTACACCTTTCAGGGCCTGAACAAAGTCGAGATCGAAGAAGCCAGTGCCGGTGACATTGTCTCACTGGCAGGCCTGGAAGAGATCGGGATTGGTGAAACCCTGGCCGATCCCAACACTCCCATTGCGCTGCCTACGATCAGGGTGGAAGAACCAACCGTCCGCATGACCTTTGGTGTGAACACCTCTCCATTCGCAGGGAGAGAGGGGCGCTGGGGAACATCTCGTAACCTGCGCGAGCGACTGTTCACCGAATTGCGCACAAATGTCGCATTGCATGTGGAAGAAACCGAATCGGCTGAAAACTTCCTGGTCTCTGGTCGCGGTGAGCTGCATCTCGGCATTCTGATCGAGACCATGCGACGGGAAGGCTACGAATTTCAGGTCTCGCGTCCTGAAGTGATCTTCCATAAAGCGGATGATGGCGAACTTCTGGAGCCCTACGAGGAAGTCCATATCGAGACCAGCAATGAAACGGTCGGCGTGGTCGTAGAAATGCTCGGAGCCAGACGCGGCAAAATGATGGACATGCAGGATGCCGGTCAGGGCATGACGCGCATGATCTATATCGCTCCCACGCGCGGTTTGCTGGGTTTTCGTTACCAGTTCCTGACTTCCACACGCGGCGAGGGTGTCATGCATACCATCTTCCATGGTTACGATGAAATGGCAGGAACGATGTCCACGCGCACCACCGGTTCTCTGGTGGCCTGGGAAGCAGGTGAGACAACAGCTTATGCCTTGAAGAATGCTGAAGAACGCGGCACCTTGTTCTTAGGCCCTGGCGTTTCTGTTTACGAAGGGATGGTGGTGGGTGAGAACGCACGTGGGCAGGATATGCCGATCAATGTCTGCAAGAAGAAACATCTCACCAATGTGCGCTCCTCGCGCGGCGATATGGAAATCCGCCTCACGCCTCCCCGCCAAATGTCCCTTGACGAGGCCGTCGAATATCTGGCTGATGACGAACTGCTCGAAGTTACCCCTGAATCATATCGCATTCGCAAGCGCATCCTGGATACCGAAGAGCGCGGCAAACAGACGAAGAAGATCAAAGAGCAGTTGGAAGAAATGTAATTGAAAAGGTCTCGGAACATTCCGAGACCTTTTTTGTTAGCCATGCTCAACATCTCATTCTCATGACCGAACTGTTTGCCGTGCCGCTGGGGGCAAAGACCTGCAAGTAATATTCCACCCCCTGATCGGCAGTGAATGTAAACGTATCTGTGTACGTGGTTGAGTTGGCCGGTAACTCAACGAGCTGTTCCCCATCGCGAAAGATCCGATAGCCCGTCTCATTGGTTGCATTATCTACCCAATTCACGGTGAAGGTCAATGTGTCGGCGCTACAGGAAAAATGCCATTCCTGGATCCCTGGCGCCCGCGGTGGCGCAATTGTTGAGGTAGGAGGCGGTGTGACGCTTGCCACAGTCCAATAGCTACCCGTCACATCCACGTATTGCCCCCACAGCCAGCAGGTTCCCGTTGGGCTTTCGTTGGATTTGACCAGCCAGAAATTCCCGGGGTCATAGCGACCGACAATTTCCAATTTTTTCCCCTTCAAATAAGTGAAGATCACCTCATACTCCTCACCCGGACCAGTCCGACAGTTCGTTGATTCGCGTACCGTTAGCATTGGGACAGAAAAAGTAGGGGTAAGGGTGGTCGTTTGAATTGGCAAGCCCGTAGCAGAGGGAGTTTGAGAAGGAGCGCGTGTAGCTGTTGAAGTAAGAGCCGGAGTGGTTAGCGCGGCCTGCACGGTCAATGCGGCTGCAGTCTGAGCTTCATTCGGCGGAGGCACCTGGTCAAACTGCATATTACAGGCAAGTGTTGCGGCCAGCAAAACCAGAGCAGATATACTGACCCTCAGGCGATAACTCATCCCTCAATTATAGGTCTATTTGATTTTCTTGTGTGCACAACCTTTGATCTGTTCGCTGCAAAGAGATCGCGTACTGATATGGACGGCACACCCTTGCGGGGCGCGTCCGACTCCAAAGCCAAACCTGTGCCCTAGCGCTTCGTCTGCGGTCCTCGAAGAGCCCTAGTCGCTCCGCTCAGCGCGAAAGATTTTATCTTCTTATGCGCCCGTCCGCCGATGCGGAAGAACTGTAACCTGCCCTTTTCATCGCGAATAAATTCTCCGAGGGCGTCCTTGTAAGGCTCATCCAATCCAATGACCTTGTCTTTTTCATAGAATGAAAAACGCATGAGCGGCATGGCGGGTCCCGGCGGTGTATCGGGCGTGGGGAAGCCGCCCAGCGGAATGTGGTGATAAATGAGATGCTCCCCCTTCACTTGAAGATCGAAACATTCTGTACCGATGCGATATCTGCCTGCAAATTGTTTGAGCTCGCTCCCGGGGACCTTGACCGGTTTTGGAAGGTCCGATTTTGCATTGAAATAAAGCTTGAGGGCGTAGTGGAATATTTCCGTGGTGAGGATCCCGCCATCATCACTATTGGTCAGGATGGCCAGAGCAAAATGTTCGCGGGGGATGAAGCTAAAGTAAGCCTGCTGCCCGTTGGTCGCGCCGCCGTGGGCATACACAGTCAGGTCGCCAACCTCCCGGATAAACCAGGTGATGCCCATCAGCCCGCGCGCACCTGCATCTGCTTGTGGAACGCGCATCGCACGCAGACTCTGACCGGCAATCACATTCTTTTTCCCGTTGCTCATATGGAAGCGTGCATATTTGAGCAGGTCACGAACGGTGCTCACCACTCCGCCCACGCCATTGCCAGCTCTGCCAATTGCCCAGGGTCGCGCCACTCGGACCTCGTCCTTCACCTTCTGATGGCCCACGACAAAGCGATGTGTAAACAGGATATCGCTCGGATAAAAGAAAGACATCTTCAATCCAACCGGATCGAACAACATTTCCTGGGCGGCTTGCTCGTAAGGTTTCTTGGTTACGATTTCAATGATGCGAGCCGCGACATTGAACCCTGTATTGTTATAGGACCAGATCATTCCCAGTGGCTGGACCTGTGGAAGCCGGGCAATCTCCCTGACCATTTTGTCCAGGGCATCCTCACCGTTGCCGAAGTCATTGAAATAATCGCCGACCCAGCCGCCCATATGCGTAAGCAGCTGGCGGACGGTGACCTTTTGGGCAACCGCTTTATCGCGCAGTTTGAAATCTTTGAGATATTTACGGACGGGCGCATCGAGGTCGACCTTCCCCTGCTCCGTCAATTGCATCAGCATTGTGCCCGTGAATGTTTTGCTGATCGATCCGGTTTGGAAGAGGGTATCCGGCGTAACCGGCAGGGGATGTTCCACGCTGGTGATGCCAAAGCCTTCTGCAAATTCCTTGCCTGCGTGCCAGATTCCAATGGCGACGCCCGGCACCTGCAGACGCTTCATCTCCGCAATGATCTTTTGGGCGATCTTCTTGAACGTTGGATCTGTGATCTGCGCGGTTGAAAGATTCATTTTTGTCCTTTGTTGTTTGGCTGGTGTTCGTTCGCTTGCTATGAGTTGCGAGCCCATCCGGCACAGATAATTTTACATTTCCTCAGGCCCTTCGTGCTCTGGAAAATATGATCGTCTGGGCTAATGTTTCCTGCCGCGCTGCATTTTGAAAAAGATTTCCAATAACTCTGGATCAAAGAAATCATGATCCTGTTCCATGATCGCCAGTGCTTTCCTGGGTGTAAAGGCGGGGCGGTAACCCCTGTTGCTCGTCAGAGCATCGTAAGTATCCGTAATCCGAATGATCCTCGCTTCCAGGGGGATTTGATCGCCTTTGAGTTTATCTGGATAACCACTCCCATCAAAATTCTCATGATGATGCCGGATAATTAAAGGGATCAAGGGATCCAGGTTGAGTGTTTCGATGAGATTCGCGCCCAACTCAGCATGGTGCTGGATCATCAGGTATTCAGCCTCGGTAAAACGACCGGGCTTGTTGACGATAAATTCGTTGATGGCGATCTTGCCTATATCATGGATCTCGGCCGCGAAGGCCAGCGTCTCTACTTGGGCGGCTGCCAGATCGACCTTTCGTCCAAAAGCGGAGGATAGCTCCATCACATGTTGGGAATGTCCTTTGCCATGCGCATCGCGCAATCCAATGACGCTTGTCAGAAATGGAAGTAGGTCAACCATTTTTTCTCCGATCTACAATGGCACTGATCTCGCATTAATGAACTTAAATGACCTACCCCCCTTCTTCTTACCAGCAACGGGAAATAGGTATTCGGGGCAGGAGAAATCCCTGTCCGGATTGATTATTCTCCGCTTCCCTCCAGCCATGTGGACATATACTCCGGCTTTTCATATTCCAGGGCCTGGCTGGTGAGGTTCAGTGGATAGAACGTATCCACCATTACGGCGAGTTCTTGGGTCTCTTTCTTACCAATCGAGGCTTCGGTCATGCCCGGCTGGGGTCCATGCGGCAAGCCGTAGGGGTGCAGGGAGATATCAGAGCGATCGATCCCCTTACGGGACATGAAATTGCCTTCCGCGTAATAGATCACTTCATCTGAATTGACATTGGAATGGTTGTACGGCGCAGGAATGGAAAGCGGATGATAGTCAAACATACGCGGGACGAACGAGCACACGACAAAGTTATGTCCCTGGAAGGTCTGATGGGCAGGCGGTGGCTGATGGACCCTGCCTGTGATCGGCTCGAAATCCTCGATATTGAAAATCCAGGGGTAGAGATAACCGTCCCAGCCAACTACATCGAAGGGATGGTAATCCAGGATATGTTTGCTCAGCCGGTCGCGTACTTTGATGCGCACTTCGAATTCGCCGCGCTCGGTATGCGTCTCCAGTTCTTCGGGTGGGCGAATATCACGCTCGGAATAGGGTGCGTGCTCGAGCATTTGACCGAATTCATTGCGATAGCGTTTGGGCGGCTCGATCTGTGAGGGGTTTTCAATCGTAAAGAAGCGCGCTTCTGCGCTGTCCAGATGCATTTGCCAGGTGGTCCCGAACGGAATGACGATGTAATCGCCCATGCGGAATTTCAGGTTTCCGAATTGCGTTTTCAGTGTGCCACTGCCTTCATGCACCCACCAGGTCTCGTAGGCTTGTGCGTTGCGATAGAAATAGTCCATGCTTTTCGAGGCCCGTGAGATGCCGAGGATGACATCCCGGTTTGCCAGGAGTGGAATTCGTGCGGAAACCGGGTCTGTTCCCAGTGGGGCATCGGCGGTCTTGAAGGCCCGGTGACGAATGGGGCCAAAGTCCACGGTTTCGGGCTGGCGTGAGCCGAGATCTTCCATCTGTTTGACACGCGGTGGCAGGAAATTGTGATACAGAATCGATTGAAGGGAGGAAAATCCCTCCAGGCCCATCAATTCTTCACGATATAGCTCTCCGCTGGCTTTGCGGAATTGTGTGTGACGTTTGTGGGGGATTTGCCCAAGCTTATGGTAAAACGGCATGTTACCTCCTTAAGGGTTTGTCACTACAATTGATTGAATCAGCGCGTCCAGGGCGCTTAGTGCTGGTGTAAATCCATCTGGAGACAGTGAATTCAATTTTTGGGTGACGGAAATATAGTAGCCCTCATTGGGTCCAATATCGGTTGGGATCGGCACTCCTCCTGAGGGAATAGGGGCTGCCGGTGTCTCATTTTCTGCCAGGATCGCTGCATTAATAGGCAGGATCGCAATTACATAATATTTGTTGTCCGTTGTCAGGCCCTGGAAGTGATAGAACAACTCATGATTATTGATCGGCGCGGCATATTGATCATATTGTGTCAATTCGCGAACTCCCCGACCGTTTTGGAACGAGACCAATTGTATATTTGCTGCAATGAGTGAAGCGGCGTTGAAGAAGGATACCATCGGCAGCGTCTCCTTCAAGAGCGGTGAACCGGAGAGAACCTTTTTGAGGCGATCGATCTGTTCGGCTGCGCCTGAGTTCGCCTGGGCAAACTCATCGGCCGGATAAACAAAGATGGTTGGCTCGAAGAACTTGCCCTGCAATTGATAGCCTGTCAGAGTGAACTTCAAGTGGGCTGGTGCCACTTCCCAGGGCGCGCCCCCGCCCTCACTCACCGCAGGTACAGATTCCGGATTCGCGCTGCCTGCCAATCCGTTCGGAAGGACAAACGAAACATTCTCGAATGAAACAGAAGCGCCGCTCGTTTGAGTTGCATTTTGAGTCGAAGCACCCTGGCCCGGTGCCACGGTGAGCGCCTGCATTGTTGCCGCGACGATCGTTCCAACTTCGTCTACCGGTGTGGGCGTCAGGGGTATGCCGGCGCTCCATGTGCAAGCCCAGGTAACCATCACGAGCCCGATGATCCCAAACACTGTTTGCTTCTTCACGTTCATCTCCTTTGCCCTGAATGCAGCTTCATCGGCGCTCCCCATATCAGGGAAGCCTATACCGTCCCGAAAAGTCCGAGCATTTTGATATTCTGTTTTGTGTTCATCGTTGTTCTCTTTTTGCCAAAAGTTTTGTCCGTGTACAATCCCTTAAGTAGTTATCGGAAAGTGCCTTTAGAAAGTCTGCTTCCGGAGGCGTTCCCGCCGCCGTCCCACGGGGACTGCCGCACCCGTAGGGGCGGCGTTCGCAAAGGACGGCGGCTTGAGCAGGCTTTGTTATTAAAGAATTTTCTGCAGTCCACTTAGCTGATAGTGCTCCTGGAATTCCAATCCTTTCTATTTTCGGCTCAAAAGTATCCTCATGATTTAACCACAGTCTCTGGAACTCTTCTAGTGCTCGATTTCGGAAAATATAACCGGGTTCGGGAGGCGATTGGCACGTGCGTGCTGCAGGGCCTGGGCTGCATTTCGCATGAGTTTTTTTCCGGAGATCGAGCGACTTCCCGGAAGGGTTGCCGCACCGATAAAAGCGAAGAGTTCGAATGAGACCCGGTCATACGTCCGAGACTCTATTTTAAACAACTTTTCCAGGCGTTCGCAGGCAATGCGACCGCCTTGTTCATCCGTAGACGGCATTAATACGAGGAACTCATTATCTTTTTTACATGGGATGTCTGTATCCCGCAGGCGCAGGTTGAGCACGTTGATCGTAAACACTTCCGCGCTATGCTGGGTCTGTGAATCAAGAGGATCTGTTTCCAGAGCCAGGTCAAGGAGAGTCAGGGGTTCCCCGTAGCGGCGCGATCTGTTGACTTCGTGATCCAACAGTATTTGGAAGGATTCCGGAGAGTACAACTCAATGTCATGGGTGAGAGAGTCTTCCATAGAATTACTCCATTTTTAATTTGCATTCCTCAAAGCGTTAAGATCAGAGGTTATTTCTTGCCGATTGTGTTTCTCAAAACACCGATTCGCTCAATCTCAAGTTCAACCACATCCCCCTGGTTGAGCCAGGGTCCTTGATTCTTGGTGAGCTCATAGAGGCAGCCTGTACCAACCGTACCAGAACCGATGATATCACCGGGACGCAGCATGACAGATTGAGAGGCTCGTGCAATAATGTCGCCGAATGACCAGTAAATATCGTCAAAGTTGCCCTGCGACATCTGAACGCCATTCACTCTGGCTTTCATGAACAGATCGTATACGCCCGGGCGTTCCGTCGCCTTATCAGCAATCTCTTCGTGGGTTACGATCACCGGGCCAAACGAACAAGCGAAATCCTTCGACTTGACGGGTCCGAAATTGACCTTCATTTCCTGCACCTGCAGGTCGCGGGCGGACCAATCGTTGAAAATGGTATATCCGAAAATATGGTTCGGTGCATCTTCTGGCCTGATGTCTATGCCACTTTTCCCTATGACTGCTGCGATCTCAAGCTCATAATCCAGAGCCTGCGTATAGGGCGGGCAGGGAATTGTATCTTCGTGACCATAGTTGTTATTGGGGTTTGAAAAATAGAAGACAGGGAACTTATACCAGTTCTCCGGTACATCCTGCCCGCGATTGCGATTGGCGGTCTTGACATGCGTTTCGAAGGCGTAGGCATCGCGCAAAGTGGCTGGCTGGATCGGTGAATGGAATTGCACCTCATCGATTGAAAGAGACTCTTTTGATGCCCGGCGTGCGGCTGTCCCTGCGCCCGCGGCAATGACTGTCTGCATGTCGGGGTACGGCAGGGTATAGACGCGCTCGCCGATCACGAGAGCAGGCTGGGACGTTGCGCGCAGCGTGGAGATGGTGGCGAATTTCATAGTGTGATCTTATGTCGTTGCGAGCCTGAAGGGCGAAGCAATCTCCCGTTTAATGGAAGAACCTCATCTGAGAGTTTTCTCCGTTTAATTGGAGATTGCTTCGCTGCGCTTGCAACGACAT
>DATGYJ010000598.1:0-21191 GCA_035298105.1 Anaerolineales bacterium | reverse complement strand
AGCAAGGGGCGTTGGCAACCCGGATGGTCATAGATAGAACCGTTCCTTGAGCTTGGCTACTTGATACTCGCGCGCACTTTGGGACTCGTTGGTAAACTGAGTTGACAGGGATTCCAGCAAATTCGTTCGCAGATCTGTCATCTTCTTCTTGAAGTTATCCTTTGCTTGTTTGCGCTTATAAGGGATCACGAAAAAGCCGAGAATAGCCAGCGTGCCCGCCGCCAGGATGCCTGTCACATCGAGGCTGGAAGACAGCACTGCCGCTGTGACCAAAGCTCCCAGTCCCACGGCGCCGGCCTCCAGCAAAGCGGTCTGTGCTACAGCGGTCTCGACATGCGCTGCCAGTTCGCTCGCTTCCCGATCACGATCATAGGTCTCGACGATCCGTTGGACACTCTTTCCCATCTTATCGATCAATTCGCGGCGGCGTATCTCTCGAGGTTCAATGCCTTCGCCTACAATATGCTCCGTATGAAGTGCCCGGCGTCGCTGTACATAAGTCATCACTCGCTGCCACTCCTGCAAATCCTTTTGCACCAGCCAGTCAATCAGGCGCTGCACCTGATCCTCAATTTGTTGCGGCACATCAGCCAACACATGCTTCTCGAACTCAGCCCGAACTTTATCACCCCGAATTAGCTCCTGTATATTCGTCAGGCGGATGGTCGTGTCGAAGAAATCAAGTCCGCGTTGCTCAAGTCTATGCAGGATGTTCTCTACTTCTGCCAGCCGTGGTTTTAATTCATTTTGTAGATCTCGCTCGTAGTCTGCGATCGTAGATTCCAAAGACCCAGCAGTTTGTAAATCTTCTTTCAAATCTTCTGATTGGGACTGGTTAACATTGGCTGCTTGCGTAACCAGGTTGTCTGCTACCCCCAGGGGATTGTTAAACTTTAATTGCAGTCGGGCAGTATCATCAAGCGTAGAAGCGATATATTGTTCCAGGGCCTCCAAACCGCTGGCAACTCGCAGGTGCTGATGTTGATCAACGTCCGTTTCAGAGAGTGCACGTTGTGCCAATCGGGCTGAAACGGGGAAGAATTCAGGCGTGTCACCTAAAACAGCTGTGGCATGCTTGAGAACGAAGGATCGCACTTCCTGCAGAGCACTCTCATCCCCGAGAATGTCCGCTTTGTTGAGCGCGAAGACGACTTTCTTGCCCCACGCAAGGATGCGCTCCAGAAACTGCCGCTCACTTTCTGTCAGCGGATGGTCTGCTGAAGTTGTGAACAACACCAAATCGCTGCGAGGGACAAATTCATCCGTCAGGCGCTCATGCTGGCGGATAACGGCATTAGTGCCCGGCGTATCCACGATGTTCAATTCTTTGAGAAGAGGCAACGGGTAAGTGAAGATCGCAAAGTTCTCATCCACCCCTTGCTCGGCAGCTTGTTCTCCCCACTTTACCAATGTCACCCGCGAAGTAGTGGGCGTGGCGCCTTCAGGCAGGACCTTTGCGCCCAGTAAAGCATTGATCAGAGCGCTCTTCCCCGCATTAAATTCTCCTACCACCACCAGGAGAAACAACTCATCCAATTGTAGAATGGCGTCTTGAAGCGTCAGGAGTGTTTCGCGCGGCACATCGATATCAGCTAATGCCAGGCGGACCTCTGCCAGGGCTTCTTTTTCTTCGCGTAAGAACTGAGCTTGTTCATTCGTAAGCATGGATTGGCGCATAAGACTTCTCCTCAACCTGCCACCTACATTCTCCGCCTCTGCAAAAAGATCGTCACTTTATTTTAACGTATGGCTGTACAATTGTATTATGAATCTTCCCTTTGTTTTTATCAATATTGCGATGACTGCCGATGGCAAGATTGATACTTTTGAGCGCAAGGGAGCAGCGATATCCTCTGCGCGCGATAAAGAGCGGGTCGATCAATTACGCGCCAGCGTTGACGCAATTATGGTGGGCGGGAGAACCCTGCTTGACGAAGATCCCAAGTTAACGGTTAAATCTGAGTTGCTACGCACGGAAAGGGTTGCAGGCGGGCTTCCGCCAAATCCTGTCAAAGTGGGTATTGTGACGCAAGCAAACATTAGAGCAGATTCACAATTCCTTAATGAGGGACCGGCGGATATTGTAATATTTACCACACGTCGAACATCTAAAAAATACCTTTCTGTGCTGAAGTCTCGGCATGTGGATGTATATGTGGATGATGCAGATAAGGTTGATTTAGGAAATGCTTTAGCCACCTTGAAGCAACTTGGTGTTAACCGCCTTATGGTGGAAGGTGGCAGTACACTCAACTTTGAACTGATGCGGCTGGGGCTGGTGGATGAAGTCATGGTTTATGTTGCTCCCATGGTCTTCGGGGGTGAATCTGCTCCAACAATGGCAGCAGGTTTGGGCTTGAAAAGAAGCGAAGCCATCCCACTAAAATTGATCGAAGTCGAGAAATGGGAGGATGGCGGCGCGTTATTAAAATATCAATTTGTGAGGTGATTATGACAACAACGATGCATGAAAAATTTGATCGGCTCCTTGAAAAAGAAGGTGATCATGAGTGTGAAGGGTTGGGCCGGGATAAGGTTTGTGTCCGTGTGGTAGCGATGGCTGAATTGCCCACCCGCTTTGGAGATTTCCATATCGTAGCATTTGAGAACAATCGGGATGGCAAGGAACACGTTGCCATTACCAAAGGCGACGTAATCGGCGCCTCAAATGTGACCGTGCGATTACATTCCGAATGTCTTACCGGTGACGCGCTGGGTTCGTTGCGCTGTGATTGTCGAGATCAATTAGAGTCAGCCTTAAGAAAGATCGGTCGAATGGAAAGAGGGATGGTGCTGTATCTGCGCCAGGAGGGCCGTGGGATCGGTTTGGTCAACAAGATCCGCGCTTATAGCTTGCAGGATGAAGGCCTGGATACGGTTGAAGCCAATCTTGCGCTTGGTTTTCGCGACGATGAACGCGATTATGCCGTTGCTGCGCATATGTTGATGTCGCTCAAAATCGAATCCGTTCAATTGATGACCAATAATCCCAAGAAAATCAACCAACTGATGCGCTATGGCGTCAAAGTGAATGGACGCATTCCACACATCATGGAGCCAAATGAATACAATCGTTTTTATCTTGAAACTAAAGCGGCGAAGTCAGGTCACATGATCGATTTTTATGGTAAGCAACATTTGCTTGAACAATCTGATCTGCCAATTATTGAAGGAATGAGTGAATCTCAAATTGAAGAAATAAATGAATAACCCTTCAATTTCGCTTCCATCCGCTCCAGGCAAAGTTATCGTCATTACCGGAGCAACCGGTGCGCTGGGAAAGAAAACTGCGCAGGTTTTTGCCGCCCAGGGACATTCTCTGGCATTACTCGACAACGATCAAAATAAAATGGACCTCTTGGTCCGAGACTTGTATCTGCCTGTTGAGCGTCTCTTTACGGCGGTGGTAGATTTGCGGGACGCTCAGGCACTGCGCTCGACGGCAGAGGCCGTTGCTGCCAAATTCGGGGGAGTCCATGCTCTCATCCATCTTGTCGGAGGCTGGGTCGGTGGTAAGACGCTGGCCGAGGCGAGCGCTGAAGATCTGAACTTCATGCTCAATCAGCATGTCTGGACGACATTCCATTTGTTCCAATCCTTCATACCGTATCTTGTCCAAACAGGCTGGGGGCGCGTGATTGTCGCCTCCTCTTCCACGGTACCAATTCCGCCCGGCAAAACAGGAGCTTATACTGCTGCAAAAGCCGCCCAGGAGAACCTTGTTTTGACGCTAGCTGCCGAACTGAAAGAGAAAGGCGTCACCGCGAATATCATCCAGGTCCGCGCCATTGACGTGGAGCGCAAAGGCACTGGCACCACTCCTGATGAAATTGTTGCGGCCATGCTATATCTGTTCTCAGAGGAGGCCTCGAAAGTGAATGGGGCAAGGATACCGATCTACTAATCATTCACCGTGCAACACATCCCGAAGATTTCAGCTAAGGTTGTGTGGAGCGGCTCAAACCCTTCGACCCTCCCTTCGGGAGGGTGCCTAACATCAATTGATGATAAAAACTTCCGAAGTCTTAAAGGCTTCGGAAGTTAGTTTTAAATATAAGGAAAGGCTTGGGCTTGTTGGAGTTATGGTTGGCTGATCTTGAACCAATCTACTTCCACGACTACAGGCGTGACAGTCAGGGATGAAACATTAAAACCAACTGTACCTTCACGAAGTCCATATTTGTTATCGATAACCGGGCTCTGTTTGATTTCCTGGCCGTTGATAAACATAGAGATTTTCTTATCGTTGCATACCAGCGAGTACTCATTGACTTCCTTGCCTTGCTTTAAGAACTTGGTCCCGCCAGAGGCAATCGCGTTATATTTGTCAGTTACAGCATATAAGTACCAATCGCCGCCACTTCCAACACTCCATTCATACCAGCCGTCATTGCTGTTGCGGCAGGTGAGGCTCACGTTATTTGTATTGACACCGCGGTTGTCAGCACGCAGATCGAGGCGCACATTGTCGTAGGTATACCCGGTATAAGTATAGTAAAAATAAAGATTATCCTCAGGCAACTCAATCCGCATCCTGCTATTGGAAAATTCTGTCTTCACGCTATCCTTATGTGCATCAGCTCCCGGTCCGATAACATCTATCACCCAATCTGAACCAGGATCCTGGTCAAATTCTTCTGTGAAATAGGGCTGGGAAGCAGGTGCGGGCGGTTCAGTTTCGGTTGCTGCAGGCGCTTCCGTTGCAGGTGCCTCAGTGGGCTCCGTTGTGGCTTCAGTGGGAATGACCTGCAGCGGTGGTTGTGTGGGAACAGAAGGCTGAGTGGGGTTACTTCTCCCTCCAAGTGCGGAACAAGCCAGCCCTACAATGGCCAACAGTGAAACAAAAAAGAGTAAGGGGCGTAAGTTTTTCATGCCATTCTCCTTTATTGGATTAGATCGTTGCCGTAGTATAGCACGCGGTAATGGAAATACACGTGTCCGATGATTACATTCTCTTAACAGAGAAGATACTGCTATATTAAGGAAGACACCCGAAATCTAAAGATTTCGGATGTCTTATTTTAGAATGGGAAGCTTTGTATTTGTTGCAATTACGGCTCGCTGATCTTGAGCCAATCCATCTCGACCACAACAGGGAGCGCAGTGAAGGATGATACCGAGACACCGACCTGCCCTCTGCGGTGTCCATACTTCTTATCCTGAGCGGTGATCACATCCTTGCCGTTGATCTTCAGAGTGAACTGGTCTCCCTGACACTTGGCGTAATACTCGTTGACTGCCAGGCCGGTTTTGATAAAGTTCGAACCGCCGTTGACTATCCTGTTATACTCTACTCTGCCATTATCCAATATTCTGACAAAGTAGATTTCATACAGACCGTTGTTGGCAATGTTGAATTCATACCAGCCAACTGTCGGGTCATAACGGCAGATCAGGCTGATATTGTTATTATTCTTGCCTTTGTTCTCAGAACGGGCCTCCACGACAACATCTTCATATTCATACGCGCCGTAAATCAGGTAGTAATAGACTCCTTTATTACCAAAATTCCAGACCAGCTTCCCATTCTTGGCTTGCACGGTCACTTTATCTGACTCCGTAAGATTAGGATGGGCAAAGTCGATCCGTGTCGACCAATCGCTGGAAAGAGGGTTATCGAACTCCTCAGTGAAGAACTGTTGAGCTTGAGGCGCTGGAGGTTCGGTCGCAGGTGGTTCTGTTGGCGGTTCCGTTGGTGGTACCTCGGTGGGCTCAGGTGGCGGAGAGGTCGGATTGTCAAGTTGTACCGGTTGGTCTGTTGGCGGCTTGGTCGGCGTCTCCCCCGCACGACCAAAGGAACAAGCCAGTCCTACGATGAGCAGCAGTGAAACAAAAAAGAGCAAAGGCCGTAACGTTTTCATTCCATTCTCCTTTATTGGTTGTTGATCGTAGTATAGCACGCAGAATCCGAAATATAAATATCATATGGTTACACTTTGCCAATTAATCATCAAATAATTAAATCTTTTATGATACATTCAATCTTATTATGCCGGCCTTCGCACTTCTTCTTCTGCTCACATCTGCATCCCTGCATGCCCTCTGGAACCTGCTCCTCAAAAGATCTCAGGAAAAATATATTGCCATGGGCTGGCAGGTTATTCTCAGCGGTGTCTTCGCATTTTTCCTGTTGATCTTTACAGGTTTGCCGCCCCGCTCCATGTGGTTGTTTGCTGTGATCAGCATGTTGCTCGAGGCGGTCTACTTTATCCTGCTCTCCAACGCCTATAGCGATAGCGACTTTTCACTGGTTTACCCCATTGCACGTGGAACGGCACCGGCATTTCTTATGTTGTGGTCCATCTTGTTCCTACGCGAGAAACCGACCCTGGGGGGTGTATTTGGCGTCAGCACGATCGTATGCGGAATGGTCATCATTGGTGCGACCAGCCTGCTTCAAAATCGCGGCGGCAAATTGCATCTCAAAGGAGTGATTGTGGCGCTGGCAGTAGCCTTGATCATTTCCCTTTACACATTGATCGATGGAACTGCCGTCAAAAACGGACCGCCACTCCCCTATGCGCTGACGATGTTCATGCTCGTCCCTTTTTTGACAACAACCTACAATGTCCGCCGCTTTGGGTGGAAGCATTTCATCGCTGCCTGGAATGGACCCCGCCTCCCCCTGATCGTTGCAGCGGTATTGGGAGTGATCGCTTATTTGCTGGCCCTGCTTGCTTACGCATTCGCCCCTATTAGCTACTCAGGCGCGATCCGCGAAGTGAGTGTGGTGATCGGCGCATTCCTCGGCTGGCAATTCCTGGACGAGAAACTGGGCGGCACACGCGTACTCGGCTCGATGATCATCTTTGCCGGAATATTGATCATTGCTGTGTTGGGATAGGAAAAGCATGGTGTTAGAGCAGACCTAACCACCACACAATCAATGGAGCAATGACCAACCCCGGCAGCATGTTTGCCACCCGTATCTTTTTGATTTCCAGCAAATCGCTGATCGCCAGTCCCAGTAAAATGACTCCGCCTGTGGCAGTCAACTCATTCATCATGGAGGGTGTCACAATGGCATCCAACCGGCCGGCTAATAGACTGATCCCGCCCTGATATACAAGAATGATGACCGCTGAGAACATCACACCAATCCCAAGCGTGGATGCAAAGGCGATCGAAGCAAACCCATCCAGCACAGATTTGACGGCCAGCAAATTGTAATCACCACTCAAGCCATCCTGAATGGATCCAAGAATTGCGATCGGGCCTACACAAAAGAGCAGGGACGCCGTCAGGAAGCCGCGCACAAATCTGTTCGAGCCGTCATCCTGCTCTTTGGAAAAGCACTGTTCCAGGAACTTCCCGAGGTCGCGTAATCCGTCTTCGATCCTCCACCATTCACCCAGCAATGTGCCGATCAAAAGAGCACATAAAACGATTAACGAATTTTCTCTCTTGAGAAACATTTGTAGTCCCATCGCACCGATGAACAGCCCCATACCGGCGATAACGGTTTCCTTTAATTTATCAGGGATGCGGGCGCCAAAGAGCAGCCCGATCACTCCACCCACTAAAATAGTTGCGATGTTAAGAAGTGTGCCCGTCATATGATCCAGTCTTTTGCGCTGAGCAGAATGCCACCTTGTCGAGGATCTGTCGCCATGGCAATACCGCGCCAGCGGGGAGATGTGCAACCGACGGTGAAACGTACTTTAGCAAGCGCAAGGTTTGATACGAATTTTATTAGCTTTGTGAATCTCTCTTCAACCATATTCCCTGGCAGTGCCAGGGGAGTCCCCAAGCGTCGTTAGTTGTCCCTCTCCGCCTCAGCCCTCATCAGCTCCCAGAGCGCCTCAATATGCCGGCGCTCTGTTGGGATGGCGCCAATCGAGACCCGCACCATCCAGCGCCCATCGAGAATGGCAGGAGTGAGATACGCGCCTCCAGAATTGTTGACCCGCTCCACCCATGCCAGGGTATGTTTGTCGAGCACCTCACCGTCGAGGCCGGGAGGTTCATGTCTCACACAAACAGTTTGTAGAGGAACAGGAGCAAGCACACACCAATTTGGCGCCGTCCGCACCTGCTCGGCAAACCATTGCGCATTGGACAGATCACGCCTCAGGCGCGCTTGTAATCTCTCGACTCCTTGTTCGCGGATGAGACACCATAGCTTTAGGGCCCGAAAACGCCGTCCAAGTGGAATGCCCCAATCTCGCAGATTCTTCACCTTATTATCCACCGCGCTTTGCAGATAACTGGGGTTGGTGCTCATCACCCGCACGAGATGCTCTGGATCGCGCACATAGTAAAGCGAACAGTCGAATGCCGCACCAAGCCATTTATGCGGGTTGAGCACCAGCGAGTCCGCCGACTCTACACCTTCCCACATCCAACGGCATTCGGGCAGGATCATGGCTGAACCTGCGAGCGCCGCATCCACATGCAGCCATAATCCGTGCCGCTGGGCTACCTCCGCAATCGCTTTCACCGGGTCAAGCGCAGTTGTGCCGGTTGTCCCTGTGGTGGCGACAACGGCAGAGGGAACGAGACCATGCTCAAGGTCCGCTTGGATCGCTTGTTCCAGCGCCTCGGGGTTCATCGCATAATTTTTGTCATTCTCGATCAGATGGAGATTGGCACGTCCAAACCCGGCAAGCAAGGCAGCCTTTTCTACTGAGCTATGGCTATGCCTGGAAACATAGACGATGAGTGGATACTCCTCACTCTGCAAACCACCCCGCGCCAGGGAATAATGGGAAGCGCGTTCACGTGCACACAATAACGCGACGAAGGTGCTGGTGGAAGCCGTATCCTGGATGACGCCGCTCCACGTCTCGGAGAGACCCAGCATCTGGCGCATCCAGTCCGTGACTACTTCCTCGAGCTCGGTCAACGCCGGGCTGGACTGCCAGGATAACCCCAGCACGCCCAGGCCGGTGCTCAGGTAATCGCCCAGCACAGAGGCGAGCTCTCCATTGCCAGGGAAATACCCGAAGAAGTTGGGGTGCTGCCAATGAGACAGACCCGGCAAGATAATCTGCTCAAGATCAGCGAAGATCAGATCAAAAGCCTCAGGTTGCGCTGGCGGCATAGCAGGGAGTTGCGCTCGCACGGCCCCTGGCTCCATACGTGACCGGACCGGCAGGTCGGCGATATGAGCCCGGTAGTCCGCGATCCAATCAATGAGCTGATGACCGACTTTGCGAAATTCTTCAGGGTCCATGATATCTTCTCTTTCTGCGATGTTTTGCGCGGAGCGGCTTACGCCAGACGCAATCGAAGCGCCAATAACCAAGATACTAGTAGTTTGGGTGAAACTATCCTTCGACTACGAGCTTCTACTTGCATTCCACCCTCCGCTCACACCGTCCCGGTGTCCTTCGGGAGGACGGATGAATCATCCTTTTGCCAGTGTTGTCGTATGCCCTGCAGCTTTATTTTCCAATAATTCCAGCACAAAACATAACGACGATAAACGGTTGAGATAACGCTGTAACTCAGGGTTCTTGATTTCCTCGGCATCGAACAACTCCACTACCCGGCGTTCGGCTCGGCGGATGATCGTACGTGCCAATGAAAGTGCTGCGCCAGCGACCGAATCTCCGGACAGAATGAATTCCTTCGGCATCTCTACCAGCTTGCTCAACGCGTCGGTTTGTTCTTCCAGCCAGGTTACCCGGCCTGCGTCGATCAAGTGAAATTTCTCGGCATTTTCCGGCGTCGCCGCCACTTCTGCCATCAGTTTATACAGGTCGCGCTGCGTCTCGAGCAGGATCCCGCTGGCGTGCGGATCATGGCATTGAGCCCGCGCCAGCCCAAGGGCGGCGGTCGATTCGTCCAGTGTGCCGACGGCCTCAATGCGGGCATGGTACTTCGCCACGCGTCCTTCGCCGAGCAAATTGGTCGTCCCGTCATCGCCTCTGGAGGTATAGAAACTCATGCCGTCATTATAACCAAAGTAGGGGCACAGCGACGCTTCGTCTACGACTGCGTCTCCACTCACTACACCTGCCCTCCCACTCCGCTACGCTTCGGGGATGCTCCGCAATGGCAGGCGGTGCCAGGGTAGCCCCGATGCTTTTCGGGAGCGCGATGGCTGTGCCCCTACTCACTTACCCACAGGGTCGCTTCGCTTACCCACAGGGTCGCTTCGCTTATAATCGACGGATGCTCAGACCCTTCCATATCGAAATGATGCATCTGGCATTGGGTGAAGAATTCAGCGCACGTGCACTGGAAGGGATCATTGCAGCCAATCTTTATCAGGACCGGCTACGGGGGCAGATCGGTCATGATGAATATCACTGTGATAATAACGCTTTGGAAAAATCATACGCCTACATCGAGGAACAGCGGGCGCTCACGATTTCAGCGCTGGCAGCGAAGGATGTCCTCTCTGCCTGGGCTGCCTTTGGAAAATTGACTCATACTGCCCAGGATTTTTACGCTCACAGCAACTATATTGACCTTTGGCTTGCCTGCCAGCCCAAGGATGCGCTTCCGGCTCCGTCGGAAGTTGATCCACTTGACCCGGACCTGATCAACGCCCAGGATTTGCGCTCCGGTAAAGTTTATCTGCTCGAACTATTGACTATTATCCCTGGCCTGAAGCCGCTGGTGGTGCCGCTGTTGCCGCGCGATGCTCATGCCTGGATGAACCTTGATTCTCCGGCCCGGGGGCCCAATTTTCAATATGCCTTTCAAGCCGCCGTCAAACGGACCAAAATCGAATTCGGGAAAACGACAAAAGATCTTCCGGGGGATTTGTTTGCAGTATTTGTAGACAAGTAAACAGGTATACAGGTAAATATCGCGGTGCCATAACCAACATTTGCACCGCACCCCCGCTCAGTTTCGCAGCGAGGACTATGTGCATTTGGTGGATGACCTGTCACTCTCCCTCAGCCATCCATCGCTGTTACTTCACTTCTTTGCCGTACTACGTATCTATTGCCTATAAGGTGCCTATATCCTGCCTATATCCTGGCTATATCCTCCTCATATGCTTCTATCGCCTCTCACTCGCTTTAGACTTCTTGTTCACCTGGTTAGCTGTAGGCAAACGAGGTTTTCCGTGCTTCGTCTGCTTTTGTGTTGTTAGGAGATGGGTAGACAGGTGGGCCGGAAACAACGAGCATATTCGGAGATTCGTTTTCAGTCTCGTCTACCTGGAGAAGTAGGCTAAGGGCATGCTGCCTCCTGGATAAATAAAACCAGGTAAACAAGGTTGTGTCTTGTTTACCTGGTTACCACTTTACCAATTTCCCAATCTACCTCCCCCTACAACTTCTCCAACTCGCCCACCATGCGGCTCAACACATCGAAGCCGCCCTGCCAGAACTTAGGACTACGAATGTCAATGCCTGCATCCGATAGGATTTTCTCAGGCGCTTCAGAGCCACCGGACGACAGGATCTTGAGATACTTCGGTTTGAACGACTCGCCCTCCGCTTTGAACTGCTGGTAGAGCGAGAACACCAGCAATTGACCGAAGGCATAGGCGTAGACATAGAACGGCGTATGGTAGATGTGGGGGATGGAGACCCACTCCCACT
This sequence comes from Anaerolineales bacterium, assembly GCA_035298105.1. GTDB lineage: Bacteria > Chloroflexota > Anaerolineae > Anaerolineales > Villigracilaceae > Defluviilinea. The sequence continues at coordinate 9,684 of DATGYJ010000598.1, read as the reverse complement.
TGAACTCATCGCTCAACTCGACTGAATCGCCGAACTGTTCCTTCAGGTTTTCCATATAGGCCGCGCATAACTCGTCGGTGGAGGCGTTGTTTTGGATCATCGCATGTGCGTCCCGTTCAAAGAGGGCAAAATAGACCTGGCGCAAAATGGTAGCGAAGGCATCATCCATTTGCTTGAACAGGATGTCGCGCCGCACGGCTTCATCCGTCTCTTCGGCCAGCAGTTTTTCGGTCAGCATCATCTCACCGAATGTGGAAGCGGTCTCAGCCAGCGGGAGTGAGGAATGGAATGTGAAGGTGCTGTGGTGGGATGCCAGCATGGCATGGATGGCATGTCCCAGTTCATGCGCTAATGTGGCTACATCACGTGCCCGACCCGTAAAGTTCATCAGCACATAAGGGGTATTCTCAGGGTTGATCGAAGCACAGAAAGCGCCGCCCTGCTTCCCTTTGCGTACTTCGCTATCGAGATGATCCTGGTCGAAGACACGCTGCGCCAGCTCGCTAACCTTGGGCTCGAAAGCACTGAACGATTCCAATACCATCCTGGCTGCGTCGGCAAATTCAAAGGCTTTATCTGATTTCGCCACGGGCGCATAAATATCGTAACGGCGCAATTTTCCCTGTCCTACATATTTGGCTTTCAACTTGAAGTAACGCTGGAAGATCCCTGCGTTCTTCTTGGTCACGTCAAGCAGGACATTCACGGCTTGATCCGGGACATCATTGGATAGGTTACGCACCGACATGGGGCTGCCGAACTTGCGCAGAAGGATATTCTCATTGTGCCAGTCACGGGCGCGGGTCTGGTACATCTGCCCCAACACGGGCCCATCTTCGCCATAGACGCGATAAAGCTCCTGATACGCCCTGGCCCGCAAGTCAGGGTCCGGTCCCTGGATATAAGGCTGCAGCTGGGCACGCGTCAGTTCCTTCTCTTCACCATTCACTTTCAGCCTGAAGACATACCGATTCGTGATGGCATCATATAAATTGATGAGGGCGCTGGACCCGGTCACATCCTTGAGGTTGACCACCTTTTCTTCCGCCTCGCTCAAGGTATAGGGCTTGAAATGGCGTATCTCTTCGAGGTAGTAACGATAATCGCCTGAAGCAGACATCAGCCGTTCTGCATTGGCATCGTCCACATCCTTCCACCACAGATTGAAGAACAGCGTACGGTTCTGGATCTCAGCCACGAACTGCTGGACGCGTCCCATCAGGCTTTGGGCATTCTGATCCTGTGTATCGGCTGCAAAGGACAGCCCGGCGAACGCGTACATTCTATTGACAATGCGCGCCGTCTCTTCTGAGGCGCGCACCACGTCGAGAAAGGTCTCGGCATCCATGTCATTTTTGAGTTTGCCGCGCACACCTTCAAACGAGGCGACCTGCTCTTCCACATGATCGAATGCCGCCTGTAGTTCGGGGCTGTCGAAGCCGGGGAAGAGTTCCCCCAGGTCCCATTTTTTGACTGAATACGTGTTGACTGAGTAAGCCATAAATAATTCTCTCCTCTATTGATATTAATTCATGTCATTGCGAGGAGGGTTCTCGCCTGCCTCGATGCTCTTACGGGGTCCCGGGTGCACGTGCCGGGAGTGCAGGTGAGCGTCCTGTAAGGAAGCAATCTCCCAATCTCCTAATTAACGAGGAGATTGCTTCGTCGCGGTGGTCTCGATATGAGCTCACGAACACAGCTCTACTCGACCACCGCTCCTCGCAACGACATCATTGACTTATAAACTGGATCTTATGTGCACGATATCGCCGTCTTTGACGATGTATTCCTTACCTTCGAGTCTGAGCTTGCCTTTGGATTTCGCTTCGTTCATTCCGCCGAGGCTGACGAGGTCATCGTACGCCACTACCTCCGCCCGGACGAATCCACGCTGCAGATCGGTATGGATCTCACCCGCAGACTCCTGTGCCGTTGCGCCACGCTTCGTCTCCCAGGCACGGACCTCGTCTTCACCAACTGTAAAAAAGGATTGCACCTGCATCAGATCATAAGAGAGGCGGATCATCTTATTCAGGCTAAGTTCCTCGATGCCATATTCTTCCATGAACACAGCGGCATCGTCGGGAGAGAGTTGTGCGATCTCCATTTCAAGCTTGCCTTGCAAAGCGACCGATGGAGTTTCAAACTCCCATATCGGTGCGGTCTGTCCCTCACCCATATTGAAGACGATCAGAACAGGTTTACGGGTGAGCAGTCCAAAGCTGGCAAGGATTTTACTCTCCTCCGCTGAGACTTCCACCTTCCGCAGAGGGGTATTCTCAGAGAGTACATCACGGAGCCGTTGAAACAAGGCGGTCTGGCGTTCGTTTTCAACCTTATCCGTCCCACCTTTTTTGCGCTCCTCGATTAGCCGCTCGAGCTTTCGTTCCACGGTAATCAAGTCATTCAGGAGTAATTCACTGAGCATCACATCGGCATCCCGCGCCGGATCGATGCTTCCCATGGTGTGGAGGACACTGTCATCCTCGAAGCCGCGCACCACGAGAAGGAAGCCGTCCATCTGGGTGAGCTGGTTCAGCAATTGACCGGAGATACCGCTTTTGGCGGAGCCGGTTTCCAGACCCGCAATATCTGCATAAGTCACTTTGGCATAGATCGTCTTCTTCGGCTTGAACATTCCGGAGAGCTTCGTAACACGTGGATCAGGGACATCCACTACCGCCGTATGGACTTCAAAGCGACCCGCCGAAGCGGTGGTTGGGGTATTGCCGCGCGTCAATGCATTGAAAATAGTGGTCTTTCCTGATTGGGGTAATCCGATGATTCCTAGTTTCATGTTGTCCTTTTGGTAGGGCGGGATGACATCCCGCCTTACATTTCATCTTGACCTTTTGAGTGGAGCGGATTGGTTGCGACACTTGCACCTGGCGCAAGTGCAGGTGAGCATCCTGAAAGGACAATCCGCTTTACACTCATCTTCTTGCTTTGGTAGGGCGGATTGGCAATCCGCCTTACATTCATCTTCTTATTTCGGTGGGGCGGGATACCCCTTCGGGGCACTTTGGCATCCCGCCTTACGTTTCATCTTGACCTTCGTGTCCAGAGTGGTATACTTTGGGGCGCCCGCTGAAGCGGGATCTTCGATACATTAGCCGAAGTGGCGGAATAGGCAGACGCGCACGACTCAAAATCGTGTTCCTTCGGGAATGAGGGTTCGATTCCCTCCTTCGGCATTATACCCTACGGACATTTCATAACAAAACGTCCTCCAATCACTGGAGGATATTTTGTTATATACACCCTTACTTGCCTCGACAATTGATTGCGATGGCGGCCAGGTATTATCGCAATTCAATACAATTATGGCCACTCGATCAGAGGCATGTACGGTTCCCTGGCCAACGATCCACCTGCTGGTTCATAAATACGAAGTAATAATGGACGTTCACTAGGGTCATTGCGTTCCTGATTGAGCGGGGTCAGATCGAATGACAATAATTTCTCCACATTCTCAGCACAGGTGTCCCCCTGCGCATCATGCGAAAGATAGAACACCCCTTGCGGCGGATTTGACTGCAAAAAAGCGGTTTCGGCATGTAACTCAAAGATATGCTCCTGGCAGCCACCTTGATAAGTGACATTGATCTTTAGGATATTTTTTTCTAACGTTATGGCCGTAATTTTGGCGGCATCCGTTGGAAAACCATCTTTGTGCGATTCATCGATAAGCAAAACTTGGCTGGTTCCACTCACAGATGTCGAGAGTTCAGGTACTTCAGTCGTATTTGGGGTGATCGAGGTAGCAATGGGGAGAAATGTTGCCGTTGGCGCCGCTTTCAATCTTCCTTCCAGCAGGACATTCGTAATTTCAAGAATAGATGGAACCGTTGGCTTTTGGTTATATCCCTGCAAAAAAGTCACAGCAGGAGTGATTGGATCAGATGTCTCTTCCCGCTGGATGACACTAAAGCCTGGCTCCAGTTTCCGGTCCATGGGCGGACCCATGAAGCAGCATAGCCCAAGCAAATCGCGAAAAGAATATAAAGTATCACTGTACCCTACGAGCACGATCGGGAAATACGCTTGCGGCGCTTCATTGATCCATTTTTCCTGTTCAGGTGTGAAGGGCGTCGCGCTCTTGTCCACCCACAGGGCTATCTTTTGAGAGGCATATTGCTTGAATTCATCGAAAGTTTGAACGACAACGATTTCAGGATGGGCTTGTAAATCTCCCGCAGAAAGTTGGGCCTGCTGCTGAGTTAAATAAACAGCCCGGAGAGGTACCGGTGTCGAACGATCATTGGCAGCCTCGGGTGTATGATTACCGGTTGCCTTAGAGATGCAACCAGTCAGTAATAAGAAGACGAAAATGAAAACTAACTTTTTCATCATCCTGCGATTCTTGGAAGCGATCCGCCTCTTACCTAAGAGACATCAACCAGCATTTGCCATTTTCTGAGCGACCAGCCAACGCCAAACCTCGACAATATTTTATCCGATCCAGCGGCAACTTCCCCACAGCCAAAATTGCCCGTTTGTAAGAGTCGGCGAACCCTCCAAGAATCGCTTACAATTATTGTTCTCAATAGAGGTTCGACTTTCACTTTATAAAGGTCAGGGCAATTCATTTGGAGACAAAGTAATGAAACTGTTTTTATTCTTTGCATTGATGGATTTGCTGATCCTATTGGCATATCCTTTCCTTTTTATTTCGAAGAAGGTACGACAACTTATAAAAAATAAGAGATAATAGAGATACAGATCTTTGGAGTCTGGCAGCACGCCTGCCATCGTCCATAATTATTTGCAGCAGCAAGCTGCTGCGCTCCATAATGGGAGAGCTACTATGCCATCAATGAACGATGTGCTCGGTATCATCATGGGAGGCGGACGAGGGTCACGCCTTCATCCATTAACCAAGCAGCGCTCAAAACCTGCCGTACCTATTGCGGGGAAATATCGTCTCATTGACATTCCGATCAGCAACTGCATCAACTCGGGGATCTTTCGCGTTGCGATCCTGACACAATTCAATTCTGTTTCGCTTCACCGGCATATTACTCAAGCCTATAACTTCGATGTCTTTCATACCGGCTGGGTGCAGATCTGGGCGGCAGAGCAAACCCCTCAAAGTATGACCTGGTATCAGGGTACCGCGGATGCCGTCCGCAAGCAGTTATTCGAGATCCAGGCAACGGGCGCAGAATATGTTTTGATCCTGGCGGGTGACCATCTCTATCGCATGGATTATTCCGGCATGGCGGACTATCACTGGGAGAGAAATGCCGATATCACGGTGGCAGTTCAGCCCGTCGCCAAAAGTGAAGCGTCCCGTTTGGGAATTCTGAAGCGTGAGGCAGACGGTCGCATTTCCGCCTTTGTCGAAAAGCCGAAAGACCCCGAAGTCCAGGATCGGTTTGTGAGCCGCGCTGACCCTGAACGTCCCCTGCTGGGTTCCATGGGCATTTATATGTTCAAGGCAAAAGTGTTGAGTGATTTGCTTACCTATCATTTGCGGCACGATGATTTTGGGGGCGAGATCATCCCGGAAGCGATTAATTCTCATCAGGTGTATGGATTTGACTTTGATGGTTACTGGGAGGATATCGGAACTATTCGGTCGTTCTATGAGACCAACCTGCAATTGACCGCTCCGAACCCGCCTTTCAATTTTTATGACGCGAAGTCACCGATCTATACTCATGCACGTTTCCTGCCCGGTTCGACTGTGGAAGACAGTGAATTAAAGGATGTACTGATCGCAGAAGGCTGTCGTATCCGTAAGGCGGAGATCACGCACTCGATTGTTGGCATTCGCAGCCAGATCGCCGAAGGGACGGTCATCAAAGACAGCATCCTGATGGGCGCGGACTATTACGCGATGGAGAAGCCCCGCGGAAATATTCCCATAGGAATAAGCCGGAACTGCCATATTGAGTGTGCAATCCTCGATAAGAATGTGCGCATTGGCGCAGACGTCGTCATCCGTCCCTTCCCGCGCGACAAGGATATCGACAGTGACCTTTATTTTGTGCGGGATGGAATTGTGGTGATCGCAAAAGATACCGAAATCCCTGCGGGTACACGCATCGAGCCTGCCGGGTAAGATATTTTAGTCACTGTTGATGACTGGCTCTGCTCATCCCCTACAAAATAATCGATTGCCTTCACTTGACAGTCATTTATTTTGGGGTAAACTGAAATTGGCTGGGGAGTAGCCGTGGCGTCTGGTCGGAGATCTCGAAGATCCCGCCATAGGTGGGGACTCAACAGTGAGACGCCAGTGGATCGTCGTCACCCCATTGGCGAAAACGCCATCGGTGATCCATGCGCTGGAAAGCGTTGGCAAGACCACCACAACAGGTGTGGTGGTTTTTTTAATTGCATCACCACAACCATCACTTTGGAGATGTCTGTATGATCGTTGAAAAGAATGGCAAAGATGAGGTCTCACATGCTGCTTCGCAGCATGCACATGAATGGCACGCGCTCGAAACCCAGGAAGTACTTGACCATCTTGAGGTGCAGGGAAACGGATTGACCTCTGAAGAAGCGAAAAGGCGGCTGGAACAATATGGACCCAACCAACTACAGGAAGCGCCACGCCCAACGTTTCTGCATATGCTATGGGAACAATTAAATAATTTTGTCGTGATCCTTTTGATTGTCGCTTCCCTGATCTCGGCGTTGCTTGGGGATTATGTGGAGGCGGCCGCGATCCTGGCAATTGTGGTCCTGAATGCAATCCTGGGGATTGTTCAGGAACGCCGGGCAGAAGAAGCCCTGGCAGCTCTCAAGAAACTGGCGGCGCCCGATGCACAGGTGATGCGCGATGGGCACAGGGTATCCATTCCCGCCTACGAGCTCGTTCCAGGAGATCTTGTTTTCCTCGAAGCAGGAAATTTTATCCCTGCCGATATTCGGCTGCTGGAGGCAGTCAATTTACGGATTGAGGAAGCCTCACTCACTGGTGAGTCACTGCCCGTGCAGAAGAACGCCGCGACGGTGCTCGATAAGAATGTTCCGTTAGGGGATCGCAAGAACACGGCCTTTATGGGCACAGTCGTCTCTTATGGACGTGGCCGTGGGGTGGTCACAAGCACAGGGATGCATACCCAGCTGGGTCTCATCGCCAGGATGCTGCAGAACGTAGAAACGGAAAACACACCGTTGCAGCGCCGCCTCGACCAGCTTGGCAAATCGTTAAGTGTCGCAGCGCTCTTGCTCGTCGCAGTTGTGTTCATTGTCGCTCTCATCAACTACACAAACATCAATGAGCTCTTTGTGGGACCGCTGGCTTATGTGAGCGAATATGCAGCCGATATTACAGAAGTCTTCATTATCGCCGTCAGCCTTGCGATTGCGGCTGTGCCTGAAGGCCTTCCTGCCGTAGTGACAATTTCCCTGGCTCTCGGTATGCGGGAGATGATCCAACACCACGCCCTCATCCGAAAGTTGGCTTCCGTTGAGACGCTCGGGTCAGCCACTGTGATTTGTTCCGATAAAACCGGGACTTTAACCCAGAACGAAATGACCGTCACGCGTTTATGGGTGGATGGACAATTGATCAAGGTGACCGGCAGCGGGTATGCTCCAAAAGGTGATTTTCTGGTCAATGGCCAAAAAGTGGTGATCTCAAAATATCCTGCCGCCCTGACCACACTTTGGCTGGGGCTTTTGAATAACGACGCCTCTCTGGAAACCACCGGAGAAGAAGATTCACAAAAAACGTACCGTATTGTCGGCGACCCAACAGAAGGCGCGCTGCTGGTGGCTGCCGCAAAGGCAGGCACGACTTACGTAGAGATCAAAGACGCCTACCCGCGCGAGAACGAAGTTCCGTTCGACTCTGAGCGTAAGCGTATGATCACTATTCATGATGTGGCAACTCCAAGAACGATAGACCCTTCTCCCTTTTCAGATGACGAACACAAGAACTCAGATGTGATCGCGGTCAAAGGCGCACCCGATGTGGTGCTGGAGCTTTGTACCCAATATCAAGATAGAAACGATATACCCAGACCGTTGGGAACGGAGGCACGTCAAAGAATCCTGGCTGCTAACGATGAAATGACCAAAGACGCACTGCGTGTCCTTGGTCTCGCCTATCGTGTCACCAAAGATGTTCCCGATAATCCCGAACAGATCAAAACCGAAGAGCTGGAAAAGGATTTGGTCTTCGTGGGTCTGATAGGTATGATCGATCCGGCGCGCACTGAAGTGAAGCCTGCGCTTGAAAAAGCGCGCGAGGCTGGCATTCGAACTGTCATGATCACAGGCGATTATCCTAATACCGCGCGCGCCATTGCTGAGAATATCGGTATGCTGCGGCACGGCAGGCAGGTAATGACAGGTGCGCAGATTGACGCACTTAGTGATGAAGAACTAAAGAAAGTCATTGAAGATACGGCTGTCTTCGCCCGCGTTTCCCCCGAACACAAACTGCGCATTGTAGATGCTTTGCAAGCGAATAACGAGGTCGTTGCCATGACGGGCGACGGTGTCAATGATGCGCCCGCCATCAAGCGTGCTGACATTGGTGTGGCGATGGGCATCACCGGCACAGATGTTGCGAAAGAGACCGCCGATATGGTGTTGACCGACGACAACTATGCGAGCATTGTCGCAGCTGTTGAACAGGGTCGCATCATTTACAGTAACATCCGCAAATTCGTATTCTTCCTGCTTTCGTCCAACATCGCTGAGATCATGATCATCTTCTTTGCCACCCTGGCCGGGCTCCCCGCTCCGCTGACCGCAATCCAATTGTTGTGGCTTAATCTCATCACGGATGGCGCCCCGGCACTCGCCTTGGCTGTTGAAAAAGGCGATCCGGATATTATGCAACAAAAGCCGCGGGCAAAGTCGGAACCAATTATCACGCGCAGTATGCTGCTGGGTATGTTTATTCAAACGATTGCACAGACCGGCGCAGTGCTGACCGCATTCGCCCTGGGCCTGATCTGGCATCTCGAAGCAGGCGCTTTAGTGGTTGGAAATCCGCTTACCTATCTACTCCAGCATGATTGGCGTGGTGTGGACGTGCAAACCGCGGAAACAATGGCTTTCGTCACGCTTTCATTATGTGAGCTTTTCCGTGCCTATACGGTTCGTTCTGAGCGCGCCTCGATTTTCAAGATCGGCGTATTTTCCAACCGGTATATGCAATATGCTGTGGGCCTGTCGATTGCCTTGCTCCTGATCGTGTGCGCTGTACCATTCCTGCGTCCCATTTTCAACACGCATTTTCTGAATGGCGTCGAATGGGCTATCGTTGTCGGGCTGGCGCTGATCCCCGCGACGGCAGAAGAGATCACAAAATTCTTTTTGCGTCGAGTCAAATCATAAATTTCCCCCGCCCGGAATCAGTACGGATTACGTATGTGTTACGTAATCCGTATTTCTTTAACCTGGAAAGTTTTACGGTGGATAGGAGAAGCGCCCAGCCGCTGCAATGCGGAGCGATGAACCTGCGTGCCGTATCCTTTATGTTTCCCCAACCCATAGCCCTGGTATTGCCTATCCAACTCGCACATCAATTCATCGCGGGCTGTTTTCGCCAGCACAGAGGCAGCCGCAATGCTCAAACAAAGCGCATCGCCTTTGACAAGTGCGGTCTGTGAGATATCCAGTTGAGGAAGTTCCAGCCGGAAATCTGTCAGGAGATATTGAGGGTAGAGTGACAAGCCGCTCAGGGCGCGCAGTGCAGCCAATCGTGTTGCA
>DATGYJ010000597.1:0-17477 GCA_035298105.1 Anaerolineales bacterium | reverse complement strand
CCGGTGATTTTTGATGGGCTTTTCGGGCCCGAACGATGCCAGGGCTTGCTCCTGTTCGGGAGAAAGCGCCCCAAGCTGGCGTAGGATCTCGAGCGCCACTGCCGGGCGGACGCGGGCGCTTGAAGTCAAGTCGAGGGCCATGCGCGAGGCATCTCCATCGGAGACCTTGAGTGCGATCCCAACACCCGGTGAGTCAGGGCTGAGAACCCCGGGTAACAGACCGATCAGTTGATAGCCTTCTGCGCCGCGCTTGCAGATGATCCTGCCGCCCCCTATCCTCATCAACTGTTCATCGAATTCTCCATAGGCGCTGATCATTTCGGGGTGCGTTGTCATGGCCGAGGTAATCTTTCGGCAGGCAGAGACACGATCCTCGGAAAGTTCGCGCGGATCACAAAGCCGCGCCATCGCAAGCGCTGCATTGTAAAGCGGGACGGCAAAGTTGGGGGCGGAACAACCATCCGTACCAAGCTCAACCTCTTTGGCCGGCAGCAGGCACATCTCGGCGAACATGGCGAGAATATCCTGTTGAATGGGATGGTTGAGATCGAGATAATTTTCAAGCGGGAGCACCCTCATCTTCGCATGTGCCAGCATTGCGGTATGTTTTCCGGAGCAATTATTTTGATTGGGAGTCGGCTGCCGGTTATTGATGATGAGTGATTTAAAGGCCTCTACATCACCAGGCAAATGGACTCCGCATTGAAGGTCACTTTCCGCAACACCGATCTTCCTTTGAATTCCTTCCACAGTTTGTACATGCAAAGCACTGCCTTCATGGGAAGCACATGAAATAGAAAGCTCACGTGGGGTGAATCCAAAGTACTCTACGCCACCCCGTTCAACGAACGGGAGGACCTGAAATGGCTTTGCACTTGAGCGCAAAAAGGCGACCATTTTCGGGTCGCCGTAGGATGCGATCAACTTGCCATTTGAATCGACTACTGCAATGGAACCATACTGCACCGACTCTACAATGTTCCCCCGCGTCACTTCAAAAAGAGGCTGTACCGTCATTGCTCATCCAATAGATAACGGGAGGTGGAATGATAATGACGTGCATAATAGTGGTTTAAGCCATAACGCAGGCGATGCGCATATTGCTTTTGTCGAGCAGCAGGGGCCTTGAAATCCTTAAGAATTTGATCAGCCAGCTTATCGATGGCAGGAGTTGCCAGTTTTTTACTTCCAAGTTTTTCCACCCGGTCATAGATCCGCTTGAGGATATCGGCCTGACTGCGAACAACCTGTGGAGTGACTACGCCGCCGCGACTACTGACAATCGCAAAACCTTTATATTCAGGTTCCTGCAATATTTTTAGTGCTTCGATCCACTCCGGCAGGCTGGCATAAGCAAGGAACGGAGGTTGGCCTTTTGTGACTGCATCACCCACAAAGACCACTTTTTCTTCCGGCAGAATCACCCAGATCGCGCCTAAGGCAGGTCCGGGATGACTCTCGAGCAGGATAGGTGTGTCACTCCAATGCAATGTCATCTTTTCCACAAAGGAGATTTCCGGGGGCGCCCAACGAACGCTTCCCAACCCCGGGATGGCTTCCCAATTTGCGCCAGTTTCATCACCCTGGGCTTTAAAGGTATTCGGACGATTACGGAAAGCCAGGGCAGTTTTTTCATGCGCGATTACGGTGCAATCCATGGAGCGCGCTCCCAGGGTACGGTCGGGGTGTGCATCTAAATTGATGAGCACGCGTTCAGGCCCACCCCCCATCCCCATCAGGGAGGCCCGCCAGATCCGGCCATCTTCCGGTGAGGGCGGTGCATCGATCTGAACCAACCCGCGCGGCTGAATGATCACACCCAGTGTCACGCCCAAATACTTATCTTCAATATAAACATTCTTTGCGATTGCATCCATCAATGAACGCTCCTCATGAATCTGTCTTGCCGGCCAACTGTTCTTCCGTTGCCACGGGAAATGTAAAATGAAACGTTGAGCCTTTTCCCAACTCGCTTTCAACCCAGATCTTTCCACCATGCCCAACCACGGCGAGACGACAAAAGGCCAGACCGATGCCCAGACCACTCGCCTTGCTGCTGCCACGGAGACGTGTAAACTTATCAAAAATCCTTTCCCGCTCTGCTGCAGGGATTCCAGGACCATCATCCTTCACCCAAATATGCACCCAGTCATCTTCATGGCGCGCCCCAAGTTCAAGCTTACCTCCTGGCGGCGTAAACTTGACCGAATTCTCCATTAAGTTGATCAACACGCGTTGCGCCATATCTTCATCCACCCAGATGGCGGGCAGTTTTTCCGGCAATTCAGTTGTGATGGTTTGGCGCCTTCCTTTTACAACAGGCTCGACATCCAGGATAGCTCTTTCAATCAATGAGATCGTATCCACGACTTTCTGATCTGCTACGGGTTGACCAGATTCGAGTCGATTGACATCGAGCAGGGAACTCACCAGGCGTTGGATCCGGTCTGTGGAATTCTCAGCGATTTTCAGGATGGTAAGAACCGTTTCCCGATCATCTTCCGGGACCATGCTGAATAAAACATCCAGGCTTGAAACGATATTTGCCAATGGCGAGCGCAGATCGTGATAGATCATGGCGGTCAAATCCTCACGCAGCCGGTCGAGCTCCTTACGTTCCGTGATATCGCGCAAAATCCACTGGATCGAATCAGCTTCCTCAAACTCCACTCGCCGCGCATGTACTTCAACCGGTGTGCGTGTATCGTCCTGTCTCTGCAAAGACGATTCATAAGAACACGTGTGGTTCTCTCGCAGCGTTTCAAACTCTGTCCCGGTCCGATTCCAATTCACTTCATGAAGTTGATCGATCGTCAGAGTCTGCAACATCTCATAGGTATAACCGCTGAGTAAAACTGCCTGACGATTGGCTTCAACAATATGCCCTGCCCAATCTGTGACCAGCATTGCATCGATGCTATCTTCAAACAATTCATGATAGCGTTGATGCGCAGCCTGTAAACGCTCGAACAGTTGAGCGTTTTGGAGTGTCGAGCCTGCCAGACCACCGATACCAGTCATGACCAGCAGTGCATCCGGATCGAAGGACTTTGCAACAGGATTGATCGCTTCGATGATACCGATCACGCGTCCCTGGGATTGAATGGGTGCAACGATAATGGCCTGCATCTCAATGCCCCCAAACTTGTCTGTCTCGCCATAATTTTTATCCTGGCTGACGTCCGGGACTACAACCCCGTGCCCCTCGAGCGCCGCCGTACCTGCAATCCCCTGACCCAAGGGGATCTTTCGCCCAAGGATATTTCCTGCATTCTGTCCTGCCGCCGCCTGGTAGATGATATATTCACTGTCCAGCATGCCCAGCGCGACCGTTTCGACTTGCAATGCCTGCATCGTTTGGATCAAAATGCGCTGGTAGACATCCTCCATCCGCAGGGAGGCGTTCATGGCAGCCGCACCTTCCGCCAGCGCGGTCATGACACGCGCCTGACGTTGACTCTCAGTATATAAGCGCGCGTTCAACACCGCCACACCGGCTTGATCTGCGATGGCTTGCATTAGAGCCAGTTGTTCCTCTGTAAAGGCATTGGGCGCCGGATGAACGAGTGTAAGAACTCCGACCAGTTTCTCACGCGCCAGCAATGGGACACAGATCGCAGATTTGATTCCCGACCGATCCATCGCGTCATCGGGACGCATCAACCAGCGGTCGTCTTTGCTGGTGTCCAGGATCAGAGCACTTTTGCGATTGCGAATGACCCAGCCAGCCAATCCACGTTCCATCGTATCACGCAACTGCTGCGTGGTATGCTCATGCACTTGTTTTCCGTAGACGATGGTTGCGTCTACGGCTTTACCCGCATCATCCAGTACAACAATACTACAACGCTCACCGCCCACATTTTGCATCGTTTCATACAACACACGTTGAAGGACAGTCCGGAGATCGAGCGCGGTAGCCACCTCCCGGCTGACGTGGTAAAGAAGTTCCAGTAAAGCTTTTGTTTGATCTTGTTCTTTCGGTAATGACATAGGACCCAACTGGCTCAAACGATGTAGACCTCAGACATTATAAATTTTTTATGCGCTTTCTGCACGCGAACATCGCTCGTCACGGACAAAGTATAGCACATTCAATTACGGGTACAATTGCGGCTATGGCTCTAAATATTCCTCGCATAAAAGCCCTCTGTTTTGACGTGGACGGCACGTTGAGCGACACTGACGACCTGTACGCGCAGAAGATTGTCGATCTTCTGCCGCGTTTTTTATTCCGCGATCCGATGCATACCGCCCGGCGGCTGGTGATGTGGATCGAAGCGCCCGGTAATGCGCTGTTAGGTTTCGCCGACACCATTGGCATCGACGACGAAATGACCGCCTTGATTGATTGGATGAACCGTCACCGCGCCCATACATTGAAGAAATTCCTGCTCGTGCCCGGGGTGGATAAGATGCTGGGATACATGCAGGGGCGCTACCCGATGGCGGTTGTCAGTGCACGAGATGAGAAAAGCACGCTGCGCTTTCTGACTCAATTCGATTTGTGCCAATATTTCAATGTGATCATCACAGGTCTCTCTGCCCCGCACACCAAGCCTTATCCCGATCCGATCCTGCTCGCCGCACAAAAGCTGGGTATTCAACCTCAGGAATGCCTCATGATCGGCGATACGACTGTGGATATCCGCGCCGGCAAGTCTGCGGGTGCGCAGACGGTAGGTGTATTGTGCGGGTTTGGCGAAGAGAATGAGCTAAGACAATTGGGGGCCGATCTTATTCTTAAAAGTACAAGCGATTTACCGGATTTGTTCGATGGACAGACTTTGCTTTACTAGCAAGTCTGGTGTTTATATTCATCAATTAATGTCTGTGCATAACAGGGTTGCGCTTTTCGGCAACTGCTTCGAGCTTCCTCTTGTACTCGACGATGGCATGATCTCCCACCCAGGGTCCGAATAGACGGATGAATGCTGCCAGAAAGAGGAGCAGCCGCAGTACAGGCACTCGCCGCGTCATATCTCCAGGCTTGCGCCCCAGGAAACGGACATCGCCAATGTGGATATATCCCATGGCGAGCAAGGGAATCACGGTAACAATATCAGTTGTGTTGACCATGCGATATATGGGAGCCTTGAAACTTTTATCGTACTGGCTATTCCCAACTCGAGGACTTCCAAACGTATAACAGGCTGCAATGCGTTGTTTAAAGAGAGGATTATTTTCAAGTTCCTGGGTGGCAACGGTAGCAAGCGCCGCGCCCAAAGAATGACCCGTAATATATAAGGGAATTTCATCCAGTTCTGCCAGACGCTTCTCGATCTCCGGCCTGACGCTGTCGTAGGCAATTCGAAAACCGCTGTGCACCCGGCCTTCGAGAACCGAGATCTTCGTCGCCCTGGCATCTGTCAGGACATCTTTCTTCTTTGTAACTTCGGTCCCTCGAAAAGCCAGAACAGAATAATCGCCGTTGGCTGCCAGGAATGCCTGCGTATCGGTCGCGTCTGAGTTGAAAGTATCGACCAGCTTGAAGCCACCGCCTGCAAGCTTGGCGATGAGAAGTTCACGGACTTTTGGGTTTTGGGGATCTTCGAACCTGTCATAAGCCAGATGTGACATGCACGAGAGGATCCATGCCATGCGGTCTGAGTAGGCAGCGCGCATGATCGGGGGAGTGAGCAAAGTATCGTTATCCCTGAAATATTCTCTGGCTTGCTCGAGTTCCTCCGGGCTACTCAAGGGTTTGTCCTGAACGGTTGCTTGATTTGTGGCCATTTTGGTTCTCCTCCGGACATCCGATACAATACTATACAGAAACTTTCTCACAAAGTCAATTATCTGTGATTGACTTCAATCGCCAGGCAATCACTTCACTCCAGATCAATATTGCAGCCAGGAATATATAAAACGCCAGGCCTTTGAGCCAAAACGTGGGAATGACAAGCACAAGGGTGCCCCATGTATAAATTGATAAATTCTTCCATTCCTCATTCTTCTGAAAGACACGTCCGAGCAGGAGCATTCCCAACATAAGCATGATACCGAGCATCGCAAAGAATGAGTCGTGCAAGAAGCCATGCCAGGTTTTTGGGTAGGAACGAATTGTCGGATCTGTTGTAAAGATCAGCCCCATCATGGCAAAGCCCCCCAGCATCAAAAAGGTGGTCGCCCATTTATCCTGGAGCGCGAGTTTTAGGCCGTAAGCAAAGAATGCCATCATTGCCCCGCAAATGAAAAAATTGATGGTCATCATCCAACCATACGGCCCCATGGCAAGTCCACTGGGCCAATCAAGAACATTGCCAAATGGCTCCCAGCCAATCGAACGCATGAAACCGGCTTCGGCAAAGGTCAGTCCCGTCACAATCACGGCAAAGACCATAGGACCGATCATGCCAGCAATGGTAGACAGCTTGATCAAACGTGACCGATTCATAATAACGGTTGACCTGCAGGTCCTTTATTTCATGGAGAGATAAAGGAATACCAACCCGAGTAACCCAGGGAGCGCCTGAAGATATAGAATAGATCGCTTCGCAGTCAGACCGCCAAAAATCCCCGCAATGAGAACACAACTCAGGAAGAATAACTTTACCGAGAATTCACCGGAAATCAATCCCCAGATCAGGCCCGCCGCCAGAAAGCCGTTATAAAGACCCTGGTTGGCTGCCAGTGCAGCGGAAGACTCAGAGACTTCCTTTGTCATCTTGAATATATTTCTGCCAACCGGGTGATTCCATAAGAACATCTCAAGGACCAGAAAGCCGAGATGCAAAATTGCGATCACGGCGATGACAATATTCGCGGCAAGGGTCATCCTTTATCTCCTGATGATTTCGGAATCGCTTTGGGTGCAATCAGCCACAAGACCAAAAGGATCAACCCACCTGCGAAGAATGGCACAGGAGCACCCAGCCATTGAAAAAGTGAGCCATAAAAGAGTGGGGCGACGGCATTTGCCGCGCTGTAAAACCCGGCAGAAACTCCTAACATGCCTCCCACTTCACGCTTATCAGACGATTTGGTGATCAAACTATTTACCGCAGGATGCAAGACCCCGCCTCCTAATGCGGCAGGAAAGCTGGCGATGAGCAGCCAGACAATCCCAAACCAGCCCTTATTGGCTTCATCCGGCAGCGTCACTTTAATATTCTGGGCCGAGACATGAACCTGACTATTACCTGTCAGGCTCTCCATCACTTTCGATTCGCGGTACCACGGCACCGGGATACGTGGTGTCAGGGATGTTCCAATCAGACCAATGGCAAGCGCTGAAACTCCCAAAATGACCAACCAACGGTCGCCCTTTTTTCTGGACCAGCGACCGATCAACCCACCCTGAACGATCACAATAAAGATGCCTGCCAGCGCAAACAAACCCGACGTGTCAGTCGCGTCCATACCGAGACGGGTTAGCGTAAAGAGCGAGAAGAGTTGTTCGTAGCCGCCAAACGCGACTTGATAAAAGAACATGATCAATAAAAGAAAACCAACCGTGGGGCGGCGCAATGCTTCGAACATGGCCGCGAAGCGAAATGGTGATTTCAGTGCAGAAGTCGCCGGTGAATCGTCATGATGTGTTTCGTGGAACCAGAACGTCGTCAGTAGAATGGATATCAGCGAGAAAAAGGCTGCGGTCAGGGCAACCACTCGATAGTCCCCGCCTGATGCGAGAAGCACAAGATAGGCAATGATCGGACCGAGAATGAAACCCACGCCAAATGCCGCGCCGACGAGCCCCAACCCCTGCGTGCGGGTCTTCTCATTGGTGCTATCTGCGATCGCGGCTTGCGCAGTAGAAATATTCGCACCCGAAAGGCCGTCAATAATACGTGAGAGGAACAACAGCCAGAGTGTGTTTGCAAAACCCAGGAGAATGAATCCGGCCAGCGTTCCAATCTGGCTGGCGATCAGGATGGGCTTGCGTCCAAAGCGATCAGAGAGACGCCCAAGAATTGGAGCGCCAAGGAATTGCATCAGCGGATAAGTGGCTTGCAGAATGCCGATGATGAGCGGCGTCGCACCAAAGCGCGCCGCGAACAATGGCATAAGAGGAATGATGATGGAAAGTCCCATCAGGTCAACCAGCACAATGACGAGGATTGGCAGGATCCGTTTGAAGTCCAGTTTGTCAGCAGTTTGTTCGAGTGTGGTCATAAAGATAGGATGTACCTTGAGGGAAGCATTCGTGCAATCGTAGCATAATTTCTGTTCTCGTGTAGAATTCATGCATATGTCATTGCGAGGAGGTGCTGGTCGAGTAAGCCGAATGCTGCTCTCGACTGTACCGAGACCACACCGACGAAGCAATCCCTGCTAATGAGGAGATTGCTTCGCTGCGCTCGCAATGACATAAGGAGAACTTATGTCTTATGAAATGATCCTGACCGAAACACGTGGGCATGTTGGACTGATCAGGCTAAACCGCCCACAGGCGCTGAATGCGCTCAACAATCAACTGATGCGCGAACTCATGGACGCCCTGGAAGCCTTTGACAAAAATGAGGCTGTCGGCGCCATGGTCATCACGGGGAATGAAAAAGCCTTCGCCGCAGGGGCAGACATCAAAGAACTGGCAGATAAATCCATCCAGCAGATGATGGATCACGATCACATCGCGGTCTTTGGCAGGATCCGTACGATCCAGAAACCGGTCATTGCCGCCGTATCGGGCTGGGCATTGGGAGGCGGATTTGAGGTGGCTCTGTCCTGCGATATGATCATAGCTTCCGAGTCGGCCAAATTCGGTCAGCCGGAGATTAATATCGGGGTGATCCCGGGCGCCGGGGGAACCCAGCGTCTTACCCACACAGTTGGCAAAGCGATCGCGATGGAGATGATCCTCAATGACCGCAAGGTCACGGCCCAGGAAGCTTATCAATTTGGGATGGTGAACCGCGTTGTACCTGTAGAAAGCTATCTGGAGGAAGCGCTCAAGCTTGCAGAAGAAATTGCCTCGCGGGCACCGATTGCCGTACGGGTTGCCAAGAAGATGATCAACCAGGCCTTCGAGCGCCCTCTCTCCGATGGTCTCGCCGAAGAAAAACAGCAGTTCTATAACTTATTTGCCACGGAAGATCAAAAGGAAGGCATGAAAGCATTCGTTGAAAAACGTAAACCGGCCTGGACAGGAAAATAATCCTTGCCACTTTTCAACCAGGAGACTAGCGAACGGTTATTATGCTCGACCACACTCAACTAAAAGCCTCTTTTGAGGCTCTCGACCTGGCCGGCAAGCCTGTGATCGCCCATGCCTCATTGAGACCCTTTGGTTATATTCAGGGTGGCGCCGAGGCGGTCCTGGAAGCAATGCTGGCTTCGTTTGCCAGCGTGATCATGCCAACCCATACCTACAAGACCGAGATCATTCCGGATGTCGGTCCGCCGAACAATGGCATCACGTACGGCAGTGGACACACCACGAATCAACTGGCTGAGCCGTTTCAGCAGGATATGCGCGCCGACCCTATGATGGGCATCCTGCCTGAAACGCTGCGCAACCATCCTTCTGCAACCAGGACAGCCCATCCTATTCTTTCGTTTGCCGGCGTCAACGCCGATTTCACGCTTTTTACGCAAACCCTCTACGAACCGATGGCACCGCTTGGTGCCCTGGCTGAACAGGATGGCTGGGTGGTGCTTATTAACGTCGACCATACCGTCAATACGAGCATCCATTATGCAGAGAAACTCGCCGGGCGCAAACAATTCGTCCGCTGGGCGTTGGTGGGCGACCGGGTGGTAGAGTGTCCCAATTATCCGGGAGATTCGCTGGGCTTTCAGGCAATTGAGCCATACCTCAGCCACATTACTCG
This sequence comes from Anaerolineales bacterium, assembly GCA_035298105.1. GTDB lineage: Bacteria > Chloroflexota > Anaerolineae > Anaerolineales > Villigracilaceae > Defluviilinea. The sequence continues at coordinate 7,701 of DATGYJ010000597.1, read as the reverse complement.
TCGCGTAAATATAGGCGAAGGCTTCGTTCAGGCTGTTCCACTGCAAAACTTATTTGAGGTCGTGCAGGAATTGATTAAGAAGGATCCGCTGGCTTTGCTCTGCGAGCGGACAACTTGTGAGAGGTGTAATGCAGTGAGGACGACACTGACAACATAAAAGCAAGGGTATTGGCGTAAACCTGTCTTGCGACGAAAGGGAGTGTCGAAGGATTCGCGGACTCATTTTCGACTTCCAGAAGACCCTAGTTAGAAACGGGAACTTTTCAAGGTCGAGCGGGGTCTTCTAAGTGCCGAAACGCAAAGAATGCGAAGTGTCGGGGGATTCTCAGCACACTTCCTTCTCCCCCATATTCCTCTCGACAATCCTGTAGTAATCCTGTACTCATCCTGTACTGATCCTGTAGTGCTCTGACGCTTGTCATTCGCTCTGAGAAGCAGGCAGGGTGATATGGCCCTCGTTCATCCGGCAGTCCCCAAAGGGGATGCTATTGAACTGCTGAGTGAACGAGTTTGCGAGAGAGTAGAGAACGTCCCGAAGGTTGGCCTTATAAATGCAGGCACTCATAGTAAATCTTTCGGAACATGCTTACTTGATATTTGGCTCCAAGAACCTCACCTGCACTCCCTGGCACCGCCCGCCAGGGCACACCTGTCCTGGCGTACGGTGCCAGGGGGTGTGCGCCAGGTGCACACCTGCCCCGGGCGCACACTTGCACCTTGCGCTGAGGCGCAAGCCTCACACTTGCCCCGGGCGCAAGTGCCGGGGAGTGCAGGTGAGTGCCGGGGAGTGTCGGGACGGTAGACGCTTGTTATTCGCGATGAGAAGCAGGAAGAATTAGAAATATGAGCATAGGGGATGAAACACGTAAGGGTAAGGCTAAGTGCCCCGAAGGGGTATGTCCTTACCCAGGGCGACCACCAGGGTCGCCCCTACTGGAAGGTGATCTCTTCCACGCGCCAGCTCTCCTCCCCCATCAGCTTCATCAGGCGTTCGAGCACCTCATTGCAGACCCGGGTGGTATCGTTCGGGAAATCGATCAGATGTCCCTGCCCTTCTTCAAAAATCTGAAAACTGAACCGGTCGCGCCCGTGGAAGGAAATCAGCGTCCCAAAGATCGTCTTAATGCGGCGCCGGTCACGCTCCTTATCGCCAGTTGAGCGCAAGAACACCGTGATCTGTTGCGGAGGATGATCCTTGTCCTTTTCCTCCTGTGCGAGCGGAATATACAACGATGGCAGGATGTCATTGGAGGGTGTTTGAACGGTCTCGATGGGATGGACTGCTAATACCTCGTGCGCGGTCTCAATGTGCTCGCGTTCATGGGAGCCAATCTCGACCTCAACAGATTCCAGCTGTAGACGCGGCTTATTGACGGGCGGATTATTTCCTTTGGGCTCAGGACGTGCGGCAATGGAGGCTTCTTCAAACGATGGCTGCCATTGCGTATCCCAATCCTCAGGGAAGTTATCCGGCGGGGGCGGCATGTCATCCCAACCCCCTGCCACAGGAGGCGAAACTTTCTGATTCACGTAAGGGGCAGGCTTTTCCGCAACTCCCTGCACGGAGGCTGGGACCTCTGGCTTTCCAGGGACATTCGTTTGAGGAGGAGCTGCCTGCCTGGGCGGTTGAGCGGTTGAAACGACCGGAGCAGCTTTCGATTGGGGAGCAGGCAGATTACTCGCGCTGAGCGGAGCCATAGGCGCAGTCGAAGCGTCCGCGCTGGGCCTGACCGGGGTATCCAATGACTCAAGGATTTTGATCTCCGTCCGAATTTCATCCACCAGGACTTTGGGCGGCGTACTACCGGTATCTACCTTCCCTTCGACGATAATGATCCGTCCAACCGCAAGTTGTTCATGGGTCTTCTGCCAGGTCTTCGGGAACAGCACAAGCTCGATATTGCCTTGAATATCTTCGAGCGTGACAAAACCCATCGGCTTGTTGGTCTTGGTTGTATAAGGCCGCACCGCCGTAATAAGACCCGCCACGCGCACCTTCTCTTCATGCTGCGCTTCATTAAGCTGGCCCGAGAAATAACTGACGATCTGAGCGAAGGTCTGCTGATAAGGTGTCAGCGGATGATCGGAGACGTAAAGACCAATGAGCTCACGCTCCCAGTTCAGCATCTCACGCTTATCCACGTTGCTGACATCGGGAAGCTGGATGTCTTCCAACACTCCGGTGATCTCACCGAAGAGCGACATTTGCCCCGCTTCGGCGGCACGGAAGTGATTACTGCTGATCGACACAAGGCGGTCAAGCGAAGCCAGCAGCGCAGCCCGGTTGCCGAACGCATCCATCGCACCGACCTTGATGAGACATTCGAGTGCCCGCTTGCCCACTGCCCGCAGGTCAACCCGCCTGGCAAAGTCATTCAGGTTTTTGAATTTGCCATTCTCCCTGCGCTCTGCGATGATCAACTCGACGGCGCCCTGGCCCACGTTTTTGATCGCGCCCAGACCAAAGCGGATATTGGGCTTGCCATCCATGTCTTCGATGGCAAAATCCCAATCGGAAGCGTTGATCTCGGGAGCAAGCACAGGCACACCCATGCTGCGAGCATCGGCAACGTACCAGGCAACCTTTTCAGTCTGACCCGCCGAAGCCGACATCAGGGCTGCCATATACTCAGCAGGATAGTGCGCTTTGAGATAGGCGGTTTCAACCGAAATGACGCCGTAATCGGCAGCATGTCCCTTCGGAAAACCATACCGGGCAAACGCTTCCCAGTCATCAAAGATTTGATTGGCTATTTCCCTGGGAATATCTCTCTTTTCAGCCCCTGTCACAAATCTTTCCCTGTGTTTCAGGAGGGCTTCTGCCTTTTTCTTTGCTACCGCTTTCCTTAGATCATCTGCCTCAGAGGCAGTGTATCCGCCCAGGTTCATGGCGGTATACATGATCTGTTCCTGATAGACAGTGATCCCATAAGTCTCTTTCAGGATCGGTTCAAGTAGCGGATGGCGGTATTCCACTTCGGCTTCACCGTGCATACGCGCAATGTAATCGGGGATGAATGCCATGGGTCCCGGGCGATATAACGCCACCATGGCGATGATATTATCCAGCGTCTTGGGCTTCATCTGGACCAGGTAACGCGTCAGCCCTCCCCCTTCTACCTGGAATATGCCAGCTGTTTGGCCATTGCCCATCAGCTCGAAAGACCTGGGGTCGTCGAGCGGGATATTGCTAAGATCGAATTTGATCCCATGCCGCTTCTCGATCATGTCACAGGCTTTCGCCATGACGCTCAATGTGATCAGCCCGAGGAAGTCCACTTTCAACATGCCAAGCGAATCGAGAATGCCCATTTCGAATTGCGTCACGGTCTTGATGGGCGTCTCTTCCGCGTTGGACGTGGGGCGATGTAATGGCAAGTACTCCATGATCGGTTGATCGGAGATCACCACACCGGCGGCATGGGTTCCAGCATTACGAACCGTCCCTTCCATCTTTGCCGCCGTGTCGATCAACTCACGCAAATAGTCCTGTGAGTCATAGATCTCTTTGAACTCAGGGATCGCCATAGCGTCCTGCATGGTGACCTGTTTCCCCGAAACAAACGGGACCAGTTTGGCAACCCGATCAACTTCAGGCAGCGGGATATCCATGACACGGGCCACATCGCGCAGCGCCGCTTTCGTTCCCATCGTGCCAAAGGTGATGATCTGCGCCACCTTATCGCTGCCATATTTGTGCGTACAGTATTCGAGCATTTCGGCGCGGCGGTCATCCCGGAAGTCGAGGTCGATATCCGGCATCGAGATCCGGCCCGGATTGAGAAAGCGCTCAAAGATAAGATCATGCTCGAGTGGATCGACCATCGTGATATTCAAGGTGTAGGCGACAATGGAACCTGCAGCGGAACCGCGTGCGTTGTACCAGATCCCGTTCTCGCGCGCATAGCGACATAAATCCCAGACGATCAGGAAGTAGGCGTCGAAGCCCATCTTGTTGATAATGCCAAGCTCGTAATCGATCCGTTCCCGGACCCGTCCGCCGGTCGCGCCAACCCCATAGCGTTTCCTGGCCCCTTCTTCGCACAAATGACGAAGGTACGTCTCTGCCGTAAACTCTTCCGGGACAGGAAAATCAGGCAGGTGGTAACCTTTGAAACTTAAGTCCACGTTACAGCGTTCGGCAATGAGCAGGGTGTTGCTCAATGCTTCAGGCACTTCTGCAAAGAGTTGACTCATCTCCTGCGGCGTGCGCAGATAGTACGAGTCATCGGTCATGCGCATCCGTTCAGGGTCGGCAAGCAGCGATTGGGTCTGGATCGCCAACAGAATATCCTGCAAGCGCGCATCGTCCGGATTGATGTAATGGACATCGTTCGTGGCGATGTATTTTGCAGAATAACGTGTGCCCATCTCCACCAATTTACGGTTGAGGTCTGTGATCTCCCTGATATTGTGCTGCTGCAATTCAACGAAGAACCGGTCTGGCCCAAAGACATCGTAATACCAGTTCATGCGCCGGACTGCCTCTTCGGGGTTGTCATTCAATAATGCCCGGGGAATTTCCGCCGACATACATCCGGACGTGCAGATGATCCCCTCGGAGTGAGATGCTAAAAAGTCCCGATCGATACGCGGATAGTAATAGAAGCCGTCGAGTTGTGCAGCCGATGAAATCTTGAGCAGGTTCTTATAACCTGTCTGATTCTCGGCAAGTAAAAGCAGATGGTAGGAGGAACGGTCCAGCTTCGGGTCACGATCGGTCATCCCGCGCGCCGCCATATACGCTTCCACACCGATGATCGGCTTGATCTCTGCCTCTTTCGCCGCCTTGTAAAAATCAATGACCCCAAACATCGTGCCGTGGTCCGTGATCGCCACGGCGGGCATATCCAGTTCTTTGACGCGCTTGACCAGCTTCTTAATATTCGAGAAGCCATCCAGCATGGAGTATTCGGTGTGAACGTGAAGATGTGCGAAGGACATGTTAGTTTTGTAGTTGGGGAGTTGGATAGTTCGGTAGCTGATGAGTTGAATGCTTCAGTGTTGACAATAAGACTACGAAACTATATAACCATTGAACTGGTCGCGATTATAGCACGCATGTTCAATCATCAATCCTGCGCTTGGCTTAAAATTTCGCAATTGGTTTCTTCCTTGAATAGGCGCACTACGCCTCAAGCTTTTTTCCTGGACTGTCGCGCTGCAATCACTACGAATGATGTAAGTGCCAGCAGGATTACGAGGCTTCCTAAGAGAGGGGTCAGCAGAACAGGGTAATACTCCAGAAAGAATATTCCCCACAGCGGTCCGAGCAACGCGACCACAAAAAATATTCCACCATCGGCGAAATGCAAACGACCATAAGCGAGCCAAAGATTATGCGGAACGACACGCGCCGACATATTCGCCAGGAGCAAGCCCAGTGTAACAGCCGCAAACTCAAGCCAGAGCGAGGCCTCAAGCTGCAGGTAATATCTGGTAAGTATCAGTGGGAAAACAAAAAAGTAACCCAGGTTAAACCCGATCCCGGCACCTTGATAGGTATAAAGACGCAGGAGGGCCGAATTTGCCAGGCCGTGTCGCTGCCAGTATTCATTGTTTTTTGTGTTGATCAGTAATCCAACCAGAAGGGGAACGATCAATGTCCCGGTGACATATGTTCCAATTGCCAGCAAGGCACTATCCCGATCCGCAAACGGCCAGCGCAAGGACGGTGCAGTCAGCCACCAGGCAAATAACCAGACCCAGATCCACAGGATCGTTGTAAAGGATATTGACCAATGCTCAGATGCTTTCCGCATGAACGCGGCGAGCGTGCGCGGCCAGGAAGGCTGTGGCCCTGTCTGTGCCTGAACGGATATGGATTCCCAGTCTTCAAAAAGGGCTTCCAAAAGCCATCTGGCAAATGGCCTGGAGGTTGGTTTTTCAGCTTCTAATCCAGCCGCGGTCTCTCCAAAGATGTCTGCTGCCTCCTGCCTATTGAGAGCACGATAATCTCCCGCCTCCAATAACTGATTGCCACCCTGAAGAGTGGGTAAACCGCCGCACTTATGGAGGACCTTGATGAGGGCAAGCAATACGTGGCGGTCCTCAGCACTGAGCTTGCTCTTGCCTCGTTCCCAGTCACTGACTGCCGCGCCACTAAAGCCGCGGTCTTCCATCTGGTGACCGATCAATTCACCCAAGCGGCTCTGCGAAAGACGACGCTGATGGCGATCAGGGTCGTTGCTAAGCTGTCGAAATATACGAAGGGCTTCGCCGAATTTATTCACTGACAAATTCCTGGATTCAAGAAGCACTTAAGAACATTCAAGTAAAAGCCTATGGATTTTGATCCCACTCACTTGTATAAGGTCTTTATCAAAACAGATTCGCCTGCAAAGCGGCCTGTTGACATCCTTGAACCTTAACAATCAAATAGGCTCTCTAGATTTCCATAACAACTGGATCCGCGTTCCCTGTTTCGGCAAGGAATTGAGGCTCAGTTCCGCGCCGATCAAACTCGCACGCTCAAGCATCCCAACCAGGCCAAAGTGCTTGTTGGTGAGCAGGTCATTGAGATTAAGCCGGATTTCAGGGGCAATGCCAATCCCATCATCCTCAACCCTGATCAGGATCTGATCCTGATCGAATCTGGCGAAGATCAGGACCTGCTTCGGGCGAGCATGATGCAGGGAATTCTCGCAGGCTTCCTGCACAATGCGATAGAGATTGTTCTCCACAACATTCGGGTAGCGCCAGTCGCCATCCGCCTGAATATCGGCCTGGATTGTCACCGAATCCTGATTTCTTTCCCGTAAGGTTTCTGCGAAATCCTCGAACGCCAGCTTTAGACCGAAAACAAGCATGGGGGGTCTCAAATCGTTCACGATCTCCCGAAGGCGTTCCGTCAGTGCATCATAAGCCTGTTGAAAATTGGGAGGCAGCACCGGCGCATCACCGCCGATAAGCAAGGCTGCCATCTCATTCAAGATGCTGTCATGTAAATCGTGTGCCAGGCGCAGTTTCTCCTGTTCATAACGGCTGATATTGGTCTCATACATCGACTTGAGTTGCTCGGTTTGAAGGACATTATTCAATGCAATGGCTGTCAGGTTGGCAAGCGAACTTAAGACCGATATCTCCTTTTGGGAATAAAGATCATCAGGGTCGCGGCGACCGAGCAGCCAGAAGCCAATCAACCGGTCACCCAGCCGGAGGGGCAGGATCAGGCGTACCCATGGATAGAACTGGTCCTGCGTCAGGAACTCGGGGGAACGATAGACACCCGATTCGGCGACCAGTCCCGGCACATCCTGCCTGGCGGGCAATTGCTCCGGGCTCAATCCCGTTGTGGTAAGTACATTGACAACTCCCTGATCATATTGGAGAAAGGCAAACTGACGGATCAGGAGACTGGGGAAAACCTCTGCGCGCAGAACACGTATCAGATCAGATAACGCCAGGCTGGTCGTGATCTGAGTGGAGTACGTTTCCAGCAGCCGTTTGGAGGTGCGCGGGATACGAAAAACACGATGATCGATCAGTTCCTCAAAGGGCGAGTATCCCCAGATAAACGCGGCAGCAGTCAGAAGTGCACTGGTTGTGGAAATGATCAACGCCTTGCCAGAGAACTCGGCAGCCTGATCAAATAACGCAATCAGAGGCAGGATAATGATGCCAAGCAGGATGACGAAAAGGTAAATGGAGAAAAAACGATTGACCCGCATTTCCAGGCCGCTCAAGCGGCGGCGGAAGGCA
>DATGYJ010000596.1:0-31404 GCA_035298105.1 Anaerolineales bacterium | reverse complement strand
ATCAAGGTTCTCCTGGTGGGACATTCTTTGAGTGGAGGGTTTATGATTCGCAATTGTTCGTTTAAAGTTTTGAGCAATCTTTTCCTGCTGATGGCCTTGAGCACCGGACAGGTCCAGGCGATGCCTGGCAAAGATCAGGTTTTTGTTCCTGTAAGATCGCCTCAAAGTACGGAAGCCACTACGATTCACCCTGCAGGCAGTGTATCGATACCAGCTTCTTCATCGACGGTATCCTGGAATACTTTTCTGGGGAGTAGTTCCTGGGATCAGATCCATAATATTTTGACCGACCGGGATGGGAACATCATCGTAGCAGGTACGAGCGGTAACAACTGGGGAAATCCTATCATTCCGCATGGCGGAGCATTAAATGATTATGATGTCGTTGTTGCAAAATTAGATCAAAATGGTACCTTGATTTGGAATACATTTCTCGGTGGGGTATCAAATGAAATAGACGATGCAATCCTTGATGAAAACGGAGATGTATATATTACCGGCCGAAGCAATGCCGAATGGGGAGATCCAATTAATCCACACCATGGCGGATCTCAACAGGATATGTTCATTGCAAAAATCGACCGAGACGGTACCCTGCTGTGGAATACGTTTCTGGGAAATGATATAAGATCTGACGACTATCCCATGAAAATTGTGACCGCACCGAGCGGTGAAATCTATATTGCCGGACCGGCGGCATCCTCGTATTATGGCGGTGGTTGTTTTTACTGGGGTACACCAATCTCCTATGAGGGTTGCATATTCATAGCGAAACTGGACACCAGCGGGAATTTATTATGGAATACTTTTCTGGGAGGAGAAGGAAGGTGGGATGTTTTCAGCGCTTTTACCATCGACTCGCTGGGCAGCATCTATGTTGCAGCTTCCGCCGGATATGACTGTGATATATACAGCTGCACATTTAAGGAATTCGTAACCAAACTCGATTCAGATGGGAACCGATTGTGGACAACTTTCCCCAACGGGGATGTATACGACGAAGTTGGAGTTTCAGATATCCTAGTCGACCCAGCCGGTAATGTATATCTTTCGGGATCCAGCCATTGGGGATGGGGAAGCCCGGTCAATCCACATACAGGGGGGTGGGACAGCCTGATCGCAAAAATTGATCCATCTGGAAATCTGCTGTGGCATACATTTTTAGGGGGACCGGGCATCGATTCTGCCTCTCATATTATCCTAGATGAAAACGGAAACATATATATTGATGGAAGAAGCGAAACGAATTGGGGAAATCCGATTACGCCATTTCAAGGGGCCAATAACTCATTTGTTGCCAAATTGGACGCAAATGGCAACCTGCTATGGAATACCTTTCCCGGAGGAATTGGGGATGATTTGATCTCGGATTTGGTTCTGGATGATTACGGAGAGATAAGCATCACCGGTCATAGCAGTGATACCTGGGGTAGCCCAACAAATTCCTTTGGAGAAAATACACAATCGTTTGTTGCAGACTTGAACAGTGATGGAGTGCTGCAATGGAACACTTTCATAGGCTCAGACTCTGTAAGCCTAGCCCTGGATGGGAATGCTAACTTGTTCGTGGGCGGCCATGGCTGGGGTACATGGGGAGAACCTGTCAATCCCTATGCGGGCAATTCTGATCTATTCATCGTAAAATTCGGCCCGGTCCCCTTGCCGGTTGTCAGCCCGGATCTTTCGACGGTAACAATCAGTCCGGCATCAGTGCTGGCGGACGGCATTGCGCAGGCAACTGTTACGGTTACGTTGATCGGTACAGACCATAACCCTGTCGCAAACAAAAAGGTGATTCTAATATCTGATCGGGGCGGAAATGACATAGTGGTTCAGCCCATCACGGCTACCGATGAAAACGGTCAAGCCAGCGGAGCGATCTCTTCCATTTTCACGGGCACCTCTCAAATCCATGTGGTGGACGTCACGGATAATGTAAGGCTCTCCCAACAACCCCTGATCCGGTTTGCCGACAACAATCCGGCCTTACGTCAACGGATAAATATCCTTAATACCCTCTCAATTAATTCGCTTAACCGTGTGGCGGCGTACGCCCAAAGCGCCGGCGAACAGGGTGATTACTTCAGAGGTGCCATCGCCGAAGATGCAGTCAATACGACATTAAATGCGCTTGGTCTGTTTACAGGTACGCGTGAGGGCGTGAAAGAAATCAAAAACCTCCGGGGTGGAGTCCAGCTTGCCCTGCCCGGCCTCGAAGATGCGGGGTATGGTGTTATCGACGGTTTCCTGAGCAAATATCCTGCTTCGCGTGATCTCTTTAATTTCACAGTAAGAAAAGCGCTGCAATCTGGCGACTATACGGTTTTGACACAGCCTGTGTTAAACGCGGGCTTTCGATATTATGCGGTGAAGTACCTGCAATCCCGAGCCCAAGATATATCTCAGGATGCCATTATTAACGCCTGGCAACACATCAACTCATCGGAAGGTGGTTTTACTGAGGCCGGGAATTGGTTAGGTAGCGATATCAATAATCTCAAATCAGGGCTTGCTGATCTGAGTAGTTTGTCTACTCCGCCCCTGAGCGCCGGCCAACAGGCTGCCTATATTGAAGACCTGCGGAAGCGCAGCATGGTCCCCGTGATACTTGCTGACATCACCCGCCAACAGACCTTTTTGCTCGAGAATGTGCGAGATGCACATGAATCAAATGCCTGGAGCGGTAATTTCACCCTGAAATTCCTGGCAGATGCGCTTGCCACCACCTCTTTTGACGGGCCCGGGCACATCCTGGTAAATGGTCTGACAGATGGCTTCGATCTTTATCTTAACGCCAGAAAATTCAATTCAGACATGCTGGCTTTCGCCCAAGTCCCGGGTATTCTCAAAGGTTCGGTTGAGTCGGCAACTTCCATTTACGAGAATGAAGCCACGGGTCTTGATCGAATCCATCGTATTCTTCCGGCACGGACAGTAACAGGCCAGATCACGGCAGTCCGAAATTATAGTCAGGGTCAATCCTCCGGTCTATTTTATGTTGAAGATCGATCCTTCTCTGAGATTGACATTCAAAATACCAGTGCTTCTGAAGCGACATTTGAAGTGATTGCGCAATATGGTTACAACACGCACATCTTTCGAGTACCCTGGGCTTATATGCCATTGGTGAAGAGCGAAGTCGTTGCTCTCGCACCGGGTGAAAGCAAGACCATCCGCATCTATTACAAAAAGGATGGATCCGGTGGTTCTCCAGATAAGAATGACTCCATTGTTTTTAATGTCCTGGCCGCAAACAGTACCGGCATATTTTTTGCAGGAAATAAATTAGTGTATTGGAATCCGCAAATCCTCAGTAATGTCGGCTCCTGGTCCACAGAGTCCCCCGGTTCATTGTCCGATTCCAATGTTGCGGCATCATCTGATGTTGTGCTGGTCGAGAACCCGATTGCTACTTATGTAACCAGCAGCTCCATAGACCAGAAGTATCGGGCCGAAATCTACGTTGCAAATCCGTTCAACCGGTCGATCGATGCAAGCATTACACAAAACCTGCCGGCTGGGATCACCATTTTGACAACAGATGGAACTGCAACGAGTGATGGTTCGGCGATTTCATGGCAAAAGAACATTGCATCAGGCAATATCGAACTATTCGAATTTACGTTCAGGTATGCTGCTGACCCGGATGATTCATTGAACTTACCGGCTGCAAAAATGTCATTCGTTGAACCGACGAGCGGACAAGCTGTAGATATACTCTCAAATGTGCCTACATTTACCGCGCTATCTCCCATCACCCTGGAAGGGTATGCCCCCATTAGCATATCTCAGGTTGAAACCGAGATGTCTATAACGGTCACCAATCAGGCTGACACTTCCAATTATGGGACAATCGATATAACACTGTCCGACAGTACAGGTCAAACCTTCACAGACGTTGAGCAATTTAATGTGAATGGTTTCGGACAACAAGTTGTTACATTTACACTGCCGGGCCTGCCCGAGGGACTTTATCCTGTGGAGGTCTTTGTAACAATTGGTGGAGTGACAATCAGAGCTTTTGGAGATACATACCGGGTACTTCCACCTCCTGCAGTGGCATCTGTGACCCGCGCAAGTGCAAACCCAAGCAATGAGCCCGATGTGGACTTTACCGTTACTTTCACTGAACCGGTCACAGGGGTAGATATGGATGATTTCAGTCTTACCATCACTGGCGATATCAGTGGCTCTTCGGTCTCCACTGTCAGCGGCTCTGACGCGATCTATACTATCAAAGTCAATACCGGTACAGGCACCGGCGCAATCCGTCTGGATGTCGTAGATGACGACAGCATCAAGGGCGCAGCTGATCATCCACTGGGAGGGCCGGGAGCAGGCAATGGCGAGTTCAGCACAGGCGAGATCTATACGATGGCAGCCAATCTATCCAGGCCGACGTTCGTATGGCCTCCCAAAAATAACTATACAACGATAAACTCCACGCCAACCTTAACCTGGAGCGATTCCCCTGAGGCTACCCGCTACGAGATCCTGTTTGCCACGGACACTGCCTTTACCCGGAATGTAAACTCTTATTTTGTTACTGATCCAACCTTTACATTCAGCAATGCATTGACGGACTGTACATATTATTTGCGTGTTCGAGAGTATGATGTTCGAGATCAACCAGGCCTGTGGAGTGTTCCCCGTTCTTTCACGATCGATACTCAGGCTCCGTTGCCCCCTGCTCTGAGATCGCCCGCGAATGGCTCAAATGCCCGGGGCGTTCCGATATTCCGATGGTCTGCTGCAGCCGGTGCTGTGCAATATCAGTTTGAGATTGACAACGACGCCGATTTCTCCAGTCCGGTACTTTCGATCACCCAGCGTGCTATATATCGCAGACCACCGGGAATGCTGCGCAGCACCTATTTCTGGCGGGTGCGAGCGCAGGACGCGGCTGGCAACTGGAGTGCCTGGTCAGACATTTTCGCTGTTAATATTCTTCCACTCAGATGAGACAAGCCTGGCAGCGTTCATAGCCTGCTTTTTTAGAGATGAAGATTGGGCCAAGTGATCAGACTTGGCCCAATTTGAGTTTCAAAATAAGTGAGGGAATGCCAGCCAGGGAGAAGAGGGGCACGCTGTATCCTGGTCAGGGGTGAATACGTCTAGTATGCACAGCAAGGCCAACGGCAAGCTGATTTCATGACACTTATTGGTTGTTTTTTTTAATCGAAGGAAACCAGTCAGGAGGAATTCAATGAAACGAAAAATCATTCTCTTATGGCTGCTGCCGCTTGCCTGCTTCATTTCATATTCAAGAACCGTGGAAGCAAGTGCTTATCAGGAGCTTCCAATCGGTATGGGGGGACTCACACCTACACCGCAGCCCACCCATATTCCTTTAGAACAGAAACAACTGTATAGCAACCCTCAACAGGGATTACCCTTTGTCTCTGAAGCTGGTCTTCCGGTCCGCGGGGTGCTTAGCGATTGGTGGGCCGATGTGGTCATCGGCCAGCCCAATTTCGGTCAGATCACTCCTAATCAGGTTGTGGGAAACAAGCTCTTCAACCCTGGCGGAATCTATGTAGATCGTTCGACAATCCCCAACCAGCTTTACGTTTATGATGCCGGCAATAGTCGAATCCTGGGGTTTTCTTCGCTGGGGGTGTGTGCAGCAGGCAGCCAGATCGGGCAAAGTTGTACCTCAAATTCGGACTGCCCCGGCTCTTCTTGTGCCGTGAATAGCAATAAATCGGCAGACTTGATCCTTGGACAGCCATCCCCCGCTACTTCAGCTTGCAATCATGACGGCGCATTTCAGCATTATCCCGATCTTCCGGCCCCAAGCGCCGATAGCCTGTGTGGGCTGCGCCCTGAATCCGTCAGTATCCTGGAGGGCGGCTCATACTCAACCATGGCTTCCGACTCACAGGGCAACCTATATCATCCTGATTATTTCAATAATCGAGTCCTGCGCTATAACAATCCATTCAACAGCGATACCACTGCGGATTACGTCTGGGGACAGCTTGATTTTGTACATGGCGGATGTAACCAGGGCCGATCTTATGGCCAACCTGACAATAAGAGCCTATGTCTTGCGGCCCCTCTTCAAGTAGGCAGCCTTAAGGCTGGGGTGGCCGTTGACCCCAGTGGCAACTTGTGGGTAACCGACACTCAAAACAACCGGGTCTTGCGATTTCCGTATAGCGCCGCGCTCGGTGTGCCGGCCGGAACCGCTGATCTGGTTTTGGGACAGGCGAATTTCTCAACCAGCATATCGGGAAATGGATTGAACCAGATGCATAACCCTGGTTCGATTCGTGTCGATGCAGCCGGCAACGTTTATGTGTTGGATGGCCTGGATGGCTGGGGCACGCATGGGCGTCTTTTGGTATTTTCGCCTCCATTTTCGAACGGTAAGGCGGCCAGCCAGGCCTTCAGTGGAATTGGGGAACCAAGCGGTTTGGAGTTAGATCCTGGTGGCGGGTTATGGATCAATAATGGTGACCAGAACAAGATCCTCCATCTGACAAATGGGCAACTACAACCAAGTGTGAATACAATCGTGCCGGTTTATGGAGGGTTGGGAATAGACCGTGACATGGATATTCTGTTGACCGGGTTGAGTTCACAGGAAGTCCAGATGTATAACCCACCCGGCTATGGTTGGACATCCACCTTTTTGCAGGCAGATGATTATGGCTTTTTCAACCAATTGGGACCGCGCGGAATGACGGACCCGACCGGTTTAGAAGTAACCGACAGCCAATTAGTGATTTCGGATCAATCGAGGTTGTTGTTCTGGAATAACCCCTCCCAACTCACGAATAATTATCCTCCTGCAGATGGTATCGTAGGGCAGCCCAACTTTACCACCCGCCCCAGATGGGATCCGGCTTATGGCAGGCTTCGGGCAGACACACACGGCAGGCTCTGGGTGGTCAAAGGGGGAAGTGGGATCGCCCAAATCCTTGCTTACCAACTGCCATTGGTAACCGGCGCACAACCGGCTATTCAAATCTCCTCACCCATCCCTTTGCTGGGAGGTGGAAACTTTAGCTGGTCGGGTGATAGCCTGGTTTTGACCGGAATCGCGTACCAGCCTGATTGTGATTGCTTGTGGCTTTCTGATCGCGATTACAACCGGGTTTTTCGGATTCGAAATGTCAGTTCACCGCAGAGGACAGTAGATATTGTGCTCGGTCAGAAACGTGACCCGACGACGTTGGAAATAGGGACTCATTGCAATCAGGGTCGAGATACGGATGACCTGTATGCACGTCCCATTTCCCCCAGCCAGGACTCGTTATGCCACCCGGGCGGGCTGACCCTGGACAGGCGCGGAAACCTTTTCGTCTCGGATCACAACCTGGAGGTGGCCGGAAACTGGCGGCTGTTGGAATATGATGTCGCCAATCTGCCTATTTCTCAGACCACCGCGCTGTTTGATATCCCAGCCAGCCGAGTCTATGGCAGAAACGGAAGCTTTACTGAGCCCAACTGTGTCAATAATGATCCGCTCTGTGGATCATGGGAACCGGTTTTTGACTCGAACAACCAAATGATCATTGGGTTCAACGGTTATCTTGGAACCAAGTTTCCACAGATCTATAATGATCCGTTGGCTAACTCGTTACCTTACAATTCGCTGAAGGATTTTTTCTCACACGCTTATTCAGCCAGGCTCGATTCGCTGAACAACTTATATGTTCTCGATCTGACCCGTAACCGCGTCTTGATCTACCGTGGCCAGGACACCGTACCACCGGCCGTCCTTTCGATCACACGCGCAGATACCAACCTCGCTGATTTCACTAACGTGCATTTCACCGTTACTTTCTCTGAACCGGTGACAGGCATGGACGCCAGCCTGCCATTCAATGATCTTGCGCTGGCCGTAACGGGTGTAACTGGTGCAGCGATCACCGATGTCTCAGGCTCTGGCGATACCTACACCGTCACCGTGAATACGGGCAACGGCTACGGTACTGTCCGGCTGGATATCATCGATGATGACAGCATTGTCGATGAAAGTGGTAATCCGCTGGGCGGCTTAGAGGCGGGCAACGGCAACTTCAATACGGGCGAGTTCTATACCATTGCCGAAGTGCCCGCCCAACCGGTGCTGCTGCTGCCTCGAAATGATGATTTAGCGGGTGCTGCGCTGCCAAGCTTTACCTGGAGTGAGGTCGGTAATGCGGACCACTACGAAATCGTGTTTGGCACCGATAGTGCTTTTACTCAAAATATAGATCCACATTTTGTCACTGAGCCGACCTTTACGTTCAGCAGTCCAGTGCCAGATGGCAAATACTATTGGCGTGTTCGGGCCTATAACATTGGGAGTCAATCCGGTGAATGGAGTGCGTCACGCTACTTCACGATCGACACCTTGTCTCCCTTGCCTCCTGTTCCACGCTTGCCTGCTAATAACGCTTCCGTGCGCGGCGTTCCCACGTTCAGGTGGACTATTGCCAACAGTGCTGTGAAATATCAGTTTGAAATCGATAATGATGAGGATTTCTCCAGCCCCGTTTTTTCAGTTATTCAACGAGTACCGTATCGGAGACCACCTGGAGTGCTACGTGGGACATATTTCTGGCGGGTACGCGCCCAGGATGCCGCCGGCAATTGGAGCGCCTGGTCGCAGACCTTCACCGTCAATATTCTTCCCCTGAGGTGAGGAGGATTGCCGGCCCTTGTTTCGGATGCTCTTTTGTCATGGTTTGCTATAGCTCTATGATCTTCTTTTGAATAGCATATTTAATCAGATCCCCCCGATCATGCAGGTCCAGTTTTTGCATTAAGCTGGTGCGGTGAGATTGCACAGTCTTGACCGACAGGTGCAAAATCTCAGCGATCTCGCGGCTAGTCTTGCCTTCTGCAATGAGCTGTAATACTTCCCTTTCGCGCGAGGAAAGCGCATTGGGATCATCTTTTTCCGCGTGGATCTCGTGAGTGAGATAATCTTCCAGCAACAAGCGTGTGATTGCGGGAGAAAGAACTGCTTCACCGTGATAGACTGCCCGTATCGCAGAGACCAACTCGGTCGCGGCTGCCCGTTTGATAATGTAACCGGAAGCGCCCACTTCAAGCATCTGACGAAAATATTCTTCATGATCGTACATAGTCAAGACCAGCACATTGACCTCGGGGTGCTCGCGCTTCATCTGGCGAGTAGCCTCCAGGCCATTGAGGAGGGGCATGGCGATATCCATCAGCACTACATCAGGCTTGAGCTGACCCGCCAGCCTCACAGCTTCACGCCCGTCATTCGCTTCCCCCACGATGACCATATCCTGCTCATCTTCCAGCAGTGCGCAGATGCCATTGCGTAACAGGGTGTGATCGTCGGCAATCAATATACGGATCTTGGGTGTCATAGCCGTACCTTTCCTTCTGGCACATTCATTAAATGACTGATGAATTGAAAATGAGATTATTTAAGCGCAAATGTCGAGTATTCCTTATTCATTGACTCTTCTATTGGCAGAGGAATGGACACCTGCAGGCAGGTCCCGGACCCCGGGGCGGATTCCACTTTGACTTCACCGCCTACCAGCGACACACGTTCCTGAATTCCCAACAGTCCAAGCTGTTTTCGATCCACAGCTTCCCCGGTCGTTTTTTGAATATCAAAGCCTCGGCCATCATCTTTGATCTCCAGCCAAATATGCTCATCTGCCGTCCAAAGTCGAATTGAAACCTTGGCGGCATTCGCGTGGCGCAGAATATTACTGATGGCCTCCTGCGCAATGCGGAATAACATGGTCTCGAGGTGCGACGGCAACCTCAAACCACCGCTGGCTGTCCAAAAGTCTACCTGCACGCCGCCTTTTTCCAAATTCGTGCGTGCAAACCAGCGAATTGCTGAGAACAGCCCAAGATCATCGAGAATGGAAGGACGCAAGTCCCAAATCACTTTTCTCAAGTTTTCCAGGAGCTTCGTCGCCACATTTTGAGCATCCATAATATAGCGGGTTATATCCAGTCGCTCTGCAGGAATTAGGTTACCTAATCTTTCCAGGTGAATGATCAGCATGGAAATGGATTGGGCGGTGTCGTCATGCAGACTGCGGGCAATGCGGACTCGTTCTTCCTCCTGAGCGTTGATAGCTCTCTCGGAGATTGCCCGCAACTGGCTCGTGTGATTTGCCATGCGATCCAGCATCGAGTCGATGGCGATCACAAGACGGTGAATGTCGGGGTCTTTGTAGTTTTTTAGTGAGTCGGGGATATCGGTTTGTCCACGATCTATCTGCTCAATGGCATCGCCCAGCTCATGGAGAGGATACAACGCAGTACGAATGATCATACGGTTGACCAGGAGCGTGATCAAAATACCCACAAAGGAAAACAATAAGATCAGCCAGATATTTCCAAATAATGTCATCTGGCGGGTAATGATCGTCCCGGCGATCGCCCCAAAAACAATGATGACCGAATTTCCTATCAAAACCCGGTCGAAGATCGAAATTCCAAGCGCGAATTGGCGGTAGCGTTCAAGCAAGCGGGATAAGACGTTCATACTTCAGGATAGCACGAGGGAGCCCCTGGGAACAAGTTGCTTTCCGCCCGGTTACACAGTGATTTTGTCATATTATTGAGCATTTTTGCCTCAATAGGGTTGTTTTTTGTCCTAGATAGGGTGTTTGATAAGCAATTTTCAGCTAACCGGCGGATGTCGAACGATGGGGTGTAGCGTAGTGTGAAATTAGACTTTCTTTCGTTCCATCCACTCAGCTTTGTGCAAAGGAGGTTAGTTTCCATGAACGTCAATCGTCTCTTGCGTGTTCGTGAGGGGAATGCAACCAAAACGTTACAAGATTTCCTGACAGTCTGGTGGAAGCAGGTTCAGTTAGATGCCATGCTTGCCCCTGTCGAAACATCTGACCAGGCTGTGACCTCGCCGCAAATCATTTCCCAACCGGATGACCTGGCAAAAGTTAATCCCTTTGCACCGGTTATGCTGAATAATACCGCTGCCATGATCCAGGATTTTGTCAGAGACAATCCAACCAGCCATCTGGCCGTCATCCTGCGGCCCTGTGAGCTACGGGCGCTGGTGGAACTTCGAAAACGACACCGGGTCTGTTACCAATCCGTCTCTTCAGGAAATGATCAGGAGAGTCTGGTGGTCATCAGCGTAGATTGCCCCGGTACTTTCTCAGAGGCTGAATATACCCGGCACATTGCGAATCGCCAGGCAGATGCCGAAATGATCCACGTGGAATTGAGCTATGGCAAACAGGATAGTTACATTCCCTACGAGGTGCGGCAAACTTGCCAGATGTGTGATTCACCTGGTCCGCTAGGAGCAGACATCACCATAGGGACGATCGGGATTGAATCGCAGGGTGACCTGCTGGTGATTGCACGCGATGAGGAGATAGACTCAAGTCTTCGGCTGGGAGCTGTGACGGAAGGCATCGCCACGGAATACCAGGTATTCTCCCGGGAAATGATGGTTGGAAAACTCGTCGATAAGCGAGCAGAAAAGCGCTCTGCCCTGATGAAAAGTCAAACGCTGGAAACCGAAGATATGACAGCAGCCTTAGCCATGTTCGCCCGCTGTACTCTCTGCGCGGATTGCCTGGATGCCTGCCCATTGTATGACGGTGAACTTGCCGGGATGTTGGGGGTAGGCGAAGGGCGCCAGAATGGACATCCGTTATTCGCTGAACTGATCCGAGTGAGCCGCTGGTTGGCATCCTGTTCTGGTTGCGGCATGTGCCGGGAATCCTGTGAGCAGGGGATACCTATTACCCAAATGATCACGGTGTTAAGCCACCGCATTCAGGCAGAACTGCATTATCGGCCTGGCGACCCGTCTCAGCGTCTGCCATGGATGCCTGAGCGCGTAGGATAGCGCCCGTTTCGTCATAAAAGACAGCCTCGCCTTCATGGGCGAGGCTGTCTTTATTTTTGGACTGCCGAAAGTCATGATACACCGAGTATGTCACCCTGAGGGAGCGTTCCGCCGCGACCGACACCTGCACCCGATTTGCTTGGCAAATCGCGTGAAGCGTTTAGCTTCACACTCCCTGGCACCGCCCATAATTTGCTAAGAGCCTATCCGTAAATTCGTAACCACTATGTCATTCTGAGGAGCGGAGCGACGAAGAATCTCATTTCCAAGTGGAATTATGGCTGTAAACGAGATTCTTCGCTCCCTGCGGTCGCTCAGAATGACATGTCCAGGGTATTTTGCGGATAGCCTCTAAGCAAATCAGGCAGGTGTGCCCCGGGCGCAAGCGCCGGGGAGTGTAGGTGAGGGCCTCATTTTCCGTGGTAGGGATGCTTCGGCAGCGAACGCCTCAGCATGACATGTTATTGTACGAACCACTCTTCACTCAAATCTTTCCATTCCGGATTCATCAAATTGATAAGAGCAATCTTCTTTGCTCTCAGCCACCCTTTAATCTGTTTCTCGCGCACCAATGCCGCGTGTACGCTTGAGGTCGATTCGTAGTAAACCAAATACTGAATATTGTATTTGCTAGTGAAACCTTGAACGAGCTTATTTTTATGTTCGTATACGCGGCGCATTAAATCATTGGTGACACCTGTGTAAAGTGTCCGTGATTTGTTGGTCATAATGTAGACGTAATATTCTTTGCTCATTGTTATTCCTTCCCTGTGGCACTCAGTGGAAGCCTTGGCGTTAAACGAAGATTTTGTTTCACAAGTAATTATAGTAGGAGTTCTTTGCTGAGAGGGAGCATTAGCACGATGACCAATGGCTTTCTCAAGTACCAAAATTATGTCACCCTGAGGGAGCGTTCCGCCGCGACCGAAGGGTCTCATTCCCCGTGGTAGAGACACCTGCACCGAACCGCAGGTGCGGTGTGCTTCGGCAGCGAACGCCTCAGCATGACATGTTATGGTACGAACCACTCTTCACTTATTTTGCTTCAACCCTGATTCTCCATATCAAAATATAATTACGGAGTGCCGCATAATCATGTAAACTTGAGGCCTAAATTTGGGTTTATAAGGCAATTCAATAGTTTACCTGTCAATGAGACGGGCGGCAAAACGCCCGATGGAAGCTTTCGCTTTGGAAACAATCCCAGCCGAACGGTTGAACATCGAGCTGATCAAAGAAGGAGTCGTAATGGCAAAAATACTTGTAACTGGCGGGGCTGGTTTTATAGGATCTCACGTTGTAGATCTGTTCCTTGCAAAGGGATATGAGGTGGTGATTTTGGATGATCTTTCGACGGGAAGACGTTCCAATTTGAATCCAGGCGCGAAGTTTTATCAAATCGATATTCGAAGTCCTGAGGTGCGGGAGGTATTCGCAGCGGAGAGACCTGATTATGTCAGCCATCATGCTGCCCAAATGGATGTGCGGCGTTCTGTTGCGCAACCATTGTTTGATGCAGATGTCAATATTCTGGGTTCCATCAATTTGATTGAATGTGCCCGAGAGTTCGAGGTCAAGCGCTTTGTTTACATCTCGACCGGCGGCGCCGCCTATGGTGAGCCGGAACGGTTGCCCTGTGATGAAGAACATCCTGTCAATCCAATTTGCCAGTATGGCGCCAGCAAACATACTGTGGAACATTACCTCTACATGTATTATGTCAACTATGGATTGAAATATACGGTATTGCGTTATCCCAATGTTTTTGGTCCGAGGCAGAATCCACATGGAGAAGCAGGGGTTGTTGCAATCTTTACGGGAAAGATGCTGGCGGGTGAGTCGGTCATCGTCAACGGTGATGGAGAACAAACCCGGGACTTCGTTTATGTGGGCGATTGCGCATATGCAAACTACCTGGCAGTGACCATGGATCATCAGCCCGGGATCTATAACCTCGGATGGGGCCGTCCCACTTCGATCAATGAGATCTTTTTCGCATTAGCCAATGCTACCGGCTATTCTCAGCCTATTCAACATGGTCCAGCAAAGGTGGGGGAAACGCGACATATCTATCTGGATGCCAGGAAAGCGGCCAAGGAATTAGGCTGGACCGCAACTGTGACCCTTGAACAGGGCCTGGAAAAGACGGTCGCCTATTTGAGGCATTCAGAGCAGGTTCAATGATTCCATTCGAAGATCATGTTAGGGCAGAAGGTATTACTATTGAAGATGATGTCTGGCTGAGGGCAGGTTTGATCATCAGGGATGGTGTAAAAGTAGGAAAAGGCGCGGTAATTGCAGCCGGAGCTGTGGTTACCAAAAATGTGCCGCCTCATACCGTCGTCGGAGGCGTCCCGACGAAACCGATCAAGACGTTTGATGGCACTGACGTTAGCAAGCCCGATCGAATCATATATCATTCACTGAAGGATGGAAATCTATGACAGTTTTGTCTGTTGTTATCCCTGCATACAATGAAGAAAACGGCATTGCTGAGATTGCTGTGCGTGTGCTTGCGGTGGAATCTGCTTTACAAAAGGTTGGCGTGGAGCGGCTGGAACTTTTAGTGGTAGACGATGGCTCAAAGGACCGAACGGCTGAGATCGCAGCGAGCATGCCCGGGGTATGCCTGATCCGCCATCCAAAAAATAAGGGATATGGCGCGGCGCTCAAGACGGGTTTTTCCAAAGCCAGTGGTGAATTGATCGGATTCCTGGATGCCGATGGAACCTATCCACCTGAGTATTTCCCGCAATTATGTCAGGCCGCTTTGCAAGGGACAGATCTCGTGATCGGCTCCCGCATGGCTGGCGAAGACAGCCAAATGCCTTTCACACGGCGGGTCGGCAATTTCTTCTTTGCAACCCTGCTGACTTTATTAGGTCGCCAAAAGGTGACAGATAGCGCCAGCGGAATGCGGGTCTTCAGGCGCGAAATTCTTGAGCGTGTTTATCCCTTGCCAGATGGCTTGAATTTGACGCCGGTGATGAGCACACGCGCCGTTCATGAGGGAATCAAGATCAGGGAAATTCCAATCCCATATAGTGAACGCGTCGGTCGTTCCAAGTTGAGTGTGATCCGCGATGGAAGTGTCTTCATGCAAAGCATGCTTTGGACTGCGCTTTCTTACAACCCGGTTCGAATACTGGGCTTGTTGGGTCTGGCAGGCTTAGGGATTGCAAGTCTCGTCTTCTTGTGGATCCTTTACATAAGGGCTCATGGCGTGACTACCCTGGCGCCCTGGGGAGTGGCCGCTTTATTCCTCGCTTTGATTTCCACGGTGACCGGTGTTAACCTGATTGCCCTGGGTATTACGTTCAACTATCTGGTCGCGCTCTTTTATAAGAAACCTATCCATCAGGGGTTATTTGGCAAGCCGATCTTCAAGAATCCGCTCGACAGGCAATTCGGCTGGATGGGTCTACTGGCTACCCTGGCCGGGCCGACCATTGCAGTTGTCGCCCTGGTCGTTGGTGCACAGAGTTGGGCGATCGGTCGTCTGTGGTTTTATATGGTATGCAGTGCCTTGATTTTCCTGGTTGGCGTCCAACTGATGGTCTATTGGTTGTTATTGAGAATCCTGGAAGAGTTAAGCCAAAGGGAAATGCTTACAAAACAGGATATAGGATTCGGCGATCAGTGAGTAAGAAACCTGTTCTTTGGCTGCTCACTCTCGTCTTGGTCGGGATCACGGCTTTTTTCCTGTGGCCATACTTTACACAGGTCAATTTGCCTCATGCGAATATGTCTGCCTTCGGTTCCGGGACCGTTCGGGCGCGAGTAACACAGATTATTGGAGAAGGCGAAATTGATTTGGGAGGTACACTTCAGCGCTATCAGGTCGCGCGCGTCGAGTTGCTGGAGGGAGAGTACAAGGGCATTCCCATGGAAATGGATTACGGCAAGAGACAGGTGCTTTCGAACGCGGTCTATCTCAAGCCCGGAGACCAAATTCTGGTCACCGTCGGCGCCCGCCCAGATGGCGTGTTGACCGTTTACTTTGCGGACTTTGTGCGTACGAGCTCCCTTCTGTGGATTACGGCGATTTTTGTGGCTGTCATTCTGGTGATTAGCCGTTGGGAAGGATTGCGCTCCCTGCTTGGCATGGTCTTCAGCTTGCTGGTCATCATTGGCTATATTATTCCTCACATCCTGGTGGGTGAAGATCCAGTATTAGTGAGTATCATTGGTTCAGTCATTCTTCTCGGAGTCACGCTCTATCTGACCTACGGCTGGAACCTCAAAACACACGCGGCGGTTGTGAGCATGATCCTTGTTCTGCTGATTACCGGCACTCTGGCGGGGATCTTTGTGCTTTTCGCACGACTCACAGGTTCAGGGGATGAAAATGCACTTTTTCTACTTCAAATGCTCAACACCGAGATCAATCTGCGAGGGTTATTGCTTGGCGGTATGATCATCGGCGCGCTGGGCGTACTGGATGACCTTGTCATATCGCAAGCTTCGGCCGTCTTTGAACTGCGCCAGGCCAATGAAGCTCTCGGATTCCGGGAATTGTTCCGGGCTGCGATGCGGATTGGGCAAGACCATGTGGCTGCGACGGTCAATACGCTGGTTCTGGCGTACGCGGGTGCCTCGCTACCGATGCTGCTGATGTTCTCCCTGGGGCGTGGAAACTACGGTTTTCTGGTCAATTTTGAGTTTATCGCGGAGGAAATTGTGCGCACCCTGGTTGGTTCGCTGGGTCTCATCAGTGCCGTCCCATTGACTACGGCGATTGCCATTGGATTTGCCATCCGAGCCAATTCGCCTGGGAAATGGCGACGGGCTTTGGGTCCCGAAGGAAGTGGCGAGGGCCATGTTCATTGAGCTCCTCCAACCTTCGGCACCCTCCCCTAAATGGTTACCTTTGGGGGAGGGGCGCAACTTTTTGCTTTAGCCTGCGTATAGAAAGTACAAGGAGCGCGAGTGAATGATGAAAATGCCTGGGTCCTCCAGGCTCAACAAGGCAGTGACGAGGCGTTCACGAGGCTTGTCGAAGAATATCAAACGCACGTCTACAATTTGTGCTATCGCATGTTAGGCGAGCCTGAAGCCGCCGAAGATGCCGCTCAGGAGACTTTTCTGCGCGCATATCAGAACTTGCATCGTTATGACCAAAGTCGATCGTTTGCCACATGGCTGCTTTCGATTGGTGCACATTATTGTATCGACCGGCTGCGCCGGCGCAAGCTTTCCATGTTTTCGATGGATGAAGAGAATGACGATGGTACAAGCTTTGAGATCCCGGATGCCTCTTCACCCGACCCGGAAGCTGAATCCGTTAAACATGAAGATCGCGATCGCCTGCAAGTCTTATTGAAAGAACTTGACGAAACAGATCGAGCCGCCATCATTATGCGATACTGGTATGACTATTCTGAAGTCGAAATTGCCGAATCTCTAAAGTTGACAGTCAGCGCCGTCAAAAGCCGCCTGCACCGTGCGCGTCGTGCATTAGCAGGCATGTGGCAGGAAGAGCAGCCTCACACCCGCGCCGGAAGGAGAGTCTATGAATCACCAGCCTTTTGAAGATTGGCTGTTGGATGAGAAGCCAATAAACCCCAAACAGAAGCTCGAGCTGGACGCGCATCTGCGAGTATGTACGTATTGCAGTGTGCTGGCTGAAACGGGAAGGGCTTTGCATTCAGTCAAGAGAGTTTCACCTGCCGCAGGTTTTACGGTACGCTTCCAGGCGCGGCTCGCAATCCAGAAAGCGGCTGAACGCCGGCGTCGCTTGTGGGGAGCAGTGTTGTTCACGTTGGGAGGCTTGGCAATGCTCATGTGGTTTGCCGGGCCCTATTTGGCCTCTTTCTTTACCTCACCTGCTGGCTGGATTACGGCGTTGATTGAGTGGGGAGTCTTTCTTTTTACCACGTTACAAGCGTTAGCTGAGGCAGGTTCAGTGATGGTGCGTGTCATTCCGGGTGTCCTGCCGCCCTTTGCATGGATGATATTGGTCTCTGCACTTGCCGGGATCGGTTTGTTATGGTCTGTATCAATCTGGCGGTTCACCCAGCGAGGTGTGCCGCGAGGAGTGTAATCTATGAAAAACACATTGAAACTCTTTACCCTATTTATTCTTCTGACCCTGCTGTTCGTGCCGACAACTGCGGCGTACGCGCAGGGACCCAATCCCGGTGACGGTGGGCGTGTCATCTTTGGGAGCAATTACACCGTAGAAAGTGGTGACACCTTCAATGGTGACCTGGTCGTCTTTGGCGGCAATGTGACCATTGAAGAGAACGCCAACCTGAACGGAAATCTTGTGGTCATTGGCGGTACTGTCAAGAGCAACGGCGAGACGAAAGGCGACGTGGTTGTGGTGGGAGGGCAGGTCAGTCTCGAAAAGGCAGCACTTGTGACGGGCGACCTGGTGACGATTGGCGGTCAATTAGAGCAGGCTGAGGGCGCAAAAGTCGAAGGTCAAATCGTGAATAACGCGGCCCCGAATATCACGCTTCCCGCGCGTATCCCACCGACGGCGCCCACTGCACCTGACGTTCAGCCTCCGCACATTAATATCGATTACCATCCGTTTGCGCAAATGTTCGGGATCATCTCTTGGGCAGTCGTCATCTCTGCATTTTCGATGCTGATCTCACTGTTTTGGCAGCCGCAACTTGAGCGTGCGGGAAAAACCATAGTCTCACAGCCACTCATGGCGGGCGCCATCGGGTTGTTATCATTCGTGGGCGCAGTTGCCCTCTTCTTTACCGTTTTGCCGCTTCTTGTTGGTATTCCTTTAGCCTGGCTATTCGGCGTAGTAGCGATGGGTTCAGAGGTTGGCCAGCGCTTTACCAAAGCAATTAATCAAGTCTGGTCACCTGTCCTCACGATTGGGTTCGGCACTTTCCTGGTAATGTTGGTTGGCGGAGCGATCGGCTCAATCCCGTGCATAGGCGGATTGCTCCTCTTCGTACTTGGGTTGCTGGCTGTCGGCGGCTCCGTGCTAATCTGGTTCGGAGCCAGACAAGTTCAGGTGCCTGCGGTGACCGTTTATACTCCACCGGCAGACTCTGGTCAGATTCCGCCCGCCGCCTAATCTTAAAAATCTCTCATGTTATAATTAATCCGCCCCGCAGCAACAACGGGGCGGATTAATTTTAGAGAGGAAGTATGCCTTTCCGAGAAACACCAATTCCCAACACGGTCATTCATAATGCTCCTCTGCCCCTGATTGAGGTATTTGGAACTCATTACGAAATGGGTTGCCAGATCGGCGAAGCACGGCGTGATGAGATACAGCACAGTATCGAGAACGCACATGGATTGATCGATCAAACGTATGATTCTCTGGAACTTACCTGGAGCGGGGCAACGATCCAGTCTCGCAAGTATCTGCCCTTTGCCGAAGAGCGTTATCCTCAATATATCGATGAAATGCAGGGGATTGCGAAGGGTGCGAACGTCAAATTTGATGATGTGGTGGTATTGAATGTGATGGAAGCGGTGACGATGGATGCGCTCCATCTCACGCGCTGCACCAGTTTCGCGGTCAATGAAGAACGCACAGCCGATGGACACGTTCTTCTTGCGCATAACGAGGATTGGCTTCCCGAGGACGAAGAGGATGTGTATGTCATCTCCGCCAAGCCAAAGGAAGAACCCCCCTTCCTGGCGATGACATATGGTGGGCTCCTGGCCAATGTGGGATTTAACGCTTATGGCATTGCTCAGCTCATTGATTCTGTTTATCCGAATGATTCACGCATGGGCATCCCACGCTTGGTGGTATCCCGAGCCGTGCTGGCATCCAAACGTCTATCTGGCGCGCTGGGACGGGTCCTTGTCTCTCATCGTGCAGCCGGCTACAACCACATGCTGGCCGACGATCATGGAGAGTTATATTCCGTCGAGGTCTCGTCGCGTAAGTTTGACATTCTACACGGCACGGATGGGTATATGGTCCATACTAATCATTACCTTACCCCTACCATGAAAGAGATCGAACATGAACCTGAGGAATTAATTTCGTCACGTGTGCGATACTTCCGTGCGAACCGCTTATTGAGACAGAACTCCACCCATACGATCAAGACGTTGCAGGCGATCCAGAAGGATCACGTCAACCTGCCGAACTCGATCTGCAATCATAATATCGACGGGATTGATCCACTGGATCGGGAGAGCACTATCTCGGCGATGGTGATTGATTTAACTACCCGTGAAATGCATATCGCCTGGGGGAATCCTTGCCAGAACGCGTATCATACTTATCATCTGAATGATTGAAGGGTTGCCAGATTAATAACAAAAGAATCTGAATATGTAAATCAACAGCGGAGACTGAAAGGTCTCCGCTATATTATTCCAAGTTACTGTAGCAACGACTTTGGTCATTAAAAAGCGACTGCACTCCCTCCCACTCGCTACGCTCACCTGCACTTGCGCCAGGTGCAAGTGTCGGGGACCATGGTGGCACCGCCCGTGGTTTGCCCAGCAAATCAGGCAAGTGTGTCCTGACGGACAGCACCGTGCTGGCGCCCGGCGTCACTGCCGAAGGCGTGTCAGGAAAATCGCTCCTACTTCTTCATGTGCTCTTCTAAAAAAGACTTAAGCACAAGGGCGCTGTTGTGTTCCGTATCACGGGCACTGTAGAGCAGCGTGACATCACCGCTTTTGACTGCCTCCAGGATCGGGTTCCAGGCGTCTGGATTGGATTTCAACTCAGCCTGGTAGCGCCGCTGGAATTCCTGCCATTTGAGAGGATCGTGCGCAAACCAGCGCCGCAGGTCAGGGCTCGGAGCCACGTCTTTCAGCCAGGCTTTCATCTTCAGTTTTTCTTTTTTTATTCCACGCGGCCACAACCGGTCAACCAGAAAGCGAACTCCGTCCCCGGCTTGAGCGCGTTCGTAAACGCGTTTTACCTTTAGCATGGCAGCTCCTTATTGCCTATCAGCTCGCTGCAGCCCGCAGGCAACAAAGAATTCGGATCGAAGAGAGGCATCATTGGCATAATTGCCGCGCCAGACTGTGGTACGTGTGATCGCGGCTGTTTCGCGTACCCCTCGCATTTCCATGCAGAGATGATGAGCTTCAAGAAAAACGGCTACACCATGAGGGTGCAGCATGGTTTCCAAAGTATCGGCGATTTGCTGACCGATCCGCTCCTGTACGGAAAAGCGTTTTGAAAAGAGCCGGACGAGGCGAGTCAGTTTCGAGATGCCAATGATGTTTTCGTGAGCGATATAGCCCACGTAGGCCTTTCCGAAGAACGGAAGAGCATGATGTTCACAGAAGGAGAAAAAGGGGATTGGACCCTCCAGGACCTGGCTCAGGCGGCAGTCGGGTTCGCCCCGGCATTCTGTGTCGAAGACACGTAACAGCTTTGGGTCGCCGTCATAGCCTTCTGTCGCATCGAAAAGCGCCTTAATAAACCGCCGAGGTGTATCTTTCGTGGCAGAGGTGTTCAAATCCAAGCCATAGGCAGAAAAGATTTCAGCAGCGTAGCCCTCGAATTTATGAAACTGCTCATCCGAAATTTTGCGCGCCTGAACTTCCACCGCACTGCGATATTCAATATCATCCGGGTCATCATGTAGGTTCATGTTGGTCTCCTTTTTCTTATTGCAAGTGTAATACGAGACGATCAAATGTGCCGTATCCATAATTACGAAAATCGGCCCTTCCAATCAGCCGTCTTCAATCGGCCCACCACAGCGATCAGAGCGCTGGCATTATCAACGGATTCCAGACAAGCCATTTGAAATGGACCGGCAGACCGGTAGGATCTGCCAGTCCTGTCGTCAGCGAGGGATCTTAATTGAATTTGTCCGGGAATTGACCAAGGATGCCTTTGGTAAGCATGCCTGCCATATCAAGGATCTCGTTATGAACTTTGTCATATGCTGCGACATCTCCAGCCCAATCGCCATGGAGGCGAGCGGTAGCTTCCTCCAGCGTGAGATCCAAATGGGATTTCATCATAGCTTTCATATCGTCCGCCGACCAGTTATCAGGATTGGCGCTGCTCAAGAATGTGGCAATTTGATCGGCATTGTCAGACCAGCGCTTCCTGGCATCTTCAAGCTTGGTGTTATCGCCGGCCTTGGCTGCGTTCAAAATATCGACAGCGATCGTGATATGATCTTTGAGTAGGGAGGTGAGTTGATTGCCTGGGTCGTCCCCGTAGACAGGCTTGATCGCCTCGCCAATATCCACCTGGTTCTGTAACAAGCGTTGGGCGGTCGCATCTGAATCAGGCAAGCCAGCCGCGGCGCTAAGGATGTAGAAGCGTGTCCACTGGATGTGATCCTCCCAAAGTTTGTTCATGGTTAAGGTTAAGTCGATTTGTTTTTGGGAAGCCGTTTGCTGCATGAACTTGTCGGGGAATTGTTTCATGATTCCCTGAGCAAGAGAATCCGCCATCTCAAGGATTTCATTATGGACCTTATCGTACGCAGCAACGTCGGCGACCCAATCCCCATTGAGGCGGGCTGTGGCTTCCTCCAATGTCAGATCCAAATGGGATTTCATCATGGATTGAAGGTCGCCGAGTGGCCAGTTATCAGGGTTGGCTTTATTGAGGAAGTCCGCGATCTGATTGGCATTATCGTACCAGCGCTTCTTAGCATCTTCGAGTTTGGTATTATCAGCAGCTTTCGCAGCGTTCAAAATATCAACAGCCGTTGTGATGTGTTCCTTGAGCAAGGTGGTTAGCTGCTCACCAGCCTGATCGCCGTAAAAAGGCTTGATCGCGTCGCCAATGTCCACCTGGTTTTGTAACAGACGTTGAGCGGCGGCGTCTGAGTCGGGCAAGCCAGCCGCGGCGCTGATGATATAAACGCGCGTCCACGTAATATGATCCTCCCAGAGTTTGCGCATTGCCTGCTGGAAGACCAGTGGATCCGCCTTCTCAGCATTCGTGGCCGCTTCAGCAGGCATCGCAGAAGGGGCTTCCGTTGGCCCTGTTTGTGGAATGATCTCAGTTGGTGAAGTGGGTGGCTGAGTGGGGACACCGGGGGCTACTGTTGTCGACGCCCCGGGAGCGCATGCGGCTAGTATCTGGACCCCGATTAAGATCACTGCGACAAACATGAAGAGTTTCGATCGGAATTGTTTCATGGTTTGGTTCCTTTCTAAAGATCCGCGCCCTTTAAGACGGCTTTCGATTGTGGCCAGGAGGCAGGGCGCGGTGGTAATTGGAAGAATGAATGATTATCGTGCGTGCTGTCGTTTCATGAAACTAACGCGCTATATGTAAGAGAAGTCTGGTTGAACCATTTGTCTCCTCCTAAAAGTCACGGCCGGCCATATTGAGAATATTCCATTTATGTGTTGCACAAGGTCAAGCTTTCTTACGAAAACAAAAAGCGCTTCCAATCCTTTGGAAGCGCTGATCGTGACGGCATTACATTAATATCAATTTAATGGATCAAATCCTGTAAGTCATCTGCCGATGGCAGCCTGCCCTCATTTTCAAGACGCTGGAGGTCGCGCAAGGTCTCGTATTCTGTCCGGCAGGCGGCACACTGATCCAAATGTTGTTTTACCTTGGGCATTCTGACTACGGGATCTGCACCGGATAATTCCACATCGACGAAGTGAGATACCAAATCAAAGCACTCGGAGCACGAGATTTCTTCATCCTGGGTGTGATAGATGTTTTGTAGCCAGCGTTCAAAACGATTACTTTTCATAGCTGCTCCTCAATAGTACGTTGCCGAGCTTACCAGAATCTTACCTCGACGCACCAAACAAACTCAGCATTTCGCTGACCTCGAAGCCGCGTTCCTGTAACCGGCTCTTGATCTTGCGGCGCGCATCATGCAGCGTTTTATAG
Organism: Anaerolineales bacterium; assembly: GCA_035298105.1. Lineage (GTDB taxonomy): Bacteria > Chloroflexota > Anaerolineae > Anaerolineales > Villigracilaceae > Defluviilinea. Next base: position 7,795 of record DATGYJ010000596.1, on the reverse strand, counting down.
ACCGCATTCCGGTTGGTACCCAAATGTCGCACGACTTCGTCCATTGGAACTTCATTGAAGACCATCATAGAGAGAATAGACCGCTGTTTTTCCGTTAAATCATGCTGAATCACATCCTGAATAATCCTTCGGACTTCGCCCTGCATCGCGGATTCCTCCGGGGCGGCTCCATCTGACTTGTCTTGTAACATTGCTTCGAAAAAGTTGTTTTCGTCGGACGAAGCCAACGCGTCAAGGGAGACGCCTTTCCAGCGCTCATGGCGGGAAGCCATCAGGGCAGTGTTGATGGCAAATTTATATGCCCAGGTTGTGAATTTGCTGTCCCCTCGGAAATCTGACAGGTGCTTCATCACAGCGATCAGGGCATCCTGGGCGCAATCTTCCGCACGTTGCGATATTTCATCTCCATTCCCTTTTTCAAAGTCACTCAAATTTCGGCTGAAGAAATAAAGGGCAGCACGCAATAAAAGATCGCGCAAGTCGGCAATGGCAGCCTCCTGCAAGGAGCCGCTTGCTTTCAAATCGTGCAGCCATTCCTGATTCGTACGTGTATTCGACATTCAAAATTATTATATCAAGAACCGCAAAAGAAAGAAGCTACATACGTATTCACGGCATTCTTACCGCTTGTCTCACGCATGTTCCACATGCGTAAGTTTGCTTTTCATATAGATTTGTAGCTGGAAATTCAAATACAGGGTAAAGTAAATTATGCGGCACTCTGCAAATCAACCACGGAGAACCATCCGGTCTCTGCTGCTGCAATCACGATAGTAGATGGAACTCATTGTAGATTGGAAACGGTTTTTTATCTGTTAGCGGGATTGGTGATTTTTGCCAGTTGTCTGAAAGCCAGGAAAGCAAGCGTAGTAAAGATCAGTGTCTGGGCAATGTGAGTCCAAAACCATGCATCCGGACCTGCTTCGCTCACCAGACGCCGATTTGCATCGAAGGGCCAAATCCATGTGAAGAAGATCAGGAGGCCTATGGCGTGAACAACAATACCGGGCAAAATTGAGTCACATAGGTAGGCCAGCACACCGAACATCGCATCCACAAAAAAATAAAACATCATCGTGGGCCAGACGAAGCCCTGTGTAAAACTATGCCCCGGGGAAATTACGAGGGCACTGATCATGATGGCAGCAAATCCACCGAGCTTTGATTCCAGAGCAGACTGAAAGTAACCGCGGAAACCAGCTTCTTCTATTACTGAAGTCGCCAGCGAGGCCATCAATAAAACGAGGGTCACAGTGAAGAGTGGATACTTGGAAAAGGCTGGAAGGGCATTGCCTGGTACCTTTACAAGCTGAAATAACACAATCCAGAGGCCGGTCAGGGCAATGATCGAAAGTAGTCCCGCCGCCATGCTCCAAAGAAATACTGGACGCGCTACCAGGCGGGCGCGCAGATAGTGATGCCGTACTTTTGAGGTGCCAGGCGGCCATCCTTTTCCATCAAGAAATTGCCATATGAGCCAGATCAGAATAGCCATGACCAGCACCGCCCAGGGAACTGCCGGGCTGGTTGCCAAATTAGCAATGAGTAATATTGACCAGACTCCACCGACGAACACAGTAAGAGCTAAGGCAAAGATCCCTAATCCCACAATTGACCAAGCGCGAATGTCATGATCCGGAGAATGCTCTTTGTTCATGTTTTACATCCTGATCGGGAATGATTGTAACGCAAGAGATCCACAGTAGAGACCATGTTCGTTCCGGCTGTTGTCGAAACCTTTTCGTTTTATATCTGTTTCCGATCCTCGGAGATCAGCTTTAGAAATTCCTCTACAACTTGTGGATCGAAATATTTTCCAGATTGTTCTTTGATGTAGCCTAATGCATCTTCCTTTGCCCAGCCTTTTCGGTAAGGACGATCACTGGTGATCGCATCCCAAACATCTGCAACTGCAAAAATACGGGCGGCAATGGGAATCTCTTCACCTTTGAGGCCGCGTGGATACCCTGTCCCATCCCATTTTTCATGGTGACAGTAGGGAATATCCAGGGCTGGCTGCAGGTATCGAATCGATGAGAGCATTTCGTAGGCGAAGACCGGGTGTTTACGCATCTTCTCCCACTCTTCGTCGGTTAATTCATCAGCCTTGAGCAGGATATTGTCGGGTACGCCCATTTTGCCGATATCGTGCAGAAGGGCGCCATGGCGGATATGCCTCAGTTGAGACTCCTTGACCATCATAGAACGCGCCAGTTTCAAGCTCAACTCGGTTACCCGTTGGGTGTGCCCTTCTGTCTCCTTATCACGTAGATCCATAGCCCGTGACCACCCCGCAATCGTGGCGTCATACGCCAGAGCAAGCTCGGTGTTCGATTGCTGCAAGCTGGTGAACAATTGAGCGTTATCGATCGCGATAGCTGCCTGACCAGCCAGCGTTTCAAGCAAATTCAGCCATTCGGTTTCAGGTTGGTGAGCTGTACGGTGATAGACTTCCAACACGCCCTTGATCTGCCCCTTTGCGATCAAGGGAACACCTGCATAGGCGAAAAAGCCTTCCTTTTCATACATCTTCGAAAAATCGCGATCGGCCTGAGGTGCCAGCTCTCCTGAGACGAATACGGTCTTGCGCTGAAGGGCGGCTCGTCCGGCAAAACTTGCGCCCGGATGTACGCTGGCATGCTCGATGCTAGCAGTGCGGAAGCCGCGCTCGGCAGAAAATCTAAAGCCCTGCAGCTCGGGGCTAAACAGCAGGATATCCGAAGCATCCACGCTCAACAATGTTTCAACATGCTTAAGCAGGACATTCAGGGTTGTGCGTAAATCCATGCTGGCGCTGATGGCGATATCAATTGTATGCAATGCCTCAACCTGTTTCAAGCGCTGTTGCGATTCCTCCAAAAGGCGGCGGATTTCGATTTCCGCCTGCTTACGATCCGTGATGTCGCGTGCCACCCAGAGGGTATTCTCTACATCAATGGGTGATATAGAGGTATCGAACCATACTGTCCGCCCATTAATGTCCAACTGGTATTCGATATGGGTGGTTTCCTGTGTTTCCACTACCTGTCTGATCGTGCTGATGAAAGACTCGGCCTGTTCAACAGGGAAAACATCCTGCAATGTCTTGCCCAGTAATTCCTCCCGGGGCCTATATAGTAAGCCTGGATTGGTAGGAGCGATCTCCCGATATACGCCGTTACGATCGATGACCAACACCACATCGTTCATGGAGGCGAAGAGTGCGCGTAGTTCAGCCTCAGAAGCGGACAATGCCTTCGCCATCTGCTCCCGATCAGTGAGATCTTCCTCCAGTGCACGGTTGGCCATTTTCAGCTGCAGCGTTTTGTCCTCCAGCTTGCGAATAAGCGCTTCATTGTACATTCTGTAATAGCTAGTCTCTTCAGACACAGATTTCTGAGAGGCGGCTAACAGCCCAGACTCGGCTTCGGCTAACACCTGCTCGAGAATCGAAATAAACTCTTCTGTTTCTATTGGTTTGACGATAAAGCGCGCCGCCCCCAGGTTTAGAGCCAGTTCCTGGTCTTTGGGATCTGTGTAAGTAGCAGTGTAAAACACGAATGGAATGTTCTTTAGTGATTCATCGTTTGTCCATTCATGGCATAACGAAAATCCGTCCATCACGGGCATAAGAATATCTGTGATAACCAAATCCGGTGGAGCACTTCTTGACAATTCAAGCGCTTCGGCGCCGTTCGTTGCTTCGACGACCTGATACCCATGGCCCATAAGCAAGCTCTTTAACAGATATAGGTTTTGTTCCTGATCGTCAACAATGAGGATTTTGTTCATGCTGTCATCCCTGATAAGTGCATGGTCCGGCACAGTAGACTGTCACTTCTCTGCTACAAGAACTGTGTTATTTCCACATGGAAGGTATCAGGACTAATGGGCTTCTCGATATAGCTGGTACAGCCGGCTTCGAGAATACGCTCGCGATCGCCAGTCATTGCATAAGAAGTGACGGCAATAATGGGGATGTGGGCAAGCCCTGGATTCTTTCGAAGTTCCTCTGCAACTGTATAGCCATCCATCCCCGGCAATTGAATATCCAATAGAATCAAGTCAGGAAATATCTGTGCAGCCAGGGCAATTCCCGCCTCTCCGCTGCGCGCCTGAAAGACCTCATGTCCATTTTTTTGCAGAATAAATGTTTCCAAATACAGGTTCTGTTCATTATCTTCGATGATCAGGATTTTCGCCATCATTGCTCCTTCACGGAAAGCGTGAATTTAAAGGTGCTGCCAACGCCCCACTGACTTTCAACCATAATCTCTCCGCCCATCGCGACGACGAGGCGTTTGCAGATCGCCAGCCCCAGTCCGGTGCCTTCATGACTGCGCGCCGGACCGGTGTCGATTTGCTGGAACGGTTTGAAAAGTTTCTCGATATCTTCGGCCTTGATCCCAATCCCATGATCGCGCACGCAGGTTTCCAACCAGTCACCTTTGATTTGACACTCAATCCTGATCTCGCCATGCTCAGTGAACTTGACTGCGTTATTGACCAGATTGATGAGTACCTGTTCCACGCGCCGGCGATCGTTATTGATGATTCCCACACCTGCTCCAATCAATGTCGTCAGTTGCAGGTTCTTCTTTTGAGCAAGCGGGTGGACAACGCGCAGGGCGCTTTCCACCGCCTGCCGCATATCAAAGGGTCGTTGGAGAATTTCCAATTGTCCGGCCTCAATTTTGGAGATATCCAGCACATCATTGATGAGTGCGAGCAAATGGCGGGCGCTGTTGCGCATCATATTGAGTTGTTTGGTCTGCTCTTCGTTAAGCGGACCAGCCAGACCCTGCAAAATGACGCCTGTGAATCCGATGATTGAATTCAACGGCGTGCGTAATTCATGCGACATAGTCGCTAAAAAGGCAGACTTGAGCCTGTCAGATTCCTGGGCTCTTATCATGGCAGCGGCTAATTCCTCTGTTCGTGCCGCGATGCGCTGTTCCAGCTCCTCATTGAGCTCTCTTAATCCTTCCTCAGCCCGCTTGCGGTCGGTAATGTCGCGTGCCATCCAAAGGGTATTGTTTGTATCCATGGGCGAGATAGCAGTGTCGAACCATACCTCCCGTCCCCCGATGACTAGTTGGTATTCGATGTGGGCGGTCTGTTGAGCGTCCAATACCTGGCGAATCGTGCCTACGAAAGTCTCCGCCTGCCCCGCCGGAAAAACATCCCGCAGTGTTTTCCCCAACAATTCCTCCGGCGGCTTATATAACAAATCGGGATTGGTGGGAGCGATCTTCCGGTACCGCCCATCGCGGTCAATGACCAGCACTACATCATTCATGGAGGCGAGGAGCGCCTGCAGTTCAGCCTCAGAGGCAGCCAATGCATCTTCGGTCTGCTTGCGCTCGGTAATATCAAGTGTTGTTCCAATAAAATGTTCTTCCCCTACAAGTTCAATAATTTCTCTAAACAACAGCGCTGTTCCAACCTCACCGGAGCGTGTAACAAATCGCATTTCAAAGTTGCGGAGCGATCCATCCTTGCGCAGAACACGCAGCATTTCAGTGCGTTGGGCAGCGTTTTCCCATATACCCAGCTCCAGTGCGCTTGTCCCGATCATCTCTTCCCGCCGGTATCCCATGCGCTTTAGTAAACTTTCATTCACCTCGACATACTGCCCGTCCGACAGGCGGGAAATGCTCATTGGAACCGGACTGGCATAGAAGACTTTCGAGAACTTTTCTTCACTCTCACGTAACGCCTTTTCTGCCTGTTTGCTTTCGGTGATGTCATGAGTGATGCCCAAAATTTGTGTGACTCTCCCGACTGCATCGCGTGCAAAGGCGGCTTCGCGGCTGTGGAGCCAGCGCCATTCACCGGACTTCGTTCGAACCTGAAATTCAATTTCCCGGATTTCTCCCTCGCCGGCCTGTCGCCAGTTTTCATGGTGTGCAGAGATGCGTTCCAGATCGCCGGGACGAAAAATGCGGCTAGGAAGTTCGTTGCCCATCGCCTGCGTTTCTTCTTCAGTGTATCCATAAGCGACGAGCCAATAACGATTGACATACACATTGCGGCGCTCTTCCAGATCGTATATATAGACAGTTCCTGGTTCGCTATCCAATATCTTCTGAAGCAGATACTGGCGCTCATGGAGGAGAGTCTCAATTCTCTTGCGGTCCGTAATTTCGGTGAATAAGATTAGAAGACGATCAGGCGAAGGATAGATGCGATTCTCAAACCACAGGTCCCAGGGCTCATAATGTTCTTCGAACACAATCGGAGTCTGTTCTCTCATCGCCTTTTCATAGGCAAGGTGGAAGGGTTGGCCCACTCCTTCGGGATATTCCGTCCAAATGTGCTTACCGATCAGATCAGAGGGTTTTTGCCTCTGGAGCATCCGCGCCGCTTTTTGATTGACGTAGATGTAATACCAGTCTTTGTCGAGCACCACGAGACCGTCGTTCATGTGCTCAAGGATGTCAACGAATTGTTTAGGCGCAAGAGGCCGAACATGCTTTGCTCGGGAAGGCTTGGACTCATGGGCACTTTGATTTCCTGATTTTGATTTCCCCCGGTTACCCTGCTTAATGGTTTTGTGTTGGGTCTTCATGCTTTCGCTCCTCAAATGGAATCGAATGGGAAGCGGCCATCTTTTGAAAGGAGTATAGCACAGGATGCTTTAAGAGAGGCGTGGGGTGGGTCATGTTCGAATCTTTAACCGCACATCACAATTTCGTTGCCCCAATCTGCTCTGAATTTCCCCTGGAATACTTGACCCGTTTCTGAAAGGAGATCAAATCTGCCATCGACAGGCGTGCCTGGTTCAATGCCTTGAAAGGATACCTTGCCACTCAATTCGGCAGGTTCGCCAACCGGCAAAAGAACGAGCGCATTTCCGGTCCTTCCGGTCTCATCAGGGAATGAAAATGTGACCGGCAGGGCAATCTCAGGTGACTGATAAATTGAAGCGCTGATCATTGCTCCCGCGCTCGCAGGAATTTTTACCGTAAATGCTGCTCCATCCCACGGCGCGCAATCGCGGTTGATCGTGGCAGGCAAGACCTGGCCTGGTCCGTACCCTCGTTTTGAGAATATAAACCAGGCGGTCCCCAGAATAAAAAGACCAATTGCCAGATAGAGCAGAATTCGAGATTTCATCTCGTGCAGAGGACAGTGAGCCCTTGTGATCGTTCCAGCTGTTCCAGTTCTTGCCGGGTCACATTGCCTGCCAGATCCCAGGCCTCGACCCTTACTCTTCCCTCAGTCGCGGTCTCGTATTCCCACAAGCCCAACTCACCCCTGATCGCCTCGCCCTGTTCCACGATCCCGCCCTCCTCATCCAAAATCATCACAAGGACCTTCGTCACGTGCACGTTGTCGGTCGCCGCCACCCGGATGCAGCCCGCCTGCCGCTGAATCCCATGGATCACCGGCGGCTTGAACCAATCTGAGAGGGCGAGGTTGTACGCCGTCTGCAGCGTGCCTTGGGTCAATTCCCCATAAATCGGATGCACCCTGGCTGCCCCCCGCGCATACGCGGCCGCTTGCTGAAACCGGCTCTGGTGCCTGAGTTGACCCGGGCTGAATTCCCGGTCCTCGAAATTTGGTTTCTCACTCAATACCGTGCTGCCATCCCGCATCTGGCGAAATACCAGGCTCTTGCCGAGGGCACCACTGAGGCCTCGTAGGAGGGGGTTGCGTTTTACTTTAGCCATGGGTTCGGATCTCCTTCGCTGTTTTGTCGGATTGGGTATAAGCTGCCTATAAGCTGGCTATATCCTGCCTATATGCTGATCAATCGTGCTCAATTCCTGCTCATAACTTTCATCCGCTAGACGTCCACTCTGGCTGGGAT
>DATGYJ010000595.1:0-10714 GCA_035298105.1 Anaerolineales bacterium | reverse complement strand
TTGTACGAATTCTAATCGTTGCGACATGGCGGTTCTCTCTTTCCACGGCATACCAACCTCCTTTGGTTGTATGCCGATTCTACATAAGGTGTTTACCATGTCTCCGAACAGGTGTTTACCTTCTCCCCGGTCCATACAGCATTTCAAGGGAAGGTTGAAGAGGGCCAGCCTGTGATTTCGGACCAGATACATCCTAGAATAAAAAGACTCTGCCGTCGAGCAGAATCTTTTCACGCCAATCCTGAGATGTTCGCTTTTAGTACCAGGTCTTGAAAGTTTCCTCCACCGCGGCAACTGTGCTTGCGATCACACTCTCATCGTGCACAATAGAGATAAATCCCGCCTCGAACTGTGATGGAGCCAGATAGACTCCCTTCTCCAGCATTTTTTGGAAGAATTTCGCAAACTGGGCTTTATCCGCCACCTTGACTGTATTCCAGTCGACGGGTTTGATCTCGCTGAAGAAGGTAGTCCGCATCGTTCCTACCCGCGTCTGCTGAATAGCAACGCCTGCTCTCTGCGCGGCAGCTTCAATTCCCGCATCCAATTGACGACCTCGCTCTTCCATCTCATCCCAAACTTTTTCTTCGCTAATCAGATCGAGGGCAGCAATCCCTGCGCTCATCGCCAATGGGTTACCTGCCAATGTTCCGGCCTGATACATCGGTCCTGCGGGGGCGACCATTTGCATAATCTCTGTCTTACCGCCGTATGCACCCACCGGCAATCCCCCACCGATGACCTTTCCCAGGGTCGTGAGGTCGGGCTTGATATTATAGAGTGCTTGCGCCCCACCGCGATGGACGCGGAATCCCGTCATCACCTCATCAAAAATGAGCAGAGAACCATTCTCGGCTGTGATCTTTCGCAGGCCTTCCAGAAAGCCCGGTACCGGAGGAACAACGCCCATATTGCCTGCCACGGGTTCGACAATGACGGCTGCAATTTGATCAGGGTATTTTCGGAATAAGGCTTCGACAGACTCCAGATTGTTGAAATCTGCAACCAGGGTATCTTTGACTGTATCTGCTGGCACGCCAGGCGAATCAGGCAAGCCAAGCGTCGCCACACCTGAACCTGCCTGGACCAACAGCAGATCTGCATGACCGTGATAGCAGCCATCGAACTTAATGATCTTGTCTCGCCTGGTATAGGCACGTGCTAACCGCAAGGCGGACATTGTCGCTTCCGTGCCCGAGTTGACGAAGCGGATCATCTCGATATTCGGCATGAATTGCATGACACGTTTCGCCAAGTCAATTTCCAGCGGGCTGGGGGCGCCGTACGAGGTCCCTTTGACGGCTGCCTTTTGAATTGCATCCACTACATTTGGATGAGCATGGCCTGTGATCAAAGGCCCCCAGGAAAGGACATAATCAATATAGCGGTTGCCGTCCACGTCGTAGAGATAAGGGCCCTTGCCGCAATCGATAAACAAGGGTTGCCCGCCAACTGCCCGGAAAGCACGTACCGGCGAGTCTACGCCTCCGGGTAACAACTTTTGGGCTTCTTGAAAGAGAGAGATTGATTTGGTGATGTTCATAAAACCTCCAGAGTAGAGAGTGGAGAGCGGAGATTAGAGATCGGGATGAGTAGAGGGAATACTATGCTCTACTCCCAGACTGTCCAAGATCTTATTCGCAGCCATTTCACCGGAATGAATGCAGTCCGGAATACCAATCCCGCGATAACCGTTACCTGCCAATCCGAGACCGGGATAATTCTCCAGCGCGGTATCGATGTGCCTGAGGAGTTCAGGATGACCAAGGTTGTACTGTGGCATGGCTTTATCCCACATAAAGACCCGCGCTAAAAGCGGATCGGCGGTAATCCCTAAAGTTAGCTTCAATTCTTCCTTTGCCAGCGCCAGCAAATCATCTGCATGCCACGGAATATCTTGTCCTGCGCGACCGATAAAGACCCGCAGGAGAGCATAACCTTCCGGTGCACGATGCGGAAACTTCGTGGACGTCCACGTGCAGGCCAGGGCACGGCGTCCTTCACGGCGAGGGATGACATATCCATAACCATCCAGGTCACGCGGCACGTCCTTTTGACGGTACGCAAGGGAGACTGTCGCCGTCGATGTGTAGGGAATACTTTGTAAATCGGCAGACAGCGACGAGTCAAGCGGAGCCAGGATCCGGGCAGCGGCAAAGGCAGGCGCGGCAATGATCACTCCATGGGCTGACAGAGTTTCCCCAGCGTCGAGTATCACATGCCAGGTACCCTGTGTCGAGCCACGTGTGACGAATTTTACGGATGTATTCAGTTTTAGGTTCACACTGTGAGTGTGCAGATAAGTGACCAGTGCTTCAACAATTTCAGCAAGACCGGTCGTTGGCGTGAGAAAGGCAGATCGCGATCCCTGGACCTTCTGTCCATTGCTGGACATCTGTCTGCGCATTGCAAGTGCGCCGCGGGCGAGTGACCCATATTGGAGTTCGAGGTCGCGCAGGTACGGAAAGGTCGACGCCAGAGAGAGTTGATCGCCATCCCCTGCGTAGATACCAGACATCAGCGGCTCGATCAGATTCTCGTATGCCTCCCGTCCCAGACGACGACTGACAAACGAGCCGAGGCTTTCATCTCCATTGACGGACTTCGCAGGAAGGAGAAAATCAAGTCCCATACGGGCTTTGCTGAGCCAGGAAACAAGTCGCGTTTTTAGAATGGCTCCGACATTGGTAGGGATCATCATCGCCAGCCCATCGGGGAGTGGTAACAAGCGATTGCGATTCAATACGTAAGTTTTTTTCTTCTGTGGATTGGTCCCATGCAAGCGATCGCCCAGCCCCAGCTCCTTGCAGAGTCCGACGCCCCAGGGCTTGGTAGCGAGGAAAGTATCGGGTCCACCTTCGATGACGAACTGACCATCATCGAACGCGACCCGATCCGTAGTAATCTTGCCGCCCCAGCGATCTGACGCTTCAAGCACAGTGATATCCGCCTGCGGCGTGCGACGGGCCGTGTAATATGCCGCCGATAGACCTGCAATGCCGCCACCGACGATCACAATCTTTGTCATAACCAGTTGGATTCCTTTGCCGCGTTATGCACCAATCTCGTCAAACCAGCAATCATTTCAGGCTCGTTGTTCAGCATGTCAATGCGCTCGAGGTGAACGTTTAGTGTTTTCGCGAGAGTCTGATAAACGATATCTACATCGTAGAGAATTTCAACATGCTCACAGACGAAGCCAATGGGACAGATCAAAATATTGCGTTTTCCCTCATCGGCAAAACGATTGATCAATTCAGAAGCGTCCGGTCCCAGCCAGGGTTCGGTGGAGATCGCAGCCGATTGAAAAGCAAATTCATGCGGATGAGATCCAAGAAGTTTCATCAGCGCGTCCACGGTTTCATGTAATTGTCGTGGATATGGATCATCCCACGTGAGGATCCGTTCGGGGAGGCTGTGAGCCGTAAATATGATCGGAACTTCTGGACGCACAGATTCCGGAAAACGTTCAAGAGCACTGTGGACACGCTTCACCAACGCATTCAAATACTCCGGAAGTAAATGCCAATCATTGATGCGTGCGATCTGCATCGGCGACTCGGCTTGTTCAACATTTTTGAAATAGGCCTCGATGCTCATACGTGAATAATGTGGCGCCATGACTAGTCCCACCGCTCGCTCAATGCCCTGATTACACATCTCAGCCAGCGTGTCTCTAATGAATGGATGCCAGTGACGCATGCCCACAAAGGCCTTGAATTGCTGCTCATTGCCGTTCAATGAGGACTCAAGGGCATTCGCTTGCGCCCAGGTCCGTTCGAGAATGGGTGAGCGTCCACCGATCTCGCGGTAGCGCTCACGCACTTCATGAACGATCTCCGGGGAAGTGGGGCGATAACCACGCACGTCCATAAGGTAAGGTTCAACTTCTTCCAAATTATTTGGACCGCCATAAGCCATTACCAATAAGCCAATCATAGATGAGGTGCTTTCCATTTCTCAATCGTTTTTGCAAAAGGCGGCGGGATCTTGTGACTGTTAAACGGATACCAGCCAATCTCCGCCCGGACCGCCTGCTCTTTTAGTTCGGTCGAACCCCAGACAAATACCGCGCCCAAGACACCTGCGCTCACAGAGAGCCAGTTCAAGGCTATGAACAGGGACGCAATGCTGATAAAAACGCCGGCACTCATCATATAGGGCCACCAGAGATAACCGAGGTGCCGTTCCCCCCGGATGACCAGCGGAAAACCCAAGCCAATGATCAGCAGAGTAAGCAGACCGAGGAGGATGCCGTAGACGTGCATAACTATCAGTGACCCGTCACCCTTTGATCGGTTGGTTCTCGTTTGAGCAGGTCAAGAGTGGTTGCACGCGAATTGGAGTCGGCCAGGATGGCAGCGTGACGTGGGTTATGGGGGTTGGCCGGTGTATGTCCATGGATGATTCGTCTTTGCTGGCGGGTAAATTCAAATGCGTCGAACAGCAAAGTGATGCCAAGAATTCCGCAGGCAGTCGAAAGCAGCAAGTTGGAAGCGAGAAGAGAGATCCATTCGAAAGCAAGACCGGCTATGGCAAATCCGGAGATCGGCAACCAGATAGCCGATGAGATGAATTCAATCTTACGCACGGCGACATGCCCGAACCAGATGCTGAAGAAGGCGGTCAGTGCAGCAAGGGGACCGAGGGGGTTGATCGTCATATCTTCTCTCTCATCAATGAATATTCATGCACCATCTCCACAACGGCCCTGACGTTGTCCACGGGCGTATTTTGCAGGATACCATGCCCCAGGTTGAAGATGTGACCGGGACGACCTGCCGCCCGGCGCAAGATATCGTACACCCGTGTTTTAAGTTCAGGCAGCGGTGCAAAAAGCAAAGCGGGGTCTAGATTCCCTTGAACGGCGACATCCCCTCCGAGCAGAGCCCAGCCATCGTCAAGCGGCATTCGCCAGTCCAGCCCAATCACGTCCCCTCCAGCGCTCTTCATCAAAGGCAAAAGCGTCGCCGTATTGGTGCCAAAATGAATGGCCGGTACGTGTTCCGCTTTGGCAGACTGCAAAAGCCTCTGCGAATATGGAAGAACAAAGGTCTCATAATCACTTGGGCTGAGCGCGCCCACCCATGAATCAAAGACCTGCACCGCCTGAGCGCCCGCACGAATTTGCGCCACAAGATATTCAGACAGAACGGCTGATAACTTTTGCATCAACGCATGCCAGGTTTCAGGTGCCGAATACATCATTGTTTTCGTCTTAAGGAAGTCGCGGGATGCGCCGCCTTCGACGATATAGGATGCGACCGTAAATGGCCCACCGCAAAAGCCGATTAACGGGATCTCATGCAATTCCCCGCGCAGGATGCGGATCGCTTCCATAACGTAGCGCAAATCTGTCTCCGCGTGGACCGGATTCAATGCCTGGACGTCTTCCATTCTGCGGACCGGCTTGCCGATCACAGCGCCCTCCCCTTTGGCAAAATCCAGACCAAGCCCAAGCGGAATGACCGGCAGAAGGATATCTGCAAATAAGATCGCGGCATCCACACCCAAAGCCCGCACTGGCTGCAGGGACACTTCAGCCGCGAGTTCGGGATGATAGCAAATTTCCAGCAGGGAGTATTTCTCACGGATCAGGCGATATTCGGCCATATATCGACCGGCCTGGCGCATGAACCAAACGGGAGTAATGTCCACCGCTTCACGGTGACAAGCACGTAGAAAGCGATCTTTTATTTCCATAACTGAAGCGTCTCCTCAGCAGGATGATAGATCGCCGTATGGAGAGGAGTATCACGCAAGGTAAAGCGGCGCGCCTCAGTATCGCGCAGTTCATTCACCAAATCAGAAAAGCGGGGAAGGTCATCGGTTTCATAGACGACTATAAACTCTTGATTTTGCAGGCCAACAGAATAAAGCAACAACTGGCTGATATCATCATATTGTTTGCCGATCCGAATGTGCTCATTCATCATCCCCTGGCGCGCCTCCCGGCTCATCAAATACCATTCTGTCGTTTTACTAAAAGGATACATCACCAGGTAAGGTTTGCGGGTTTCGGCAAACGGATCGATTTCCTGCCTGGAGCGCGCCTTCGAATATTGCGATGGGCGGGTAAATCCCCACATCGAGTCTTTCACCTCGATTAAGTGCCGATAGGGGTTGTTCGCCCTGGAGTAGTTTTCAAAGAACCTGGCTGGATCCTGCTTGTTATCTGCTGTGATCACAGACCAGGTGATCAAGTCAAATCCGGACTCAGTGGATTGCAGGATATCGAGCTTCTGCGCGGCTGCACATAGTCCGTTTAACCATTGCCGGTGGAATTCTGCGCGTTCCTGGGAGGATAAAGACCAGTAAGAATCCTTGAAAGAAATCAAGGAATAATGATTTAGCGTTCGATGCGCAATCTCTTCAGATGTATTATCCATTAAATCACCTTCATTTCTACCCATAATTTGTTTAGTTTCGTCTCATGCTGACAAGTGGTATTAGGACAAATTCTTAGGAATATAGGAGCAAGCCGGGTCAGTTTCAAGATAATCTCCGGTAACCCCATACGCACGTCCGCGCTGGCCGCCGCAGACATCCCGATATTCGCAAATGCCACAACGACCCTTGATTTTCTCCGGACTGCGTAAATCGGTAAACAATTTTGAATGACGGTAGACATCTACAATATCGTCCGTACGAACATTTCCGGCAGTAATTGGTAAGAATCCAGAAGGCTGGATTTCGCCAATATGGGAAATGAACAGGAAGCCATTGCCATCATTAACGCCCTTGGTCGGGCGGTTCAATCCATCTGCATATTGAAAGCCTGCACCCTGGAAGGTAACTGGCTTACCGTTCGCTTCGGAGCGTTTCCTTTGGATCGCCACACGGCGATACATCGGCGCAGCGGTGGACTTGATATCGAATGGCGCGTTCTGGGAGAGGTCATATAACCAGTTGAAAACCTTCTCATGCTGCTCAGGGCTGATCATATTTTCAAGCTGGGCGCGACCGGTAGGAACAAGGAAAAACACCGACCACTGAACAGCATTGACTTCCCGAATAAACGGGATCATTTCATCCAGGATATCCACGTTATGCTTAGAGACCGTCGTATTAACTTGCACACTTAGTCCCACATCCTGGGCACGATGCAAAATATCTATAGTGCGCTGCCATGAGCCCGGAACCTGCCGAAAGTTATCATGGATTTCAGGACGAGGGGCGTCCAGACTGAGCGCGATCCGACGAATACCGGCTTCACGGACTCTTTCCAATTTTTCTTTTGTAGGCAAGGCCGTTGCGGTTGGGGTCAATGAACAGCGTAAGCCATGCTGCGCGGCGTAACTGATGAGTTCAAACAAGTCTGGTCTCATCATCGGGTCGCCACCTGTAAAGACCAGGATGGGGCTGTTACCAAAGGCAGCCAGTCGTTCAACCAATGCCTTTGCCTCCGAGGTAGAGAGTTCACGCGGGTCACGCTTGTGTTGCGCATCAGCCCGGCAATGGACACATGCATAGGCACAAGCACGGGTGACTTCCCATGCAATGGTAAAGGGCGCCTTGTCAAAGTCTGCATGAACCATGCGTTCATTGTTTGCATTTCGTTCGGCAGCAGCACGCTGGCTAAGGTTCGGTGATGTCATAATGTCTCCTTTAAGAGCGATACTCGATATTCGACCATCGAATTTCGACTATCCAATATCGAGCTATTTCAACCACTTCGCCGCTTCCACAGCATGGTATGTCAAAATAAGATCTGCACCGGCACGCTTCATTCCCGTGAGCGTTTCAAGCGTGACCTTAGCTTCGTCAATCCAGCCATTTGCGGCCGCGGCTTTGATCATTGCGTACTCACCACTCACGTTATAGGCTGCCAGTGGCAGTTCGGGGAAAGTATCCTTCACGACGCGGATCACATCCAGGTACGCGAGCGCCGGTTTCACCATTAGCATATCCGCGCCTTCATCCACATCTAGCGCTGCTTCACGCAGCGCCTCACGCACATTCGCAGGGTCCATTTGATGAGATTTTCGATCGCCAAACTTTGGCGCTCCCTCGGCAGCTTCACGGAAAGGTCCATAAAAGGAGGAAGCATACTTCACCGCGTAAGAAAGGATTGGCAGATGATGGTAACCGGTGCTGTCCAATGCACTGCGAATTGTCCCGACCATTCCATCCATCATGCCGCTGGGCGCCACAATGTCTGCGCCACATTGGGCATGCGAGACTGCAACTTTGGCTAATACATCCAGCGTCTCATCGTTTAATACATAGCCTTCGGGCAAAGCTGAATGATATTGTTCACCAGTATTTAGAATCCCACAATGACCATGATCGGTGTATTCGCACAAACACACATCGGTGACGACCACCATCTCGGGAATTTGCTTTTTGATAGCGCGTATCGCTTGCTGGACAATTCCATCTTCAGCAAAGTTCTCAAGCCCAATGGGGTCCTTTTCCCGGGGGATGCCGAACAGGATCACAGCGCTCACGCCGAGCTTCAAGGCTGCTTCCGCTTCCCGGACTGCTTCGCCAACTGAGAGCTGATACACACCCGGCATCGAGCGGATTTCGCTCCGCCCTTCTCCATGGCGCACAAACAAGGGATAGATGAAATCGCGTGCGTTGAGTTCCGTCTCGCGAACCATGGCTCGCAGAGCAGGGGTTGCACGCAATCTGCGCGGACGATTCCTGATCTCTGATCTCTGATTTAGCAGTAATGAATTCCGATTTTCCATTTCAAGAAGAGTCATGAAACCTCCAGATTGCTGATGACTGCAATCAACCCATCAGTTGTATATTCTTTGGCAACCACCAAATTGACCAGTCCTTCTTCCCGCGCGGCTTGTTCGGTGATTGGGCCAATACAAGCAAATAAGGGGTTCCCTGGTAATTGCAAAGGATCAAAACCATTTTGCCGCACGATCGCCACGAAGTTCTGAGCGGTCGATGGGCTCGTCAATGTGACGATATCCACGCCTGATTTCAAAGCGGCGAGCCCTTCTGAATCAGGCTGAACCGGTAAAGTTTTATAAGTGGTAATCTCGTGCGGAATGCCACCCGCTTCAAAAATTGCTTCTGGCAGGGCCCTGCGCGCAATTTCAGCGCGCGGCAACAAAACCCACTTGCCGCGTAAATCTCCCAGCCCCGGCACAATGGCCTCAGCTACATATTCACCGGGAACAAAATCAGGAACTACGCCGCGGGCTTGCAACGCTTCAGCAGTCTTCGGTCCAATCGCAGCCACCTTAACCCCTCCGTCTCGGCCGCTTTCAGGGAGGGAAAATCGAGGTAAGGGTGGATTATTGAATACCACGTCCACCGCATTTACAGAGGTAAAGATAATCCAGTCATAACAATCCAGTTTTGATAATGCCCGCTCCAGCGCGACATTATTTTCAATCGGACAGATTTCAATGACAGGAAAGAAGATCGGCTCGAAGCCTGCAGCGCGTAATCTTTCTGCAAAGCCCTGAGTTTGTGCCCGTGGCCGAGTAATAAGGATACGTTTCATTTCACTTCACTCACTGTAAGGATTTCGTTGGCGCCCTGTGAAATCGCTTTCTCCGCCAGCTCATGTCCTAACTTCAGCGCATCGGTACCTTCGCCGACAACTCTGATCGCACTCTTCCCATCTCCCGAGATGACTGCGCCGGTCAATCTAATGATTGTCGACTGCTCACGGGTTACCTGTGCGTAAGCGGCGACTGGCACCGCGCACCCACCACCCAGTCCGTTCAGGAAAGCACGTTCAGCAGTGACCGCCTGCCGGGTCGGCTTATGCTCCAGCACTACCAGCAAATCGAGAGTCGCCTGATCCGAGGATCTGCATTGAACAGCCAACGCGCCTTGCCCCGGCGCAGGGAGCATCGTTTCGAACGACAGCCATTCTGTAACATGCCGATCCAGGCCCAAACGGGTTAATCCGGCACCCGCCAAAATAATCGCGTCATATTGCCCCTCGAATGCTTTTCGTACGCGCGTATCTACATTACCACGCAAAGATTCGGTCTTCAAATCAGGACGAGCCGCCAACAATTGTGCCGCCCGTCGTAAACTTGAGGTCCCTACGACCGCATTTTCTGGAAGCGTGGTCAAGGTAAATCCATTCCTGGAAATCAACGCATCGCGCACTTCGGCTCGCATCGGAATACAGCCAATGGTGAGGCCGGCCGGGTTTTCGACAGGCAAATCCTTGAGCGAGTGGACGGCACAATGGACCGCACCAGAAAGCAATTCGCCCTCAAGTTCCTGAGTGAAAAGGCCCTTGCCACCGATTTCGGGCAATGGCTTGTCGAGGATCTTGTCGCCCTGGGTTGTAATCACCTTTTCTTCGCAAACGAGATCAGGATAGATCCTCTGCAAAGCGCTGATGACCCACTGCGTTTGCCAGCGAGCCAGGGCTGAAGGACGAGTTGCGAAGGTCAGTTTCATAATTTGCCAATTTCGTAGTTTCTTAGTCGGCAGCGGGCGACGCTGAATGTCCCGGTTCCTCAGACAAATTGAACAGCTTGCGAGCCAATGCGGCGTATTCGGGCGCACGATGTGAGCTCGCTTCAGCACGCAGGTGACGCGTCGGATGGTCAAGCAGCTTTTTGACGAGCGCTTGCGTGAGTGCTTCGATCCGTTCACGTTCAACATCAGTCAGGTCAGGCATGCGGCGCAGCGTCTTTTCCAGCTCCGCGGTGCGGATCGCCTCGGCCTGCTGGCGAATATCCACGATAATCGGCAGGATATCCAATGACTGCAAGTATTT
>DATGYJ010000594.1:0-4914 GCA_035298105.1 Anaerolineales bacterium | reverse complement strand
AAGTAAATGGCAGATGCCGTTCATCAGAACGGAGGCATCTGGATCGCACCCGCCGCGCCTGGCTATGATTCGAGCCTGCTCGGAGGGACGACAGTTGTAGATAGGAAAAACGGTGAAACCTTGCAAGCGGAGATAAATGCAGCCCTCCAGTCCGCTCCGGAAGCGGTTGGCCTCATTAGCTGGAATGAATTCAGCGAGAACTCACATATTGAGCCCAGTCAAAACTACGGCAATCAATATCTTAAAGTGTTGGCCGAGACTCGCTTTATATCTTCCGGCCCTAAATGATCTTGATTTGCATATCCCAAAACAAGGTCAGGAAAGTAATGCCCTATGAATCTTAGAAATTTATCGTTTATTCGAGAGCGTATTACCCAACGCTTACTGCCCAAGAATCAAGCCCTTGTAAGATGGTGGAATAGAGATCGCGAATCCATCACTCGCATGACGAGTGTTGCGCTCGTCATGTTCTTAGCTGTTGGAATACGGCTCTGGGGGCTGAACCAAATTGGATTCAACACGGATGAAGCAGTCTACTCCGGGCAGGCGGCGGCAATTGGACAGGTTCCGGTTCTCAAGGAGATCTTTCCGGTATTTCGAGCTCATCCTTTGTTATTCCAGTTTTTGTTGGCACTCCTGTTTCACTTTGGGGTCAGTGATTTGGCCGCCCGACTTTTAGGTGTTGCAATTGGTGTAGCTACCGTTTATATCGTTTATCGCCTGGGAAACCTGCTATATGGCGAAAATACCGGCTTACTGGCTGCCCTGATTCTGGCTGTCATGCCCTATCACGTGATTGTTACCCGGCAAGTCCTTTTGGATGGACCATTGGTTCTCTGCTCTACGCTGACCCTGTACCTGCTGGCACGGTTTGCATTGACACGCAACCCCATCTGGCTGCATGCTGCTGGCATCGGATTGGGGCTGACTTTCCTCGCAAAAGAGACTGGTATCGTTTTGATCGGTTCCATTTACGTTTTTTTTGCGCTTGCCAGCGAAGTATACGTTCGCGTCCGGGACCTGTTCCTCTCATTCGTCCTCATGATTATTATGATCCTGCCATTTCCAATCTCGCTTTGGCTGGCGGGAGGCTCACAAATCGGGCAGCAGTACTTGATCTGGCAACTTTTCCGCCGGCCTAACCATGCAGCCGATTTCTACCTTGTGACCGTTCCTGCGGCGATCGGCATACTGGTCATCTTCATAGCAATTGCCGGACTGTGGCTACTGCGGCGTGAAGGAACCTGGCGTGAAAAACTTCTCGTCTGGTGGATCATCGTGCCGGTCGTGTTCTTTCAAATCTGGCCGACAAAAGGATATCAATATTTGCTTCCGATTGCTCCTCCCCTGGCAATCCTGGCCAGCCGAACCTTGATCCGGTGGTTATGGATGGAGGGACCCAGGTCAGGCGAAAGGCGACTGAACACGAGCTGGATCAGAATTTTAGCCGGTGGAGTGATGATCCTTAGCCTCTTAAATACCAGTTGGTTGGCAATTCAGCCAGCCACCACCGGCACTTTCATTGCCGGGACGGGTGGAGTTCCGGGCGGGCGTGAGGCCGGAGAATGGATCAAGGAAAATCTCCCTTCCAACGCGACCATGTTAACCATCGGACCTTCGATGGCAAATATCCTGCAGTTCTACGGACACCGGAAGGCCCTGGGCTTATCGATCAGCCCAAATCCACTGCACCGCAACCCTGCCTATGAGCCCGTGAATAACCCCGACCTTCAGGTGCGTTCGAACAATGTTCAATACTTGGTTTGGGATTCGTACTCAGCCGGGCGATCCAGTTTCTTCGCTGAAAGACTTCTCGAGTTGACGGCCCGCTTTCATGGCAGAGTGATTCATACACAGACCGTCACGGTGACTCTGGATGATGGAAGTCAAGTGGAAAAGCCGGTCATTATTATTTATTTGGTGCGCCCATGAAATTCTTAAAAAAATCTGCTTCTCTGTTTCTTTTGCTCAACCTGGTCACGTCAGTGTTTGGGCTAACCAAGGTTTCTGCAATTCAAACCGGAAATCAGCCCAATACACCCATTCAGCACTTTATCGTGGTGATGCAGCAAAATCATACCTTTGACAACTATTTTGGAACATATCCCGGAGCAAATGGGATTCCCAAAAACGTCTGCCTTCCAACCTCGCTGGCGGACCAAAAAAGCACAACTTGTATCGCTCCCTTCAAAATAACCAATGAACCGATCACTGACTTAAGCCACTCCGACATATTGTTTCGATCTCAATACCAAAATGGGCAGATGAACGGTTTTGTCGATGCCCTGGACAAGTTGAACCAGGACGGAAGACTGAGCATGGGTCACTTTGATGACACCGATATTCCCTATTATTGGAACCTGGCCGACCAGTTTGTTCTATTTGATAACTACTTCAGTTCAGCCCATACCGGAAGCATCACCAATCGTATGTTTTGGGTCAGCGGCAGACCGGGGGATGCATCGAACCGTATTCCTGAAGGTGGATTTGGCAACATACCCACAATTTTTGATCGTCTTCAGGAGCGCGGTATTTCCTGGAAATTCTATATTCGGGATTATGACCCCAACCTCAATTATCGCAGCCTCAAGGAACTGGACTATCTGCCTCCACAAGTTCAATGGGTGCCTCTTTTGGCTTTTGACCGTTTCCTCGATAACCCCGAACTTTCCAGTCATATTGTCGATCTGGATGAATATTACACTGATCTTGAAAAGGGTACCCTGCCGGCGGTTTCGTATGTCCTTTTGCTGGGCGCCACTGAACATCCGATCTCAGATCCTAGCCTCGGTGAACAGGCGACGAGAACGATGCTGCAATTGCTGATGCAAAGTTCTCTATGGAAAAGTTCGGCATTTTTTCTAACCTATGATGACTGGGGGGGATGGTACGATCATGTACCGCCGCCTCAAGTGGATGACCGTGGCTATGGGTTTCGCGTTCCCGCCATGCTCGTCAGTCCATATGCACGGACGGGCCTGATTGACCACACATTACTGGATCATACTTCCATCTTGAAATTCATTGAAGAGAACTGGGATATCCCGCCGCTGGCTGTACGCGATGCGAAAGCCAATAATTTCACTTCGGCTTTTGATTTCTCAGCGCCTCCCCGTCCGCCGATCCTGATTAGCTCAACCCGCGAAGCGCCAGAACCTCGTGTTGAACCGCGGCGCATTGTCATCTATGCGGCGTATGGTGCAGCCATGCTTTTCGCCTGCTTGATTCTGCTCAGGGCCTATGGTGCCAATACAAAAGAGAACCTTCCGCATCTTCCCTAGCAACTGCTGTATCTTTGGAGAAATTCGGTTATGAAAATTTCCCTTCAACGTTTATTCGTTACATTTGTTGTGACCGTGCTGGGCACATTTAACTTTGCCACCCCTGCTCATGCCAGCGAATCTAATTTTCAGGTCTCAGTCTCTGCCCATCAGGAATTTGCCGGGTCCGGCGTTTCCCATCATAAGCCTACCGATTTGTTGCAAGGAAAGCCGACGAATTTGACCATCGAGCCGCTCAAGCCGGTTGCGTTAGGTGACCATCCCGTCCTTACTGTTCATCTCACCGCTCAATTTGGTCAGCCGATTCCCAATCAACCCATCATTATTATGATCGATGGTAAACGCAAAGCTGCCGGAAAAACTGACAGTCGGGGCGTGGCTGTGATTGAGCTGAAATATAAGTTTTCGGCAGGGACCTTTCACATTGAAGCGATTTATCCCGGGATATCCAGTATTGGGTTGCCGCGTACCACTGCGAAAGTGGATATGACCGTACAGCCTGCAAAAGTTGCTATTTATACGGTTCCGCCCATGCCCGGAGTAAGTTTCAAGCTCAATAACAAAACCTATACAACGGATAAAAATGGAGCCGCGGACCTGCAAGTTAACTTAAGCGGTATATATACGCTCGAAATCTTACCGATTGACAAAGCAAATCTGCCTTCCAATATACGCGTAGAATTTTCCCGTTGGAATGATAACGTCTTCACAGCCAAGCGTCAGATTTATTTCCCCAGAACGCGCCGTATTGAAGCAGGTTTCATTGTTGACTATCAGGTCAATCAAGTGTTTTACGATTCCACTCATGAGCTGGTGGATCCGGCACGTGTCTCGTCAATGGTCATCAAGGGAGTTGGAACGACTTATACTTTCAATGGCGCAGGACCTATTTGGCTCCCGTCGAATCGATTGACCCGTCGTATTGGTGAGACGCTTCAAAGTGAGGAAATTCTTTATTACTTCAGAAATGTCACAATTGATGGTGCGGATGTGATCAACAAGGGTGAGCAGCGCTTCCATATCCATCCCGATGATGTCTGGCCAATTCAGGTACTACTCTATTCGGTCCGTTTTTCCGCTCGTGACGCGATGTTCCATTTTCCCATTGGGAAAGGAGTTCAACTGACCTATCCTGACGGCCACAA
This sequence comes from Anaerolineales bacterium, assembly GCA_035298105.1. Taxonomy (GTDB): domain Bacteria; phylum Chloroflexota; class Anaerolineae; order Anaerolineales; family Villigracilaceae; genus Defluviilinea. Next base: position 488 of record DATGYJ010000594.1, on the reverse strand, counting down.
GAAAGAGTATTACTTTAGTTCCTCCAAGGCAGATCTTACGATCCCATCTCTGGCGCGCGGTTCCTATAGCGCCAGGATTATCGGCGCGATCGGGTCAGCACCCCCCACTCCGATTCATTTATCACGCGACCAGGATGTCGAACTGCTTATGCTCAGCGGTCTGGATATTGGTCTGATTGTATCCGTGCCGCTTTTGATTGCGCTGGCTTTCTTCTTCTTCGGTCGGCCCCATTGGCTACGTGTGGTACGACATCCCTCCAAATACAAGGAATTGGTCTATCAGAATGCGCAGCGGGATATTTCGTTAAAGTCGTAGTTCCACGGACTTTCGCGCGATTTCAGCTCGCTGCCATCTGCGGATTGAATTGATCCGAAATATCTTTGTGCAATGATCCAGCTGCTCAACTGGGATGGGTCGTTCTATAACTTGACCTGATTCAATTAAATGAGCGCGGAATGTGCCTGATAACACGCCGCATGAGAGCGGT
>DATGYJ010000593.1:0-10290 GCA_035298105.1 Anaerolineales bacterium | reverse complement strand
GGCAAGTGTGCCGCTGCGCGGCTAAGCGCAGGCGCACACCTGCCTGATTTGCTAGGCAAATCACGGGCGGTGCCAGGGAGTGTCGGTCAGCGCGAATGCTCTTCGCAATAACAGTAAACGTTTTTTATAAGGGCACGAGGCTGAATTCTTAATTCCTTCGTGACCTTTGTGTCCTTCGTGGTAAAGAATCAACCCATCTTCCTCAAAAACTCTCGGATCGAAATGGAGGCTGCCGCGCCCTCTCCGACAGCCGAAGCGACCTGCTTGGTGCTGCCATGCCGTGCATCGCCTGCGACAAAAATACCGGGCACACTGGATTCGAAAGGCAGGGCGCGATGATCGTGCATTACCTCCTCATGGAGCAAATCATGCCCTGAGAGAACAAAGCCATATTTGTCCATTTCCACATAGTCTTTTACCAGAGTCGTATTGGGCATTTGCCCGATGAAGATGAACGCCGCGGCAGGGTGCACTTCTTCCATCCGGTCACTGTCTTTATAGTGATATTTAATGCTCTTCAGTTTCGAGTCCTGTCCTTCGAAGGCATCCACGATCACGTTGTATTTCACGTCGACTTTCGAATTTGGTTCATTCACTTTATCAATGGCGATCTGGCTGGCTGTCAACTTATCGCCGCGGACGAGCAGAGTGACTTTGTCGGTAAAGTTGGTGAGATGCAAACCCTCCTCCACAGCGGAGTTTCCACCTCCGATCACGACAATTTCCTTGGAACCTTTATAGAAGGGACCATCGCAAGTGGCGCAGAAGTGAATGCCCGCCCCGATGTAATCATCTTCCCCTGGGACCTCAAGACGGCGATAGGATGCGCCGGTGGCGAGCAGCACAGCCCGCGAGTGATAGTGTTTCCCATCCGAAGTGTAGACTTCATGATAGCCTTCCTCCATCTCAAGTCTCTCAACGTCCACCGCTTGCAAAATTTCCACACCGAAACGGCGGGCCTGCTGTGTCACACGCTCCGAAAATTCCTGTCCGCTGATGCCTTCGGGAAAGCCGGGGAAATTGTCCAGCCCCACCGTAATTCCTGCCTGCCCGCCCAGACCGGAGCGTTCGATCAGAAGAGTATCGGCGCCTTCGCGAGAGGCATAGATCGCGGCAGTCAGACCTGCGGGTCCGCCACCGATGATAATCAAGTCGTAGTATGTCTTTTTGGCTTCGGTTGTGAGCCCAAGTTTCTTCGCCAGTTCAGCATTTGTCGGTTCCACGAGAAATGATCCATCTTCAAAAAGGATCATGGGGATAATGCGTTTGCCCTGATTCTTTTCCAGGACGAACATTTCACCATCTTTATTCTGCTCGATATCCACCCAGTTGTAAGGAACGAACTGTTCCCCCAGGAACTTTTTCGAGCGGCGGCAATCAGGGCACCAGTATGCGCCATAGACAGTTACTTTTGCATCAACCATTCAATCCTCCAGGTTTTGATTTTGGAATCAGTCAGCTTGCTGGCATATTTCCAGAAGCAAGCTTCTGGACTCCAAAGCTTGATCTCATAATTAGTCAATCGACCCGCCAATTCGTTACAACAGATTTGAAGGCCAAGGAGCACGCCCTACGGGCAGTCCTGGACTCCAAATTCCATTTCTGTTATTCACGTTTTTCGCCCTGCTGTTGAATCAACTTCGCCACCAGACCTGTCCAACCGGTCTGGTGACTGGCGCCAATCCCTGCACCGTTATCACCATGGAAGTACTCGTGGAAAGGAATGTAGTCGCGCCAGTGCGGGTCATTCTGGAAGGTCTCGTTTCCGCCAAAGACGGCGCGCCGCCCATGAGGATCGCGCAGGAAGATGTTGATCATGCGCCGGGAGAGTTCATCCGCTGCCTCGTTCAAGCTGAGCATCTGACCGGAGTGGGTGGGACATTCAATGCGGAAGTCGTCGCTGTAGTAATGATGGAATTGTTGCAGCGACTCAACGATCAGATAGTTGACCGGGAACCAGATCGGACCGCGCCAGTTGGAGTTGCCCCCGAACAAACCGCTGTCTGAATCGGCAGGCAGATAGGCGACGGTATAGGTCGAGCCATCCATGTTCAACGTATAGGGACGGTCTGCGTAAATCCGTGAGAGGGCGCGGATGCCGTAAGGCGAGAGAAATTCATTTTCATCCAGCATACGGTATAGGACCCGCTTCATACGATGCCCGCGCAGAATGGCCAGCAAACGGCGATCGCCCATCCTCGGTTCAGACCAACGCGAGACCAGCCTGGCAAGATCAGGACGATGCTCGAGGAACCACTCGAGGTGATGCTTGAACTGAGGGACTCTTTCAAGCAAGCCCGGCTCGATGGTTGTGACCGCAAAAAGTGGTATCAGACCGATCATCGAACGGATCTTGAGTGGGAGATTCTCACCGTCTTCGAAATGCAGGACATCATAGAAGAATTCATCCTCTTCATCCCAGAGTGAGATGCCTTCGCCTGCGATGTTATTCATTGCCTCCGCAATGAACAGAAAATGCTCAAAGAATTTCAGGGCAATATCTTCATAAGCAGGATTATGCACGGCGAGTTCGAGTGAAATTGTGAGCATGTTGAGGCAGAACATGCCCATCCAGCTGGTGCCATCACTCTGTTCGATGTGACCGCCGGTGGGTAAGGGCTTACTGCGGTCGAAGACGCCGATGTTGTCGAGCCCCAGGAAGCCGCCCTGGAAGACATTCAATCCCTCGGCATCCTTGCGATTCACCCACCACATAAAGTTCAGCATCAACTTATGGAACATGCGCTCCAGAAAGGCGCGGTCACCCCGGCTGTGGGCTTTCTCATCGATCTTGTACACACGCCAGGTTGCCCAGGCTAATACGGGCGGGTTGACATCCCCAAATGACCATTCATAGGCGGGCACTTGTCCATTTGGGTGCTGGTACCATTCCCGCCCGAGCAGGAGTAATTGTCCTTTGGCAAACTCCGAATCGAGGAGCGCCAGGGGAATACAATGAAAAGCCAGATCCCAGGCGGCGAACCAGGGATATTCCCAGGTATCGGGCATGGAGATGATATCGGCCGCGTTCAGGTGGCGCCATTCATGGTTGCGTCCATTTTTGCGTTCCGAGGCAGGTGCAGGCTCGGACGGATCACCATTCAACCATTCCTCGATGTTGTAGTGATAAAACTGTTTTGTCCACAACATGCCTGCAAAGGCCTGGCGCTGAATTCTGCATTCGTCCTCAGTCAGGGAGGCAGGCTGGATACCGGCATAAAACTCATCCGCTTCCGTTTGGCGCCTGGCAAAGATCTCGTCAAACGCTGCGAAGGGCTCGCCGCTCGGGGACGTCTCAGCCTGGTCCGCCTTACTCAGGCGCAGCCTAACGCTGACTGCCTCACCGGCCGCCACATCGTGGTGATATAAGGCCACGGCTTTTGTCCCGACCTGTGCAGGATTTATTGCACCCTGGCGTTGTTCCACCACATAGGAATGGAAGGCATCTTTCACATAAGGTGTTGGGTTCGGTGAGCTGAAAAGGCGTTCGTTGTTGGTCTCATTCTCTGTGAACAGCAATTCATCTGCGGCTTCACAGACCAGCAGATATGGTCCCAGGGAGGCATGCTGCGCTTCGATCCGTTTGACATTTTTTACTGCTGGGGCTTCTTTCAGTGTGGGACGGGGGATTTCATCGTGCGCCCAGCCCCAACTCCAGGTATTGCGGAACCAGATGGTTGGCAAAAGGTAGAGATCCGCAGCTTCCGGTCCGCGATTGAAGGCCGTGATCCGGATGAGGATGTCATCGGCCCCGGCCTTCGCATACTCGATGAAGACGTCGAAGTAACGGTTCTCAGCAAAAATATCGGTATCGAATAATTCGTATTCAGGTGCCCCCTTGCCGCGCCGGCGGTTGCTCTCAATCAGGTCGGTGTAGGGAAAGGCGCCCTGAGGGTATTTATAAAGCATCTTCATATAGGAATGTGTCGGCGTGGAATCAAGGTAAAAGTAATATTCCTTTACATCTTCTCCGTGATTACCCTCTGGGCCACTCAGCCCGAAAAGCCGTTCTTTCAGAATGCTATCTCTGCCGTTCCAAAGAGAGAGAGCGAAGCAGAGGCGCTGCTGATCATCACTGATGCCGCCCAGCCCGTCCTCATTCCAGCGATAGACCCGCGAACGGGCATGGTCGTGCGGAAAGTAACCCCAGGCATCGCCGTTGGGACTGTAATCTTCTCGCACGGTGCCCCAGGCGCGTTCCGAGAGATACGGCCCCCACCGTTTCCAATTGACCTGGCCGGTCTGGGTTTCGGACAAACGTTGACTTTCGTGAGCGAGAGTCATGTCATCTCTATCCTTCGCTTGAGTTGATCAGGAATCGCTGCGATCAGAGAACCTGGCTTGAAATATAGACTCGCAGAGAGGTGATTTATTACGATAAAAGATTTAATTAGCTACCTGACACTTCAACTTTCAGCAATCCTCGGTGGTCGAGTGCCTGTTCTCCCAGCAGTACAACTGCTGGGAGAACAGGTGTACCGAGGCCACACGTTTCATGTAATCTTTCGCTTTCAGGCTGACTTTGGTCTCGACACTTTCTGATACCCATGCCCGGGGCGTATCTCAGCGGGATTGCGGCTATCCCGTGACCAACCCGTCGCGGAGCGGATGCAAATTCAGAGCGAATGGAGGATATAGGCAGGATATAGACACCATATAGGCAGCTTATGGGCACCTTTTAGGCAGACTGGAAGAAGAGCGAGAGACCTCCGAGGGAACCAGGCATCCAGCAGGGATCTGTAAATTCGTTTCGCGGCGTTCCTGCTTGAAAATAAAAGATCTCCGGCGCAACCAGGTTACGCCGCAGATCTCTTTTTCCACTTCTTGTCCCTAAGATTTGGGGTGGATCATGTCATGGCTCTTGAGCTTTTTTCCGGTCACCTGACACTTTACTATTTCAACCAGCGACCGTTGGTCGAGTAGCCCCGAATGCTCGTGGAGGGACGTACCGAGACCACACATTTTCAAGAAATCCTTGATTTGCAGGTTACTCGTTAGTCTCGACACTTGCACCTGGCGCACACTTGCCCCGGGCGCAAGTGCCGGGGAGTGCAGGTGTACGGCCCCTTCGGGCGAGCACCGCCTACTCGACCAACGGATTACTTTTGAAACAAACTGTCAGAAAGCTAGGCTTTTTTCCAGTCGTGAAATAACCTCAACAGATCGTCACGTTGCTGAGATGTGAGGCTTTCCTCACGTAACTGTCCGGTCAGGCGAATGGTCTGGCGCATCTGCTCCAGATAATGGGTACAGCCGTCACATCCGGACAAATGATCCTCCATCTTCAGGCGCAGCTCATCAGGTAATGTGCCCTCCAGATAATCCGTCACCAGTTCCACAAGTTCTTTACAGGTCATTTCGTCATCCATTAGTGCTCCGCTTGCAAGTAATCTTCCAACGCCTGACGCACTCTGGCGCGGGCACGATGAAGGAGCACTCTTTGATTGGTCTCGGATATGCCCAAAATGTTACAAATTTCTTGCGCAGGTAATTCATCCCTGTCATGTAAAGTGATCACCAGCCGCTGATTTTCAGGCAACGCCTCAATGCTCTGGCGGATGTGATTCGTCGTTTCCTGTGAAAGAAGGGTATCTTCGGGGATCCCTGCCCAGGAAGCAGGTGCGACCGCCCAATGGTCCGGATTCCTGTCAGCGGAAGGATCTTTGAATCGTTTGGGATCAACGGTCGCCTGGCTTGAATCCTGAAGTGATTCTTCCAGGTCGGTATAAGAAACTGTGCGGCTCTCACGCTGGCTGCGGGTCTTGGCCTTGTTGGTCAGAATGGTGAAGATCCAGGTTTTCAGACTGGACCGACCTTCAAACCGGTCCAGTCCGTGCAAAACGGCGAGCCAGGTTTCCTGAGCTACTTCTTCTGCGGTGACAGTATCCTGCACGAACATGCGCGCCAGGCGTACGAGCGATGGATGGTATTGTTCCACCAGTTGCGTAAAAGCCATTTCATCCCGCTGCCGGAGCAAATTCAATAACGCAAGCTCATCCAGTTTTGCATCCATTGCTTCCATCCTTGAAGAATACAGCATTTCATAAAGCGTGTCAAATGTCGAACCCAAAACTAAAGTAGAGGCTAAATCAGGTACTAAAGTATGCTTGCAAAGATTTTGACTCCATATAATCGAACAGACCTTCCGGACTTACCAGAAGGTCTATCATCGATCTTTCTTCAAGATTCAGTTTGCGTTCAAACCTGGTTTACCAGGACGTGATACCTGCCGAACCCGCCGGTACACCCTCAAAGGTTCCAAGCGAGGCTAAGCTTCCATCGGACTGAATTGCGAAAGCTGAAATGTTGTGGGTGCGCCCGTTCAGTACGTATAAATACTGGCCATTGTTGCTGACTGCGGCGTCGACGGGGGAAGTGCCATCACCGGTAATCCCGGCTGCGCCATCAATGAGAGACAGGCTGCCATCGGTTCCGACACGATAGGCTGAGACGGAGCCGCTGCCCGCATTGGTGCTGTAAGCGAACTTGCCGTTCTTTGAGACTGCAATCCAACAGGCGGCAGTCTGGCCGGTGGGAACAGAGGCGCTGATGGCGTTCAATTGGCCGTCCGCGACATCATAGGAAGAGACCGCGCTGGCAAGTGGAGCGCCGCCAAAGGCTTCAGAGACGACCAGCGCGCCCTGCTGGGTGAAAGCAAAACCAAAGGGCGTAATTCCTGCTGAAGGGTTCGTAGTGGGACCTGAAGCCAGACCGTCTTTCCCAACAACATAGGTGTCAATGATGCTAGTGGCTTTCTCGGTTACAACTAAGGTCTTGCCATCCGGACTGAATGAAACTTGTGCCGGACCGGGTGCGGCCCCAATATTATTGTTGCTGAGCGGGCGAGTTGAGCCTGCCAGCGGTGCCAGGCTGCCAGCTTGATCTACTACGAATCCGGTGATGCTGCCACTCCCTCCGGCATTTAATACATACAGCAAGCTCTTGTAGAGCGCCAGGCTGATCGGCAATGTCCCGCCAGAAGATACTTTATCTACCAACGTGAGACCATCGGCCTCCACGCGAAAAGCAGAGATTTCATTACTGCCTGCATTGACTACGAATAACCAGCGGCCGTTATTGCTCAGGACTACCGAGGTTGCCGAACCGAGACCAGTACCTGTACCCAGTCCGCCAGTCGGCACAGTCGCCGCCAAAGCGAGTGCCCCATCCGTCGATCTGTTGAAGACCGCGATGGCATTGCCGCCTGCCTGGTTCGTTTGAACGTATACTGCGCCGGGCTGATCGCTAGCTGCAAATGCCACGGCTAAGTTGGTGATCAGCAGCGAGATTACCAGGACAGAGGTTGTTACGAGCTTGAATATTTTCTGACGAAATAAACCTGTGATGGACATGATATTTCTCCTTTGAGTGATCTGCGCCAATCTGTGCACCAGATTGACGCTGGATGTGAGCGATCGCATTGATTTGTCCAGATCCTCTCAGGAATGTTACATAGTTTCACCCGCACGGCGTGTTCGTAATCTTTTCTTAATATCTCCCGGAACGTCTCATCGGTTTTCTGTTTGATCTTAATCAACAGGATAGAGACCTTCTGCAAATTTGCGAGGATGATAGCCCTTCGAGCCGATCGTTCGTGTCAGCGGGCTAAATGGGTCTACGTTCACCTTTAAGCGCTCGAGTATGCTGCTGAAGCTATACTCAGGCTGCCAGCCTAGCTCATTCCTGGCGCGCTCATTGATGTAGACCCTGTCAATCGTTGGGAACATCTTCCAGCCCAGACGAGCATAGATTGCCTCGTAGCCCGGTACCCTTTGTTTTAGCACAGAGGGTGCGTCGGTGTGCAGCTCCAAAAGATCCTGACGTGTAAAGGGTGTCGTTGCACTGATGATGTAGCGGGCAAAGCCAATTGTGGAGGCTTTTTGCATGGTCAGCAGGTGGGCGCTGACCACGTCCTGGATGTCCACCCGCCGGTATAAAAACTCATTCACTTTGATATTTCTATCTTCATAAGAATCTCTGACTTCTTTGCGATCATCTGCTTCCGGGAAGAAACGAGAGGTCCTCAGGATGATGCATGAAAGCCCATGATTCCGATGGAAGAGTTCACAAAGATTTTCTGCGGCATGCTTCGTTACGCCATAGATATTTTTGGGAACCGGCGTGACCTCCTCCGTGATCCAGGCTGCCGGGGCACCCGGAGAGGGTGTGAGCGCTGCGCCAAATGTACTGGTCGTGCTCGTGAAGATAAATGAATGTACTCCGGCTGCCACGGCTTCTTCCAGGAGATTCAGTGTCCCGGTAATGTTGGTACCGACGAAACTTTGCCGGCTATGCGTGGCAACATGGGGTTTATGGAGCGTCGCGGCATGGATCACCACATCTATCCCTGACATGCACTGTTTGACATGGGCCCGGTCGATGATCGAGCCGACCCGGTCTGTGAAGTCCGAATCGATCAAGTCGGTACCGATCACCTCGTAGTTCCTATCTCGTAAGGTGCGAACCAGGGCCTCTCCCAGATGACCGGCACTGCCGGTAACTAAAACCTTCATCGCGAAATTCCTTTTAGGATCCTAAGAAAAATCTTCATCCAACACCTTCTCCATGACATCCATCAAAAACTCCGCGTTCTGTTCATCGAAGGGCATAGGGGGTCTGATCTTAACCACATTGTGATAGGGACCATCTGTTCCTGTGAGGATGCCGTATTCGCGCAAACGGTTCGTTACAAAGGACGCTTCTTCGGCAGCGGGTTCCAATGTCTTGCGGTCGCGGACCAGCTCCAGGCCCAGGAACAAGCCTGAGCCGCGCACATCCCCCACGATGGGATAACGATCTGCCAACGGACGCAGTCCGGCCAGCAGGCAATTGCCAACCCGCAGGGCGTGATCCTGCAAGCCTTCCTCCTGCACCACGTTCAATACTTCCAACCCCACCGCGCACGAGACCGGGTTGCCGCCGAAAGTGGAAAAATACTCCATGCCATTGTCGAAAGCATCGGCAATGGGACGTGTAGTCACCACCACTCCAAGGGGATGGCCGTTACCGATGGGTTTGCCCAGCACGACAATATCGGGAATAACACTCTGGGCCTCAAAACCCCAAAAATGTGTGCCCAGGCGCCCGAAGCCGGTCTGCACTTCATCGACAATACAGACGCCGCCCGCCTCGTGCACATAACGGTACACATCTGCCAGGTAGCCCGGAGGCATAACGATTTGTCCGCCCACACTAGGCAGGGACTCGGCGATAAAGCCGGCCAGCCCAGTGCCTTTTTCTCTCAATCGATCGATGATCTCCCAAACGTGCCGGGCATACTTTGCGCCGGCCTGCGGATCATTCCGCTTATAGGCGCCGCGATAGTCATCGGGGATCGGAGCAGCGTGTACCCAGGCCGGCGCGCCGTTGCCGCCAGGACCGTTATGCTTGTACGGGCTGATCTCAATTAATGTATTGGTATTGCCGTGATAGGCAGCCTCCAGCACGATCAGATCACGTTGATTTGTATACGTTCGCGCCAGGCGCAGAGCCAGTTCATTGGCTTCACTGCCTGAATTGACAAAAAAGCACACGCTCAAAGATTCAGGGAAGAAAGAGATCAATTTTTCGGCATAGCGGTTGATATTGTCATGCAGATAGCGCGTGTTGGTATTCAGCACTCCCATCTGGCGCTGCGCGGCGGCGAGCACACGCGGATGATTATGTCCCACATGGGCCACGTTGTTATAAGCATCCAGGTATCGGTGTCCCTCATCATCGAATAAGTATTGCTTCCAGCCCCGGACGATCTTGAGCGGCTCGCGATAGGAAATGCTTTGATTGTGCCCCATGTGCTTTCTCCGGACCGCCAATGTTTCAGCTTTGGTCGGTTCTCCCGCAGGGAATTTTGATTCCGGGATGCCCAGGATGAGGTTGGGATCAGGGCACAGGCTGAGCCAGACGTTGCGTTGACTGGGGCGCGCCACGCCTGGAAAGTCACAATTCAAATCCAGCAGATCAGTGATAATTTGAAAATGCAAATGCGGAGTCCAGCCACCGTTCACCTCAGACGACCCGACAGCTGCCAGCCGCTGTCCTTTGGCGATGGTTTGCCCGACGGCTAATGCGCCAAGGGATTCACGGCTGAGATGGCCGTACAGTGTGTAAAATGTCCGATGTTCAGGGCTTTGATGTTCCAGCAGGATGACGGGACCGTAATCCTGATAGGCGGCATTATCAGCAAAGGCAAATATCTTCCCATCCAGCGGAGCATAGACAGGTGTATGCTCCAGAACGAACAAGTCGATTCCAAGATGAACCGTGCGGTATTCGTCCGTGGGTTGAGCGCCG
>DATGYJ010000592.1:0-13630 GCA_035298105.1 Anaerolineales bacterium | reverse complement strand
GGCTTGTTCTTGGCCTGGCTTAAGGCGGGCAGGGACGATAGTACGCGGTGTGGAACTGGTCCCTACTCTGTTAATGGTCTTGGCTGTCATCCTGGGGTTGCTACGATAGCGCAGGAAAAATGCTCAACCCCTATTCGACTCAGCGACCGACTACTGGATTAACGTGCAGGGCAGGAACCATCTGGAATTGCTGCAAAACTTCAATAATTCGGCGGAGATCATCGTTGATGAAACCAGGCAGAAGCAAGAGATCACTGTGCTCGGCGTGAGCCGCTATCAAGGAACAGATATGTCGCAATCAATGAGTCTGAATTCGCAAAATAATTACGAGATCAAAATTTATGGTCAACTGGATGACTCCTGGCTGGGCTGGGTTGGGCAGGCAAAAGCTCTCGTTGAAATAGTGGCCGATAACAGCCAGGTGACTACGTTCTCCGATGTCGTCATGGATCAGACTGGGCTGGTCGGCTTGATCCGGAGATTGCATGGATTGGGGATCGTGTTGATATCCATTCGGCAAGTTTAGATATCACATTGCCAAAATAGTTGTCTAACAAAGGAGAAAGAATATGAATTGAGCATCTTTTTCAGAATCCAAACAGTAAAGAATCATAATCGCAGAATAATCCAAAGGAGAATGTGACGATGAAAAACCTTTTTGTCCTATGTCTTGTGATTTTAGCGGGGTCGCTTCTGGCAGCTTGCGGCGCAGCCGTCGCACAAGCTGCCCCTCCGAGCACGCCCATTCCCACTGTTGTGGCTGAAAGTGCCATCACCGCCGAAGGACGCCTCGAACCCGTCCAGTTTGCTGAGATCGCCTTCAGCACCAGTGGGGTCGTCAGCCAGGTGCTGGTCGAAGAAGGGGAATCGGTCAAGAAGGGGCAGCCCCTGGTGCACTTGGGCGATGAATCCGACACAAACTATGCAGCCGCACAACTGGACCTGGTCAGTGCCCAGCAGGCCCTGAACGATCTACTCGGCGCGGCAGGAACGACCTTCGCTCAAACCGTGATCGACTTGAAAGATGCCCAGGAAGAGTACAACAAAGCGGATGATTATCTGAAATATCTGCAACGATCAAACAAAGTCCCCCAGACGGAAACTCGCACCTTCCTGATCCAGACCTGGAAAGGTTATGAGTATCAATATAAGACCAAAAGCTTCAAAGGACCCGCGCCCGAAGATTGGATTACCGAAGCACAAAATGATCTCGCCCTGAAGAAAGCCAGGCTCGACGAATTGCAGCGTGCCCATGACCGCATGCAGAATGGTGCAGATGCCGAACAAGTAGCGTTGTTGGAAGCGCGCCTCAGTGCCGCGAAAGCGAAGGTGTCGGCCTTCTCAGTGATTGCTCCCTTTGACGGCGTGGTGGCAGAGATGAATGCCAAAAAGGGATCCTCCATCAATGCCGGGGAGATTGCCGTGACCGTCGCCGATTTCTCTGGCTGGATCATCAAAACCACCGACCTGACCGAACTGGATGTGGTCAATATCACAGAAGGCCAAGCTGTCCTGATCGCGCTGGATGCTTTCCCGGAAGAGACCATGAACGGCGAAGTCCAACTGATCGGACAGAACTATTCGGAGAAGCAGGGCGATGTGGTCTACGAAGTTACGGTCAAACTGAGCGACTCCCTGCCGAACATGCGCTGGGGTATGACCGCAGTCGTCAAATTTGCAGATTAGTGCGGCTCCCAAGTAACAAGCAAGAATTCGAGGTAACCATGTGGACCCTACCCTTTGTAAAAAACAAACCCCTTCAGGATGAGGTTGATCGATCCAACGGAAATCACTCGTTGATCCAACTGCGCAATGTGTCTAAGAACTACAAGACTGCCGCGGGCGATTTCCCAGCCCTCAAGGGCGTTGACCTAGACATGAAGGCCGGCGAGTTCGTGAGCGTGATTGGAAAGTCGGGCAGCGGAAAATCCACTCTGCTGAACATGATCACCGGCATCGACCGCCCCAGCGCGGGTGAAGTTGTTGTCAACAATACAGCTCTCCAGAAATTGAGTGAGAATCAGATGGCGCTCTGGCGCGGCCGCAACCTCGGCATCGTGTTCCAGTTCTTCCAGCTGTTGCCCACGATTTCCGTCATCGAGAATATTATGCTTCCGATGGACTTTTGCAACACCTATCCGATGCGCCAGCGTGAGAAGCGCGCCCTGGAACTACTCGAACTGGTGGATCTGACTCAGCATGCCTATAAACTGCCGACCGCACTTTCAGGCGGGCAACAGCAAAGAGTGGCGATTGCGCGCGCACTGGCTAATGATCCACCTATTGTTATCGCAGATGAGCCAACAGGTAACCTGGACTCAAGAACGGCAGACAGCATCTTCCAACTGTTCAATGATCTCGTCGCGCAGGGAAAAACCATTATTATCGTCACGCACGATAGCGGACTGGCAAAACGGGCTGAACGCACGGCGCTCATTGCCGATGGCGAGATCGTCAATGAGTACGTACTAAAAGCCATGCCAGCCCTTTCCCATCCTCAATTGCTCGAAGTGACCCGCAAGGCCAATAAGCAACAATTCGAGCCGGGGACAATGATCTTGCAAGAAGGCACCAGCGGCGATGCATTTTTTATCGTCTCTAATGGTGTGGTGGAGATTGTTTTGGCGCGTCCAAACCATTCGGACGTGGTTGCGGCGCAGCTTGGCCCCGGGCAGTATTTCGGTGAGATGCAACTGTTGCACGGACTAAAACGCAGTGCGTCAGCCCGCGCCTATGAACGCGGCCCGGTGGAAGTGCTGTCTCTTTCTTTCGAAACAATGAGGCAACTCCTGAGCACTTCGGAGGCAACAAGAGAAGCGATGCGAGCTCTTGCCGATCAGCGCAAGCAGCAAAACATCGAATTGCGAGGAGGAAAACTATGAACAGCCGCTGGAAAAAGGTCTGGGCAGACTTTTGGCGGAATAAGTCTCGCGCCGTTCTCACAATACTCACAATCGGGGTAGGAGTATTTACAGTCGGTTTCTCAAGCAACTTGGGATTCTATATGTCGGAAAGTATGGAAAGTGACTTTCTCTCAGCCAATCCATCTGAAGCAACAGTCTATGCCTCACCCATGAACGATGACAGCGTAAAGATTGCACGCGAGGTGCCGGGTGTGGATGCAGTGGAAGGCAAAAGCACAATCGGTGCAAAGGTCATCCGCCTCGGAGAAGATGATGTCCCCATTCAATTCACAGCCATCGAGAATCCATATGACCTGACCGTAAACACACTTAAACCTGTCTTGAACAAAACGAGTATTCCACCACTTGGCGAAAAGGAAGTGTTGCTCGATTCCTCCGCAGCTTCGCTCGGTTTTGAAACAGGCGATCTGGTTACCGTGGAACTTAACGATGGTAAACAGCGTGAATTGCGCCTGGCAGGCTACCTCCATTCAGCAACCAATATCCCTTATAACCTGGCACAAAATGCCACGGCATACGTCACACCCGATACGATCGTATGGCTCGGCGGTACCCGCGATTTCAATGCGCTGGCTGTCAGTGTCTCGGAGAATCCGACGGATCAGGAACATGTTACCGCAGTGGCACAGGCCGTCGCTGACCGCATGGAACGCAGCGGAGCCACAGTTGATGCCGTGTATGTCTTCCAACCGGGCCATCACTTTGCCTACAGTATTTCACAGGGCATGTTCTTCATCCTGACCGTTCTGGGCTGGTTAACCGTGTTCTTGAGTGGCATTCTGATCGTAAACACCATTACGGCCTTAATGTCTCAGCAAACGCGCCAGATCGGCATCATGAAAGCGATTGGCGGCAGGACGCACCAGATCTTCGGGATGTATGTTGTACTGATCCTGGGTTTTGGCCTTTGCTCGCTTATTATTTCTGTGCCGTTGGCAAATAAAGCCGCACAGATCGTCGGCGATGGAATGGCGAGCTATCTGAACTTTTTTCCTGCCACTTATCGTGGGTATCCTTCAACGCTCATTCAGCAAGCCATTGTGGCATTGATCGTTCCGTTCCTGGCTGCTATGTGGCCGATGTACAACAGCGTGCGGATGACAGTGCGTGAAACCCTCAACGAAAATGGCATCGGAGTAAAAACAAAAGCGAAAAAAACTTCGGTGAGCAAAGGCACTTTGCTGATCCCGCGCCCGATGCGCCTGTCCCTGCGCAATGCATTCCGCCGCAAAGTGCGGCTTGCGTTGACCCTCTTCACGCTCATACTGGCAGGAGCGCTCTTCATCGGGGTGTATAACCTGTGGGCTTCGTTCGCTCGAGCTATGAATGACGTCCAGGGTTACTTGCTGGCGGATATCAACGTCAACTTTAGCCGCATTTACCGCTTTGATAAAGTATCCGAAATGGCCCTGAATATTCCTGACGTTTCCAGCGTGGAAGGCTGGCTGGAATATCCCGGCACACTAATAACCCGAGAGGTTGGCCAGGCAGGCCGGCAAATCAGATTCATCGCACCTCCGTCTACATCGACCCTGATTGATCCCATCATTACTGCCGGACGCTGGTTGAAACCAGGTGACGAAAACGCGGTTGTGATTGGTAATCATCTCCTGAATATGTTCCCGGATCTGAAAATTGGCGACACGTTGACGATCAAAGTCAATGAGAAAGAAACCCAATGGCATATTGTTGGTTTCTACACCGCCCCAATAAACCTCCCTATGCCATATCTCTACGTCAACTACGAATATATCAGCCGTCTGGTCGGACAACCGGGTATGGTCTATGCCCTGCGCGTGATCACTAGCCCGCACGATGCGATCACGCAAGCGAATGTCAACGATCAACTGCTGGCAACCTTCGAATCGCATGGTGTGCAAGTGAGTAACACCCAACTTGGTGCGAACTACGTCCGGGACTCAACCGCGTCAACCAACATATTTGTCTACTTCATGCTTGGGATGGCCGTACTGATCGCTATGGTGGGTGGTCTCGGCTTGATGGGCACGATGAGCATCAACGTGTTGGAACGCACACGTGAGATCGGCGTGATGCGCGCCATTGGCGCCTCCAGTTGGACCATCCAGAGTATTGTGATCGCGGAAGGCGTGGTGATCGGATTGGTCAGTTGGATCATCAGTATCGCGCTGGCAATCCCGCTTACGAATGTGCTGGCCTTCGGGGTCGGCATGGCCATCCTGACCACCCCGTTGCCCGTTGTCTACAGCATCAGCGGTATCCTCGTATGGTTATTCGGCACGCTGCTGCTGGCTGCGATTGCCAGCGCCCTGCCAGCCGCTAGAGCATCACGCTTGACGGTGCGTGACACGCTGGCGTACGAATAATCTTGCTTAGACGCGAGAAAGGCATCCAAAATAATAGAATAATCCATAGACATGCTCATATTGGTTCTTCATCCCGTAAAGAGTATAAAATATGTGCAAAAACTGATAACTGTTGATGCTTTCCTGGCGTTTCTCACAGTCACAGCTTTGATTGCCAGAGTAAGAGTGATTCAAGCATCAGGTAATGTGATGACGGAGACGAGGCAGGCGAAAAGGCTTGGCACCAATTCACCATGACGACAAACTTCATATCCGGATTGGAGCTTTGTGGTTTGTTCTACAGTGAACTTATCAAACCAATCCTTGATTTTAATTTCCCGTATTGCAATATATACAAGGCAAAGAAGGTTGGGTTTTCCCTAAGTTGGAGAAATATACAATAAAAGATTTTTACCCGCTCCCATATGAGCCAAAAGAAGGTCTTTGGAATAATTGGCAATCCAAGTAACTGAGTCACAAAAGTGTCGTCCAATACAGCCTCCTTCGGAGACTGCCGCTTGGCGGCTTTCGCGACGTGGACTGGATCCACGGCAAAGCGGCGTCATCCTATCTCAGCATCATCCATCATCCGAGTGCTCCGCGACGGGTAACGCGAGCCGTTGGGCGCTAGAATGAAAAATGGTACTCGAATATTATGCTCAACAATACAATATGAGGAGAACCTCACAGAAAGGAATTAACGACGTGAAACGCGGAGTGGATTATATTGGTGTTGGTGTAGGAGCCATCATCATTGACAAAGTAGGTCGCATCTTTCTAGCACGGCGCGGACCAGAGGCTAAGAATGAGCGTGGTTTATGGGAATTTCCCGGTGGGTCAGTCGAGTTTGGCGAAACACTCGCACAAGCCTTGCAAAGGGAAATCGAAGAAGAATATGGGGTCAAAATATCAGTAGGCAAGCTGGTGGATGTAGTAGACCATATCCTTCCGCAGGAACATCAACATTGGGTTTCGCCAACCTATATTTGTGAAATTATCTCAGGCAAGCCGTACATTCGAGAACCTGAAAAATGTACTGAGATCGGATGGTTTGGTGTGGATCAAATACCAAATGACCTCACCCAAATTACAAGACTAAATCTGGAGCATTACCTACCGCTACATCATTGCTAGGGAGAATTGTCTTTGATAATCCTGGCAGTCTCTATAAAATAAAAGGCGCCTAACGTACACCGTTGGGCTGCACGCGCTTTTGGAAATTAGGTTGATGGGCGACTGAGCTCAAAGGGAAAGTCATATACTGCCATCTCTCTTTGCTCGCGACGGGACGAATTTCGGTTGGGACAACAATAATGTTGATCATTTGCCATGTTGTGATAGTCAAGGTAACGGAACCTTTGTTCCAGCGCATTCGTCTATATTTATCGCACAACCACCCTTACGGCAGGTCATAGGAAAGCTGTCGGGGGCGCAGCTAAACTAGTTTGGAAAGGAAGAAAGGCTATGAAGGACAAGCGTTTATGGATTTTGCTTGGAGGGATTGCCCTGATTAGCGCAGCTTTTCTGCCCCTCAATTTTCGTGTCGCAGTGAGCAACACCCAGACCATACCGAGAATCATGACCACGGAATTGGAAGGCAATTATCCGGATCGCCTGCAGCGAGACGATCATATCAGCATGGTCCTGGTCGGAGAAGGCCCACTGGTTACCGCACTGCAAAAAGCGCTGACGGAGCAAATAGACAAAGTCGGAATGGGGCAGATCGAACTGGAGCAAGAACTCGAACCAAAGTATCCAAATCCGATCCTGGTCGTCAAAGTGGGTAAGTCAAGCCCAATCTGGATGCCAATCTTTGCGACGAGCCACTTCTCCATTCAGGCCGGATATGCTACTAACGGGGATACTACCTTCATGGAGGTCTTGGATAAGACTCAGCCCTACATTCGCAATCCGGACCCTTCGGTCGTTAATCTGTACACTGAATACGAAGTCAGTGATCGGTCTGTTGGGCTGATCTCTCGCCCGGGTTATCACCAGTACCTGGCAGATTATCTTGCTCAGCAGATCGTCCAGGCGTTGAAGAACCTGTATAACATACAAGATCCGGCTGGTGGGACGGCGTGCGTTTCCGGGCGGCAGTTTTGAAGGAGAATAAATTATGACAGCCCTCTTTGCTTTGTTCGCTCTATTTGTTTTAGTTGTGATCTTTGGGTTAACTTACAAAATAAAAGGACTGAAAGCCGCTTTTATTGCAACAGGAGTGATGTTTATTGTCTTTTCAGTTTTATATGTAGAGATGATTTATCTTATCGTTAACTCAATGGATTAACTTCTATGCCATTACTTTCAAATGACATGTTCTAAATTTACCTTTTTTTAGGCTGAATCTAATTGATAATTTTTTCGTTTTGTCACTTGGTTCTCCCGCCGAAACGCTAACGCACACCGCCGGCATTCACTTAAACACAGATCGCATGGGTAAAAATATGAAATCTCTTATTTTCCTTTCCATCCTTGTTGTCTGCACTGCATGTGCCCCACAGGGTTTGGCGAGGGTTGAACCCTCTCCGACAGTCATTGCCACACAGCCGTCTCTCGCCACAACCAAGCCAGCCTTTACTTCCTCTCCCACCCCCACGGCAACGCCTGATCCATTCCCAACCCCCATTTTAGATGTTGTCATTGATAACGTGGCAATAGGTCAACAAGGTCAGGTCTATGCCAGCGGTTTTGGAAATGGTTTACAGCATATTGCACAATGGGATGGCGCAAAATGGATTGCGTTGGATACCAGTTTTCAGCCCGCAAGTAATTCGCTAGCAGTAGATAGCGCGGGCTATCTTTATGTAGAGATTCTTACAGATTCCGAGCAGGGTATGACGAATGCAATTATGAGATGGGATGGTGCCAGCTGGGAAGATATAACTGGCAATTTAAGCACAGTGGTAGATGCACTCAAGGCTGGGCGCGTATCTAGCAACATCCCTGTGGTGGCTCTCGCAGTGGATGGCGAAGATAATCTCTATGCGGCAGGAAGTTTTTATTATCCAAGCAAAGATCACACTGATGAGTTCCCTATGGGCTATGTGGCGAAATGGAATAAGAAAACCTGGACGGTACTCGGCCACGGGTTTG
Source organism: Anaerolineales bacterium (assembly GCA_035298105.1). Classification (GTDB taxonomy): domain Bacteria; phylum Chloroflexota; class Anaerolineae; order Anaerolineales; family Villigracilaceae; genus Defluviilinea. Next base: position 5,286 of record DATGYJ010000592.1, on the reverse strand, counting down.
ATAAGGTGAATATCTTTGGATTGGCAGTGAGTGCAACAGGGACGGTGTATGTTTCTGGCGAGCAGCCCCTAACGTCTGAAGGGAATTCCAGCTACATGGCACAGTGGGATGGTAAAAAATGGACACAGATAAACACGAGCAAGCTCAACACCAGCCTGCATCTAGCATTGGACAAATCCGAGCGCTTGTATGCTGGCGGCCAATCGAGTACACCGGGTGCTTTCATTGTCTATTGGGATGGCACGGACTGGACCACCATAGCGGATCAGTTCGAAGGTGAAGCACCTGCCGTTTTTGACATGGCCGTAGATGCGAACGGTCATCTTTACATCGGCGGTTCATTTGAGTCGCTGAATGGCATCCAGGCGCCGAACATCGCCTACTGGGATGGCAGCTCTTGGCACGCCCTCGGAGACGGGGTCAATAAGCAGGTGGATGCGCTCGCATTCGATCCGGGCGGAGACCTTTATGCCGTTGGACTTTTTACTGAGGCTGGCGGCCTGCCCGTGCATCATGTGGCACGCTGGGATGGACAGACATGGCATGCGCTGGGGCCATAAGCAGCTGGAGCTTAATTATTGCGCTGTGAAAGCAAGGTCTTGAAGCGGTTCCGCCAAAGCGGCGTTATCTCGTCCGACCAACTATCGGTTAATGCACAGCGCTAGGCGCACACTTCGTGCTTATGGCATTGCCGCCTGTGATCATTTTGCCGATCAGTTACTTTGCTTTCAAGGAGAAGACCAGTTGGCCGGCCATTGTCGGAACGTTACTGGCTATCGCAGACGTTGCAATCTTATTCCTTGCGTAATCGGGTAAGATAGGGTGGTTGTACCAAAACTTTATTCGAGTGAGGCAGAATGATGAGAGCTTCAATTCCAGCAGACAAAGTCCGCTTTTTCAGCGGGAGTTCGAATCCCGCATTGGCCGCCAAAATTGCGAATGAGTTGGGTGTACCCTTGGATGACACTCACATTACCCGATTCAGCAACGATAACCTTTATATTCAGCTGGGCGCTACGGTACGTTATCGACGCGTCTATATTGTGCAGTCACTTTCCCAACCGGTCAACGATCATTTGATGGAATTGTTGATGATGCTTGATATCGCCCGTGGAGCCGCAGCCTCTGAAGTCCATGCGATCATCCCTTATTACTCATTTGCCCGCTCCGATAAAAAAGATGCCCCGCGCATTTCCATTACGGCGCGTCTGGTGGCAGATTTGCTGAAGACAGCCGGCGCCACGCACGTGATGAGCATGATATTTCATTCACCGCAAGTCCATGGCTTTTTTAGTTTGCCTACGGACCCATTGAGCAGTTGGCTCGTTTTCAAGGAATATCTTGAAAGGCGCGCAATGAGCGACGGGATCATGGTTACACCCGATATGGGGCAGGCAAAGTCCGCGGCACGTTTTGCAAGGGTGCTGGGTCTGCCCATCGCGGCCGGCAATAAGGAACGTATTTCAGATTCAGAAGTGCACATACGCGGCCTGGTAGGCAATCAGGTACGCGGTCACAAACGTGCACTCATTTATGATGATGAGATTGCCACCGGTGGTTCCATTTACGAGTTATGCCGGATGCTGGTGGAAGAGAATGTCGAGGAGATGTTGGTCATTTGCACGCACGGCGTGTTCACCCGAGGTGGTCTGGAAAAGCTGGCAAGCATCCCACAAATTAGTGAGATCGTTACAACCGATACGGTGAATATACCACCGGAGAAAAGACACCCCAAACTAAAGATATTATCGGTCGCATCCATCTTCGCAGACGCGATCCGTCATAATCTATACCGTGAGTCACTTAACGAGCTTTTTGTTTTCGGCGAATGATTGATATCAGATCAAGATGCTCGATCAACTCAAAACTCGTGCCCAGGCGCTCAAGAGAGAAGTCTTCGCAGTTTATATCGCAGCGGCTGACCCGCGCACACCCTGGTATGCCAAAGCATTGATCTTTTTCATCGTCGCATATGCACTCAGCCCCATTGATCTCATCCCCGATTTCGTGCCAATCCTCGGCTATCTCGATGATCTTATTCTTATCCCCGGCGGAATATGGCTGGCGATTCGCCTGATCCCGCCTGAGGTGATGGCAGAGGCTCGAACAGCGGCAGCGACTCGCGAGGTAAATAGAAGCGCTGGTAAGATTGGTATGGTGATTATCGTTTTGATTTGGATTGGTGCTGCAGCTGGCACAATTTATCTTCTCCTGCGTTTCTTAAAAAGAATATAATTAAATTAGGAGGCTCCCATGATCGGAAAAGTAATGCAAGATGCTATCAACGAACAGATTAACAAGGAATTCTTCTCTTCGTATCTCTATCTCTCGATGGCTGCGTACTTCGAGGATAAGAATTTAATGGGGTTTGGGCACTGGATGCGACTTCAGGCAGAGGAAGAACGTGAACACGCCATGAAGTTCTATAACTTCATTTTGGATGCCGGCGGACGTGTTTATCTCAAAGCATTGGAGGCGCCTGCCACTGAATGGAAATCAAATCTCGAAGTCGCTGAACAGGTGGCAGAGCATGAGGCGAAGGTTACAGCATCCATCCATGCGTTGTATGAGCTGGCGCTGAAAGAGAAAGATTATGCCACGCAAATATTGTTGCAGTGGTATATCACCGAGCAGGTGGAAGAGGAAAAGAACGCCGCAGAGCTTGTTGCCAAACTCAGGCTCATTGAAGAACGTGGTACAGCGGTCCTGATGCTCGATCATCGTCTTGCCAAGCGGGGTGGTGGCGGAGCCGAAGAAGAGTAGTTTACAATGGAGACCCTGAGGAAATTCCCAGGGTCTCTATTTATTTCGGAGGATTATGAGTTTTACGATTCGACGTGCCACCCATGCGGACAAATCAGATTGGCTGAAGATGCGCCAGGGATTGTGGCCCGACGCACCCATGGAATACCTGGACTTCGACATGGATGACCGGCTGGGAGACCCAGGCTACGCTGTCTTTGTCGCTTCAGGCACGGATGGAGCGTTGGTTGCCTTTATCGAAGCGGGACTCCGCGACTACGGCGAGGGCTGTGAGACCTCCCCTGTGGGCTATATAGAAGCCTGGTATGTACATGAGCACATCCGCGGGCAAAAACTCGGTAAGGAACTGGTGCGGGCTGCGGAAAAATGGGCGCGTGAAAAAGGGATGACCGAGATGGCCTCAGATACCTGGCTCGAGAACGAAACCAGTATCGCCGCCCATTTGAAGTTGGGATATGAAGAGGCCGAGCGCCTGGTTCATTTTGTAAAGAAGCTCTAATTCGCGCTCCCGAAGTGCACCGGGACTAGTGAGTAGAGACTGACCCTGAGCATGTGCGAAGGGCATATGGAAATCGAAGCGTAAAGTACAGGCTATGACTTTATCAGACTCTTTGATCCAATTTGCCGTCGAACATATTGATTCTCCCGATGTTATCGGTATTGCCGTTGTCGGCAGCTATGCGCGTGGACAGGAAAGCAAATACAGCGATGTTGATCTTGATGTTTTCGTCAGCAAATTACCTGAAGACCCATTCTGCCATTACACATTGCGTTATTGGGATGGAAAACTGGTCAGCCTGAAATACATCTTACTGGATGAAGAGCGCGCCGCGCTCACTCATCCTCGCCAGGCAATTTGGGCTGTCCCTGGTTTGCGTGATATGAAGATCCTGCTCGACAAAGACGGTTCAATGTCCGGTTTGCAGCAAGCCGCACAAGACTTTGATTGGTCGGCTCTGCAGCCCGCTGCGAATGAATTTGCGGCAGAAGAGGTGATGGGTTGTGCGGAGGAGGCACACAAAATCCTGAGTGGTCTTGCGCGCGGACACGAGTCCACGGTGTTGTATGCAACCTGGGGATTGGTGAAAAGTATGCTCGAAGCGGTGGCAGTGCAGAAAGGGCTCCTGATCGTCAGCGAGAATCGCTACTTTGATCTCATCCAGGATGCGGTGGGACGCGACTCGCAATGGACACGCGCCTTCCGGATGGCCTGGGGGCTCGATCCCAGTTCATCCGGATATCAAGCACGCGGCGCTGCGGCATTGACGTTGTATCGTATCACTGCGGCTATGTTCGATGAGTTGATCCCCGCCAGGCATCGCGAAGTCGTGAACAATACATTGCGCCTGATCAAGGAGGCAGGCAGATGATCCTTCTGCACGCCGGCTCGAACGCCCAAACCCGGGTCATTTTGTACACGGATCAGACGGACTCCACGGTTCTGCGGAGCGTCCGTAAGAAAACGGAAACAATCCGTCCGCTCCGTGAAATCCGTGTACAAAGAATCACAGTGCCCGATTTTGAGAAAGCCACGTGGACTGGCTCGCCGCCCTGCTGAATATGCACGGCGAATGGTAGAATTTTTCGATACTTCTTTAGGAATAAAACGATGAACGCTTTGGCAAAACGCGCAATCAAAATCCATGCACGGCTGCTTGAATTTTATGGCGAGCCGGTCTGGCGCAATCCACTGCCCGCGGTGGACGAACTGGTGTCAACCATCCTTTCACAGAATACCAACGACATCAATCGCGATCGGGCCTTCAATGGCTTACGTGCCAGGTTTGGGACCTGGGAGGAAGTGCGCGACGCGCCGACCAACGATGTCATTGAAGCAATCCGCCCCGCCGGACTCGCAAATCAAAAAGGACCGCGTATCCAACAGGTCTTGCGTTCGATCACAGAGGAGCGCGGCAGTTTGGATTTATCCTTCCTTGAGGATTTATCGGTCCCTGAAGCGAAAGCCTGGCTGATGAAATTCAATGGCGTCGGACCCAAAACGGCTGCCATCGTCCTGTGTTTTTCATTGAATAAACCAGCGTTCCCGGTCGATACCCACATCTACCGTGTCACAGGACGCATCGGACTTCGCCCGCAGGGCATGACCGTTGAACAGGCGCACCCGCATCTCGAGAGTTTATTCCCACCAGAGACCTATTACGCCGCCCATTTAAATATCATCCGTCTGGGACGTGAGATCTGCCAGGCGCGCAGACCCAGATGCGAGATCTGTCCGATCGTAAAGCTGTGTAATTATGGGCAATCGCAGCTCGCCAATCGCCAATCGTAAATCGCCAATCGTAAATCGCCAATCGTAAATCGTCAATCGTCAATCGTCAATCGTAAATCGTAAATCGTCTCACCGGTTATCCCCTTCCCCCTTGATCTTACCTCTCTCCAGGCGGTCATATAACTTGGCGATGTTATATTCTGCGATCTCATCAAGAGATAAATTCAGCTCGGTTGCGACCTGAGTGAGATACCACAATACGTCGCCCAGTTCAGCTTTGAGTGCATCACGCG
>DATGYJ010000591.1:0-4644 GCA_035298105.1 Anaerolineales bacterium | reverse complement strand
ATGGCTTGATGGTGGCACATTGAAACTAAAACACCTCGCGCTGAGCGGAGTGGCGCCTTCGCGCCGGGAAGACGAGGCGCGCTTTGATTTGAATGTGCGCTTCGTCTACGAGACTGACGAACACAGTCCCTTCGGTCAGCGCAAATTAGGAAGATAAATGGAATTCAACATCACACTTTTACCCGGCGATGGCATTGGCCCCGAAGTCGTCCCCGAAGCAGTCCGTGTGCTGGATGCGATCGCTCACAAGTGCAATCATACCTTCCAGTACAAAGAACGCCTGATGGGAGGCTGTTCGATTGACAGATATGGCTCCTCACTCACCGATGAGACGCTCGCCGATTGCCAATCTGCAGACGCGATCTTGTTCGGTGCAGTAGGCGGACCGAAATGGGATGACCCGAATGCGAGGGATCGCCCCGAGCGCGGACTGCTCAAATTGCGCAAGGGGCTGGGCCTCTTTGCCAATCTGCGCCCTATCAGGGTCCACCCGGCTCTGGTCGATGTTTCTCCCTTAAAGCCCGAGAGACTCAAAGGGGTAGATATCCTGGTATTGCGTGAACTGACCGGCGGCTTATATTTTGGTGAGCCGAAAATGCGTGAGATCAAGGACGGACGGGAGCGCGCCGTAGATACGCTGGAATACTACGATTACGAGATCAGGCGCATCGTTGAACTTGCCTTCGATTTGGCGAAAGACAGAAAAAAAAAGGTCACTTCGGTCGACAAAGCAAATGTGCTGGAGGCCTCCCGGTTGTGGCGCCACGTTGCCACACAGGTTGGTGGCGAACACCCCGATGTGCAACTGGAGCATGCCCTGGTGGATAGCACGGCCATGAAACTGATCACGGCTCCCGCTTCCCTGGACGTAGTGGTGACCGAAAACACATTCGGTGATATCCTGACGGACGAAGCCTCGGTCCTGGTGGGATCGATGGGGCTGCTGCCCTCTGCCAGTTTAGGGGAGGCAGGCGCCGGCTTGTATGAACCGATCCACGGCTCGGCGCCCGATATCGCCGGCAAAGGCATCGCAAATCCTATTGGCACCATTTTGTCAGCTGCGCTGTTGCTGCGCTACTCCCTAAAATTGGAGACGGAGGCGGCACTGGTTGAGAAAGCAGTCGAACAGACCATCACCGACGGCGCACGTACGGCGGATATTGGCGGCAAGCTGACAACCCGCCAGATGGCAGACGAAATCATAAAGAGTATGTAATCTACGTCCTGAGCGGAACGAGGAGCGCCGCGACGAACGCAGGCGACTACGGAGCAAACGAGCACTGCTCCTCCGCTCAGCGCGAATATCATAAAGGAGAGAAGTAATTATGGGCATGGAATCCAAGTTTATCTGGATGGATGGGGGGCTGGTCGAATTTGAGAAGGCCACGGTTCATATGTTGACCGCGGCACTGCATTACGGCGCAGCAGTCTTCGAAGGCATTCGCGCCTATAAAACGGACAAAGGTCCGGCGGTCTTTCGTTTGCGTGAACATGCCGACCGGCTGATCGAATCGGCGGAGATCTTCGGTTTCCGCGATATGCCGTTCACGACCGACGGTGTAGCGCAGGCGATTAAGGATACCGTGAAAGCCAACGGGTTCGAAGAATGCTATATCCGTCCGCTGTTATATCTTTCGGGCGGCGCCTGGAACCTCAATATCGATGCGGGCAAGGCCTCCCTCATGATCGCGGTCTGGGAATGGGCGAACTACCTCGGTGAGGAAGCGCTGGCAAAAGGGATTCGTGCCAATGTTTCTTCATACACGCGCCATCATCCCAATGTGATGATGACCAAAGCCAAGATTGCAGGCAATTATGTCAATAGCATTTTAGCCAAGACCGAATCAATGCGGCTTGGGTTTGAAGAAGCGATTATGCTCGACCCGTCTGGATATGTGGCGGAATGCACGGGCGAGAATCTGTTCGTGGTGCGCAAGGGCAAGCTCTTTACCCCCTCGATTGCGCCGGTGCTGGAAGGACTGACACGTCAATCGATCTACACGATTGCTACCGATCTGGGATATGAGGTGGCCGAGCAGCCAATCTCGCGCGATCAACTCTATGCCGCGGATGAGGTCTTTGTGTGTGGGACCGCGGCCGAGGTCATTGGCTTGAGCGAGATTGACTTTCGCCGGATTGGAGATGGCGCAATGGGACCGGTAACGCGTGCCATCCAGAATGTCTATCATGATGCGATCCGCGGCAAGATCGCCAAGTATCAAAGCTGGTGCGATTGCGTCAATAGCTAGAGCACTGAAACCAGAATAAGAACGTCCCGAAGGTTCAAAGAGTTCAACCGGACTTTGATAGAAATCTTCGGGACGTTGCCATTTTACTCAATCACCACGTGTTCCAAATTCTCTTCCTGTTCAGGGAATTTCATGTTCAAGCTCTGTAGGGTGTCCACGAGCACAGATGAGACGACCAGATCACGATACCATTTGTGATTGGCAGGCACGATGAACCATGGAGCATATTCGGTGCTGGTTTTGTTCAATACATCTTCATACGCCTGCATATACTGAGACCATAGTTTACGTTCGTCCAGGTCTCCCAGTCGGAACTTCCAGTGTTTGGCAGGGTTATCGAGGCGAGCCTGCAAGCGCTTCTTCTGTTCGTCGCGATCGATATGCAGGTAGAACTTCAGAATGGTTGTTCCGCTCTCAGTCAGCATACGCTCGAACTGATTGATCTGTTCAAAGCGCTTTTTCCACACCTCAGGCGGGACATAATTATGCACGCGTACGATCAGCACGTCCTCATAATGACTGCGGTTGAAGATAGTCAACTCGCCTTTGCCGGGCGTCACTTTATGGACGCGCCATAGAAAATCATGATCCAGTTCCTCGGTGGTCGGCGTCTTAAAACTCGCTACACGGACGCCCTGTGGGTTAACGCCCTCAAAGACCCGGCGGATCACTCCATCTTTGCCGCCGGTGTCCATCGCTTGCAGCACGACCAGCACTGGATGCTTGTGCTCGGCATATAAGAGTTCCTGCAATTCCTCCAGTTTTTTGTTCAACACTGCAACAGCAGCAAGACCTGCTTCCTTGCCGCCTTGAATATCACCCGTGTCGTTCGGGTCCCAATTTGAAAGACTTACCTTCTTGCCGGGTTCGACCCTATATCGCTTCATCACCTGCTCCTTTCCAAAAGGATTCGATCTCCTGCTGGCGAATCGTTATCTACCCAAATCGCCCACACTCCCGATCGAAATTACAGATCGAGGGTATTCAACAATTCTTTCAACGCCAGCAGCTCTTCCCTGGAGAGGGTGACGCCTTTGCCCATCTTCGTTCCATCTGCTGACCAATCGCGCAGGTCATACTTTGGCTCCCGGTCGTTCCAACTGACCAGGTTAAGCTCCTTCGCCCAGCCTGAAGCGGATTTTGACAGCACACCTACCTTTTTGACGATTTCGTATTTGATCTCAGACATTCGATATCTCCTCTAATTTTGTTTTAGACCCTAATTGCCAGTTTGTGGGTACTAGGATATGATTTCCGCATGACCGGTATTGCTGAAACAAACGAATCCCAAGGAAACCTTTTATGCAAATCCTGCGGGCTCTGTTGCACCGGACATTTATTCATCTGGGCAAAACTCAGGCCCTCTGAACTGGATTCCGCCGAGGCGCTGGGGATGAGGGTGTTCCGGTCTGATCCTACCCAGCGAGGGTTTAGCCATCCTTGCCCGCTTTGGCAAGGAAAGTGTACCATTTATGACTCGCCTCATTACCCGCATGTTTGTCGTGCTTATAAATGTAAACTACTCAAAGAAGTAATTGGCGAAAAGAGCTCGCTCCCAAACGCATTGACCATGGTGGAACAGGCTAAAGGAATGATCCGGGAAGTGGAGGCGCTTTTGCCTCCTTCGCCGAACCCCAATTTCCGTGAGCGTTTGGTTGCGCAGCTTGAAAACCGGGAACGGCTGAAGACATCCAGTGGACTGGAGGATACGGATCAGGAATTTCTAACGAAAGCCGGTTCACTGCTGATTTTTTACGAGCAGGTCTTTGGTGTCACAGACCTCGTCGACAAGCTTGATGAAGAGTAAATCAGGCAATATCAGATTAGCGTTTCCACAGGGCGCTAATCTTTGCTTATCAAAGATACCGCCAGAGCGGAATATCACGGCATCAAGAATCGTTATTGATTAAAGAGGAATATCTGATGTCGCTTAACATATTTTTCTACCTTTCTCTCGCTGCCTGGAGGCTCGCATCGCTGGTAGCGAATGAGGATGGTCCCTGGTTGGTGTTCAAACGCTTTCGCCAGCGCGCAGAGCAGTGGTGTAAAAGCTACCGGTTCTGTCGCGAATTGGGCCTCTACGAGTTGGTTAGCTGTGAATGGTGTAATTCAATTTGGATTGGCGCAGCTCTGACGCTGCTGTATCTGTGGATCGGTGAAACAATTCTCTACATCGCTCTGCCTTTAGCCATTTCGACAGTGGCGATCATTATTAAGTATGTCGTACAACTTCTGCAAACTGCGCAACAATCCCTTGATAACGATAACACCAGCAAGTCGCACGAATAATCTCTCGCTGAGCATTGAACAGTGAACGTGGGTAACAGCTTCAAACATCCGTGCCATTAAAAGCGCTTGTAGGGCCTGTTTTATCAGGACTCTCCGCCGAACGCTC
>DATGYJ010000590.1:0-11170 GCA_035298105.1 Anaerolineales bacterium | reverse complement strand
TGACTGATCAGTTTCTGATCCGCTAAGATAGCAGCGGGTTGGCGAGCGACATGCTCAAAGATTTTTCCAGCAACCTGGGGATCGATCGGATTCAAACCTGCCGCGGTATTGAATATTGCCTTGATCAAATCTTCCTGAGGCGTATCCTTTAATAAATAGCCTGAGGCGCCATTGCGGATCGCGTTGATCACCCACTCGTCTGCATCGTAAGTAGTCAAGACCAGAATACGAACTTCCGGGAATTGCTCTCGAATGATCTTGGTTGCCTGAACACCATTCATCCTGGGCATTTTTAGATCCATGAGAACCAGGTCCGGTCGGAACCTTCGAACCTGATCGATCGCTTCCAGTCCATTTTTGGCAACACCGAGCACTTCAATTTGGGGAACCGGCGCAAGCATGGCGCGCAGTCCTTCACAGACAATGGACTGATCGTCACAAATCAGCAAGCGAATGATCTCCTGCGCCTCGTCACTCATTGAGCGTCTCCATATGAAAACGAAATCTGTGTCCCCTTCCCGGCCTGGCTCTCGATGGAGAGATTACCGTTAATCATCTCGGCGCGCTCATGCATCCCGAGCAAACCATAGTGGGAGCCATGATCGAAGTTTCCTGGATCGAATCCGCAGCCGTCATCGCGGATGATCATCTGGATTTGATCATGTTCCCGTTTCAATTGCACCTTGACGTTCTGTGCCTGGGCATGATCGGCGATGTTTGCAATTGCCTCCTGCGCGATGCGGTAGATGCTCTGCTGCACCTCCAGCGGATAATCACCAAGATTGGGATCAATCTCCAGTTCAAGTTGAAAGTCAGAACGGCTGGCATAGGACTCGGCCAGGGTTTGGATCGCAAGCGCCAGGCCTAAATCTTCCAGTGGTTTGGCGCGCAGCTCTTGAAGCGTCCGGCGGGTTTCGGTCAACCCTTCACGGATGGCTTGCAGGGAATGGTTGAGCAGGGCGGTTGCCTGTTCCGGGTCCCGTTGCATGGTCGCCCGCAGTCCTTCCAACTCGACAGCTACCCCACTCAATGTATGAGCCAGCACATCATGCAGCTCGCGTGCCAGGCGGTTGCGTTCCCGGCTGATAGCCAGTTGTTCGACGGTTGAGGCATATTGGGCCAGACGGGCGTTGGCTTCTGCCAACTGCTGCCATTGTTGCCGCTGGATTCTCATTACCTTGACGACGATATACCCGGTGAGCAAATAAAGGATCAGCTGGACGGAAAGAATGACAGGCAGTGAGCTTGAGATAAGTCCCCCGAACCCTAAAGCAAAAGATAAAAGAATAGTATTCGCAATCGTCGCGAGCGCACTAAACAGAATCACCTGTCGCATTGAATATTGCCAGCTCACTACGTAGAGGGGAATGCACAAAAACAAGGTTTGTCGCCAGAGCCAGGTCACGAAAGATTCAGGAGTATGGTTCCCGATGATGTAAGGCTCGATGAGCAAACCTATGGCTGCTGCCGTAATTCCGATTGGAAGATAAAGAGATCGAAGTGAGCGCCGCAGGCCCGGGATGGATAAATAGATGAATATCAGACCCGGCTCCAGCAGATGGATTGGTTCCAGCGTTATTGCTCTGGACCGCGTCTCAAAAAAAGCAATTTGCTGCGTAATGACACCTAAGGCGGTAATGGCAAACTGCACACCGGTGAACAGTCGAAAGGTGGGCAGGATACCCAGTTCCATTTCCTTGGGGGATTTCATATTTTCATCATAACATAAGCCCTATTTTCCCTATATGACCCGGGTCATGAAAATGAAGATTACCCGGGTCATATTTTTTTGTGACCCGGGAGACTACAGCACAAGACATTTTCTTTCTATACTGCACAGCATCTCTCATAGAGAGTCACGGAAAGGAAAGAAGGAATGAAAACGAGAATTTTACTCATCACCCTGTTGGCTCTGATTGCAGGCTTTGCAGTCGGGATGATGCTCTCCGAAGTTATCGGCATCGTCGGTGTGCTGGGGTCCGGTCGCCTCGTTGGGATTAAGTATCTCCCGATCTACCTGGCAATTTTAGCTGCCATCGTGGCGAATCTCCTAAATGCATCCGCGCTTCGCAAATCGAAAAGGCTGGATGAATGAAAAAACGAAAACGTTTGAAGAGCATATCCAGCAGCTCATACACAGAAAAGAGAACCGAATGAGTCGATCTTACCCGTCAGAGTCCAGGGCCAACATTCCTGATCTATCCCGGCAAACAAGTTTCCAACAACCAAAACATCCTGTCCTGCTTGTGCTGCTGGCAGCGAGCATTGTTCTGGCTGCTTGTCTGTCTCCTCGATTGGAGCATCCTCAAGCTGAAACCACCAAATTTGTAAATGAGCAGCTTGTTCCCCGGAACGCTCTTTTGATCCCACCGCAGCTTGAGCCGCAAATGGAAAATGGTGAAAAAGTGTTTGATCTAACCATTCAGCCGGATGAGGCCGAGATCCTGCCAGGAAAGAGCACAAAAATATGGAGCTATAACGGAATTTCTCCTGGACCAACGCTCCGCGTTCACACTGGCGACAAGGTCCGCCTGAATATCACAAATGAGCTTGGGGAAACGACGACTGTCCATTGGCACGGCATGGAATTGCCTGCGGCGATGGACGGTGGTCCACACCAGACGATTGGACCAGGCGAAACCTGGCGGCCCTATTGGACGATCACGAATGAAGCGGCGACCCTCTGGTATCACCCACACACCATGGGAAAAACTGCTGAGCAGGTCTATAGGGGCCTGGCAGGCTTCTTCCTGATCGATGACGAAAATTCGGATTCGCTTGCTCTTCCCAAAGAGTATGGCGTGGATGATATTCCCCTGGTCGTTCAGGATAAGTTATTCGATCCGGGCGGTCAATTTGTTTATCCTCATGAACAGAAAGCCATCACGGCAGGTCTGCTTGGAGACACAATCCTGGTGAACAGCACCTACGCTCCCTATATCGAAGTCCCGGCCAAACTCGTCCGCTTGCGCCTGCTCAATGGCTCAGCGGCCCGTCGCTATAATTTTGGCTTTTCAGACGATCGCGCCTTCTATCAAATTGCGACAGATGGCGGCCTGCTTGACGCTCCGGTGGAAAGAACGCGTCTCTTACTTTCTCCCGGGGAGAGGGCTGAGATCCTTGTGGACTTAAGCAACACAAAAGAGCCAGTTATGCTGATGAGCTACGCGTTCGTCGATAGCGAGAACGCAGCCAGGAATGCGATCCAGGAACAACTCGCAGGAGGAACCGACGAAGGTCAGCAATTCAAGATTCTTGAATTGCGACCCAAAATGGGAACCTATGCTGCCGAGAAAGTACCGAATGTGCTCAACACCATCGAGCGCTTCGATGAAAAAAAAGTGGTCAAGACGCGTCGATTCGTTCTGGAAGCGTTTACCATCAACGGCAAAATGATGGATGATAAGCGGATCGATGAAGTTGTGGGAAAAGGCGATACCGAGATCTGGGAGGTGAAAAATAATTCACCCATCTACCATGCCTTCCACATCCACGGCGTACAGTTTCAGGTGCTGGACCGCAACGGAATGGAGCCGCCTGCGTACGAGCAGGGCTGGAAAGATACTGTCACTGTGACTCCACAGGAGACTGTGCGGCTCATTATCCGCTTCCAGGAATATTCTGATCCGGCCATGCCGTATATGTTCCATTGCCATAATCTTACCCACGAAGATATGGGCATGATGGGTCAATTCGTGGTTGTTGACAACCCGTCGGAACAAACTCAGCTCCGATCACCTCTCCCTGAGATGAATGAAGGAATTCATTCAGATCATCAGAACTAGTTCGCCCAGTTTAATGAAATAAGGCAACACGATATGAACGATCACCAAAATAACATTGTTGATTTACGAGGGGTGACGAAAACTTATGAAAGCACCGCTGGCACATTCACCGCACTGCGGGAGGTGGACTTCCAGATTGAAGCAGGTACCTTTGCCTCCATCGTTGGAAAATCTGGAAGCGGAAAATCCACCTTGATCAATGTCATCACCGGAATTGACCGGCCAACCACCGGTGAAGTGACAGTCGATCATACCTCCATCCACATGCTCAGCGAAGAACAGATTGCAGTTTGGCGGGGCCGCTCGATCGGTGTGATCTTCCAATTCTTTCAACTGCTGCCCATGCTCACCTCCATCGAGAACATCCTGCTTGCCATGGATTATGGCGACCGCTTTCCGGTAAGCTTGCGCCCTGAACGGGCGATGGAGTTGCTTGACCTGGTGGCCATGGCGGATCATGCCCATGAACTTCCTAATACCCTCTCAGGCGGCCAGCAACAATGTGTAGCCATCGCCCGCGCCTTAGCCAATGATCCTGTCCTGCTTGCCGCAGATGAGCCGACCGGCAATTTGGATTCGAAGTCCGCAGAAATGGTCTTTCAGCTCTTCGAGAACCTGGCAGGCTCCGGGAAAACAATTCTTATGGTGACCCATGATAACGATTTGGCCGGGCGCGCCCAGCGCACGATCCGACTCGTTGACGGTCGCATCGAAGATATGTTTGCGAATCCCCAGGCGAAGGGAGGCTGATGTGATCACAGAGCAGCCTTCCTCAAAAACAACCCAATCTCAAGTATTGATTGAACTTCATCATGTGGTGAAAACATAAAAAAGCCCTGGTGAGGCGGTGACTGCGTTAAGGGGAATCAACTTGCAGGTCAGACCGGGCGAGTTTTTGGTCATCACGGGGAAATCCGGCAGCGGCAAGACCACCCTGATCAACATGATCAGCGGGCTGGACCGGTCCACTTCCGGCGATGTTTGGGTGGGTGGAGTTTCGGTCAATCGTTTCTCGCCCGATCAAGCGGCACAATGGCGAGGGCGGACCCTGGGTGTGGTCTTCCAATCGTTTGAACTTTTACCCACTCTGACCGTTCTGCAAAATGTGATGCTGCCAATGGATTTTGCGTTTCGTTATCCCGTCAAGGAGCAGCGCCAGCGTGCCTTGCATTTGCTGGAACAAGTTGGGATCGTTGAGCATGCTCATAAACTTCCCTCTGCTTTGTCCGGAGGTCAACAGCAACGCGTAGCGATTGCACGAGCTTTGGCGAATGATCCAACCATCCTGATCGCAGATGAACCCACCGGCAGCCTGGATTCAGGAACCGCCAACGAGGTGATGCATATATTCGAAAATCTGGCAGGACAGGGACGGACGATCCTTTTGGTAACGCACGACAAGGATATTGCCAGGCGAGGTTCGCGCATGATCACTTTGTTGGACGGCGAAATCAGTGAGGAAAAGGAAGGTGATTATGCTTAGACCGCGCTGGTATAAGGCTTTCAACGACTTGCTGAGCAGCAGAACGCGCACGCTGCTCATCGTACTTTCGATGTCTGTCGGGTTGTTTGCTGTTGGCATGGTCCTGAGTGCAAGCTCAATTTTATCTGTTGGATTGGCGCGCAGTTTTGCGGCAGTCAACCCTGCCAGCGGTACGCTGCGCACAACCGAACCCTTCAATGAGGATTTTCTCAAGTCTGTACGTGCTATGCCCGAGATCCAGGGGGCAGACGCGCGTCATTCCTTCCAGGCACAGATCGAAACCCAACCAGGGGAGTGGAATACCATCACGATTTTTGCCATTTCTGATTACAGCGATATCCGCGTGAACAAAGTTTTGCCGCAAAGTGGAGTTTGGCCCCCTGAGAAACATGAAATCCTGATCGAACGCTCCGCGCTTCCACTGATCGACGCGCAGATCGGGGATACTGTCCAGATCAAATTGGCGAACAATACGGTACGCCAAATGCGGATTGCGGGCAGCGCGCATGACCCGGTCCAATTGCCGGCTCGTTTCAGTGGCTCTCCATACGGATATGTCTCGCTGAATGATCTGGAATGGCTCGGAGAATCGTATGGGTTTAATGAGCTGCATATAATTGTCGCCACTCCGGAAGATAAGATTTGGGTTCAACAGGTCATCGACCGCGTCAAGGACAAAGCCGAGCGAGCTGGTTATACCGTACCTGTGACAACGATCTTCGAGCCGGGTGAACTGCCCATGTTTGATGTTCTGCGGGCGATCCTGGCATTGAGCGGTATTCTGGGGGTTCTCTCCCTTTTCTTGAGCGTCTTCCTGGTTGTAAGCACAGTCTCTGCTTTGCTTGCTCAACAGAAACGACAGATCGGTGTGATGAAAGCAATTGGCGGAAGCACGCTGCAAATCTTTGGCATGTACATGGCAATGGTCATTGCCTATGGTGTTCTGGCATTGCTGATCGCCATCCCATTTAGCGCTCTGGGCGCACGCGTGCTGAGCCAGATGTTGGCGGGCTTTTTCAATTTCGATTTGACCTCGATGGAAATTCCACTCTATTCGATCCTGCTTCAGGTGGGGGTTGGACTGGTGCTCCCAGTACTCGCCTCGCTCTGGCCATTTCTCTCGAACCTGCGTATGAGCGCGGTAGAGGTGATGAGCAACTACGGTTTAGGGAAAGGCCGCTTTAGCAGGAGCTTAATTGATCGCGTGCTATCAGGCCCGAATCTATGGTTTACCCGGAAAATTCCCATTCGTTCTATCCTGCTTGCCGTACGGAACACTTTCCGAAGCAAGGGGCGGTTGGCGCTCACACTGATCACCCTGACTCTGGGTGCTGCCACTTTTATCGGCGTCTTCAGTGTGCACGCTTCATTGACCCAAACGGTCACTGACTTGATCCAGTACATGCACTTTGATGTCATGTTGAGCTTCGATCACCCCCATCGCTCGCAGGAAGCCCAAAACCAGGCAAAAGGAGTACCGGGTGCAACGCAGACCGATACGTTGCTCCAGTTCTCGGCTGTGCGAGTCCGTCCGGATGGCACGGAAAGCGATGGAATGAACATGTTTGCAGTTCACATCGATGACTCCAGTTTGATCCGCTCGCCTGCCATCTCGGAAGGTCGCTGGCTATTGCCAGAGGATCAGAATGCGATCGTGATTGACTCGGGCCTTTTACAGAAGGAGCCGGATCTCAGATTGGGAGATGAGATCCGCCTGAAGATCAATGACAAAGAACATTCATTCAAAATTGTAGGGGTCAGTGTGGGCAGCACTTTTGCATCCTTCATCTACTCGAATTATGCCTACCTGGCCAGGATCACAAACCGGGTGGGAGAAACAGATGCCCTCTTAGTGACAACGGCTCGACATGATTCAGCTTCGCAGGAAGCCGGCAGCCTGGCGTTGCAGCAGCGGTTCCAACAGCTTGGGATAGGTATCCGTTCCGCGTACACCTTTGGTTCCATGCGGTCGCAAACGGAGGTGATCTTCGATGCGATTGTTGCACTATTGATCGTGATGGCGATGCTCATGGCGCTGGTAGGTGGATTGGGATTGATGGGCGCAATGTCCATCAACGTATTGGAAAGGAGACGTGAGATCGGTGTATTGCGTGCTATCGGCGCGCCCAATCGCAGCGTAGCAGGAGTCTTCATTCTGGAAGGAGTTGCTATCGGAGTGATGAGTTGGTTCCTTGGCTCGCTGTTGGCGATCCCAATAGGGAAAATACTCAGCCTGGCAATCGGGACCGCAATCATGGGTGTGCCTCTCACTTTCTCCTACTCAGTCCTGGGCCTCTGGCTCTGGCTACTGATTGTCGTGATATTGAGCGCCCTTTCCAGCTTTATCCCGGCTCGCAATGCAGCGCGGCTGACGGTACGCGAAGTGCTGGCATACGAATAAACACTATTTCATGAAAACGAAATGAATTGTAAAATTTATGATCTTGCAAAGGAAAAAAGAAATGAAAACAAAAATGATTTCACTGGCGATGTTCGTGCTGGTTATTTCGCCGTTACTCTCAGCCTGTGGCAATCCGGCATCCACACAGGAACCTACTCCGACGGCGTCGGCTGTGGTTAACTCTGCTGGTGTCATTGCGGAGGGGCGCGTAGAACCGGTGCGCTATGCCGAGATCGCCTTCAATGCCAGCGGCGTGGTTAGCGATGTGCCGGTCCAGGAAGGTCAATCGGTGAAAAAGGGAGAACCCCTCATCCACCTGGGAGACGAATCTGACACGAAATACGCTGCGGCGCAGCTCGAACTCGTCACTGCCCAGAAAGAGTTGAACGACCTGCTCAATGCCTCCGGCACCGAGTTTGCCCAGGCCGTGATCGATCTGAAGGATGCCAAGGAAGCCTACGACAGAGCAGATGACTATTTACATTATCTGCGAAACTCGAAGAAAGTGCCGCAAACCGAAACTCGCTCGTTTCTGATCCAGACCTGGAAAGGCTACGAGTATCAATACAAGACAAAAAGCTTCAAAGGACCAGCCCCTGAAGATTGGATCATCGAAGCGCAGAATGACCAGGCATTAAAAAAGTCCAAGCTGGATGATGCGCAGCGCACCTATGATCGTCTGAAAGGCGGCGCGGATACCGACCAACTGGCCGTAAAGCAAGCTCGCCTGGATGCAGCCCAAGCTGGCATCGCCGCCTTCTCGGTCATTGCCCCCTTCGATGGGGTAGTAGCGGACTTGAAGGCTAAAGCGGGCAGCTCGATCAATGCCGGAGAGCCAGCAGTGACAGTCGCGGATTTTTCACACTGGCTGGTCAAGACCACCGACCTGACCGAGATCGATGTGGTACAGCTGGCAGAGGGCCAGCCAGTCGTAGTAACTTTGGATGCGATCCCAAATGTGGAATTGAAAGGCACCATCTCTTCGATTGGCCAAACCTACACGGAGAATCAGGGGGATGTGGTCTATGAAGTGACCATCTTGTTGACCGATACGCACCCTGCCATGCGTTGGGGCATGACCGCCGAAGTCAAGTTCGAGAAATAGTCGACTCATTCCTCCATGAATTCGCAGGGATTGTCCTTTGTAAGGGATAATTGACAACATACTGCTCTGCCGGACTGCCAAGTCCGGCAGACATTCCATCCCGCTCAGCCAGGCTTCGGGCAGATTGCTTTCATAGGGTGAACATTTTCAGTCAAAATTGAGCGCGCCTCCAAATGCTCTTTGAACGAAAAATCATGGTTAAATTGCAGGATAACTTTCGTATAATATTCATGACTTATGAGCGAGATGAAACCTGCGCCCTCACATAATCCAGAGAGGTTGCTGAATACCAAGTTAATGCCCCCGCGTCTGCCCTCGGCTGTCATTCAGCGTCCTGAATTGCTCGAGCGACTGGATACTGGATTGACGAAAAAAGTCACCCTGGTCACTACGCCTACGGGCTTTGGCAAGACCACACTGGTCCGCATGTGGCTGGCAAACCGAGACTTCCTGTCTGCCTGGGTTACCCTGGATGATCATGACAACGATGTGACTCGGTTTTGGACGTATATCTGTTCCGCCTTGCGGACGCTGGATGCGAGCCTCGGCAAAACGACGCTGTCCTTGCTGATGGCTTCTCAGCCGCCCTCTTTTGAAACCCTGCTCACGCCGCTCCTCAATGACTTGACGCGCTGGAAAAAGCCATCTGTGCTTGTGTTGGAAGATTACCAGTCGCTGAAATCAACAGAGATCAATGCAGGTGTTTCATTCCTGATCCAACATCTCCCTGAGTCGCTTCATCTGGTTTTCATCACGCGAACTGACCCTGACCTGCCTCTGGGGATCTTACGTGTACGCGACGAGTTGGTTGAGATCAACGCCTCGGATCTGCATTTCGATCAAGAGGAAACAGAAGCATTCCTACACACCACGCTACAAACGGATCTTCCCTCTGTGGTAGTCACGCAGTTGCTGCAAAAAACAGAAGGCTGGCCCGCAGGCCTGCGTCTGGTGACGCTGGCGTTACAAAACAAAGGGAACACTGCTGATGTCGAGACATTGATCCAATCCTTTTCGGGAAGCGACCGACATGTTGCAGATTACCTGATCAAGGAGGTCTTTGAGAGTCAGCCCCAGGCCATCCAATCCTTTTTGCTGAAGACTTCTCTCTTCAGGCGCCTGACGGGCTCCCTGTGTGATGCAATTTTAGAAGCCAATAACAGCGCGGCGGTCCTTGAGCAATTGGAACGCAATAATTTATTTATTGTGCAACTTGAACGTGGTGGAGATCAAGTTTGGTATCGCTATAATCCTCTATTTGCAGAGTCTCTTCAATATCTTGCCAGGCAACGTCTCGGCGAAGCCGACGTCAAGTCATTGTTTGAAAAAGCCAGTGACTGGTATGAATATCATGGACAATTCGATGAAGCCATCGAAACAGCGCTCACTGTAAAAACATTCGAACGCGTTGTGAGACTGATCGAAAAGTTCATCGAGATCCATGATATGAATGAGCTGCATACACTCAGCCGCTGGCTCGAAAATATTCCTCAACCAGAGATTTTGCTTCACCCCGTGATCTGTTTTACGTATGCACAAATCATCCTGTATTCAACCGACCGCTTCGCGCCCGCTACTGCAACTCGAATTGAACCTTTCCTGCGTGCGGCGGAGTCAACCTGGCGTGAACAAGAGAAGCATCAACAACTTGGCCAATTACTCTCTTTTCGCGGCAATGTGGTCTGGTGGCAGGGCGATTTCCACAAGGCGTTTGAGTATGCCCGCCAATCCCTGGACGAACTTCCGGAATATGATGTATTTTGGCAAGGGAACAGTTTGCTCATCCTTGGCTATGAGGCCTTGAACGCGGGTCGTATTTTGGATGCTCAGGATTTGATCCTCGAAGCGCGAGCATTATTGGGGGCTGCCCAGAATATTTATGGAGTGCTGGCAGCCACCCAGATGTTGAGTGAAATTTTTTACTGGCAAGGGGAGCTGGAACAAGCCGAACAGTTGAACCAGCAAATTTTGATAGACGCTGTTGGCGATGAATCGATGCTGGACGATCAGGGGATTGCATCTGTGAATCTCGCGCGGATCGCTTATGAGCGCAATAAACTCGAGCAGGCGGAGCAGCAGGCAGCACGCGCATTGAACCTGGGTGAACAGCGCGCCAATGAGATGCTGCAAATGCAAGCGACCATTCAACTCGCCTCTATCCATACTGCAAAGGGCAACGTGGCGCAGGCACGTGAACTCGTCAAAGCACTGGAGCTGAAGATCCAGAACCCGGCTCTCCTGCCTGAAATTCAAAATGCGCAGGCATTGTTCTCCATTCGCGCGGGTGAGATTTCAGGGCTGGATGGGTGGGTGAAAATGACTGCGGACCATCAAAATGCTTTGTACCTGCAGAAAGAGCGGGAGGCTTTCACACTGGCGCGCCTGCGCATTGCGGA
>DATGYJ010000589.1:0-32940 GCA_035298105.1 Anaerolineales bacterium | reverse complement strand
CGCTTACATTAGAACCGATTGAAAGAGTGAGATAAACGCGTTTTAGTGAGCGTATGAAAAGAATTATTACACTCACTTTTGCCGCCCTACTCCTGGTGGGCTGTGCAGGTAATGTAGCGTCGCATCCTGCTGCGACAGCGGCTACAAAAGCTACCGAAACAGTTGCGCCCTCAGAAGAACCCACTTGGAATGTTTATGACTCCAATCCAGCTCACATTTGGAATCGAGTGTTCCACCTGCTCTATAGTCGAACCGCCTCAGATGGAAAAGAATATGGTCTGGGTGAGCTCGATCCTCTTGTGTGGTTTGATACTACTTATTTGCTGACCGAGCCATCACACCAACGGGCGCTGCAAGTACTCAATGAGTTCTTAGCAACACATGCGGAGAACCTAATCAAGAATCCCCTCAAACGTGCCATGTTCCAGCGTGATTTATGGGCGGTGTTTGACTGGCTGGCTTCTCAGACCGATCCTTACCCTTCACAACGCAGAGCTCTTGAGATGCGCCTCGCCCAGATCATCAGGCGAGTTGCATTAACCAGGGAACAAATCATATCTCTTCCTGATAATTATGCATTGGCTGTTCAATCCAATGCCTTCCCGGCGAACTTCCAAGCGGATAACATACAAGCGGCTTTCCTTCCCGCAGATTTGTTTCAGCCAAATAGCCCATGGATTCCGATGGGGCGCGAAGGCGGGCCAATCGCTATGGCCCATACGGAGGCGGCTCCATTTTTCGGTCGCTCTGTGTTTCTTGTCTTCGTTCAATCTCCCGATGGGCGAACAGGGACGCTCGACTTTATTCATTCTTTGAACGAGAATCCACATCCCACTTTGGCGACCGGATCGGATGTCGCCCTGGTCCGGCGAATGCTCTTGATTGATGACGAAGGCGATCTCGTCCTTTCACCCCTGGTCGAAACTGTTCAAATCCGCCATTTCGCCCCTGAGCAAATCTTCCATGAATTTGAATTGGACCGGATGCGTCTTCTCAATAGATCTATAAATACGCTCAACTTGAATACAGCCTTGTTCCTGTTGTTTTCCAGTCACGGGGATGTCTTT
The DNA here is from genome assembly GCA_035298105.1 of Anaerolineales bacterium. Taxonomy (GTDB): domain Bacteria; phylum Chloroflexota; class Anaerolineae; order Anaerolineales; family Villigracilaceae; genus Defluviilinea. The sequence continues at coordinate 31,873 of DATGYJ010000589.1, read as the reverse complement.
CAGAATCCGGGTTTGCCTAGACTACAAGCAACTATCCCAGATATATGTAGAGGCTGTCACCTGCTTGCCGGTGCGGTAGTTGATAGAGGAAATATAGCAAGTATTCTCAGCTATTCCAGAGCTAGTTTTCCCCTTCCTGATAACCAGAAGCCGGTCCTGCTTGCGACCAATTGGGAGTCTGAGGCAGGAAACGTCAAGAATTGGAAAATGAATAATATGACTTGGAAGTCTCTAAAAAGCCTTTGGAATCAATAGCACTTGTAACAACCCCACCGGAACATCTTCTTACAAAATCAACCCCTCAGGGGTTTCAATTCCTGACTGCTCATATTCTCTCGATTTTTCTACAGTACGAATCCATTCGTAATACAAACTCTTTGCACTGAGGATAATTCCGCCTGCCCCGCGGATCCGCTCCAGTCCAATCTGATGCGCCTCGCCCGGTGAGCCGGTCGCATCCGCCACGACCGCGACCACGTAGCCTAAATCCAGCAAGCCTAGGGCCGAGTGGGTAATACAAACGTCCGTTTCGTAGCCAATGAGCACCACCGTTTTTCGCTTCGTTGCCTGTACGGCTTGCAGGATATCTGCCTGCGCCGCAAGGCCAAAGGTCAGCTTGTTGAATATCTCGGTCTTCGGCGGCAGGAGCTGAGCCACTTCTTCGCAAATGTTCCCCGTGTTGGGAATATCCTCGGCCGTGACTACCAGCGGAACATTCAGCCAGTTGGCTACCTTGATGACCCAGCACATTCGTTGCAGTAGCAGATTGTTCTCAGCCTTGTTTTCTTTGTTTACAAACGAAGGCTGTATATCAACGACGATCAACAGAGAATCACTTACGTTGAGGAGGGAAGAGTTTGGCATAGGGATATTTAACCAGATTAAATGATAAAACGCAGGATATGCTATGGTCTTCTCAAAGATACTGTTGGCGTACCTCAAATAACCTACAATTCATTTTTAGGTCATTTTTGTGAAAAAGAATGTGCCCAAAATTCCTCTCGAGCAAAAAATTTGTATTCTATTACCCCAAATTAGGTTTGCCAGCATTATCTCTCAAAGTCGCTTGACAAGAGCCTCTTTCTGAGTCCTGCAAGGGTGCCAGGGAAGTAGACCGGGTCGGGCACAAAACATGAACCTCCAGCGTCATAGGAAAGGAAGGGGGCGAACTTGAACGACACCTTGCTCCGGGGTCGCATGCTTCTCAATGCAACACAGTCCAATTGCTGCCAGGAAAGGGTACCGAGATACCAGTACAGGATTAGTACAGGATTACGCCAGGATCATCCTGAGATCCGCATGAAAGGAGCGAGGCAGCAGGCTCAAAGCAGAGTACACTCTCCGGGTGAGCCTTCCTTTTGTCCGCGAACTTTGGCAAATACCCTTTCGGCACGATGTCTGTTGGGGATGCGCAACCATTCGCGGACTCGTTTTCGTTCTTGAGAAAGCCATGCAGGTTATGCTTACAATGCTTGCCTTGCACCACGGTTTAGTGTAAAGTAATTCCAAATTAACCTGCGCCAGGGCATGTGGGCAACACGTTGAGACAACAATGCAACCAAGACTGATTAACCGCCGCTATCGGCTTGAAGAGGAACTGGGACGAGGAGAATTTGGGGTCGTTTACAAGGCTTACGATACGACTGTTCAGAAATCTGTGGCGATCAAAATCATTCACATTCCACGGAACTGTGACGCTGAGAAAAAAGAGAAAATCCGCAAGCGCTTCGAACGAGAGGCGAATGCTTTAGCAGCCTTAAGGCATCTCAACATTGCGGAAATCTCGGATACCGGCAGAATTCGACAATCGCCCTTCCTGGTTTTCCCCTACCTGACGGGCGGTACACTCGCAGCGCGGCTCGGAAGTCCGAGCGCCTACACAACTGCCGCTCAAACCCTCATTCCCATCGCAAAAGCTCTGGCATATGCTCATAAAAAAAAGTTCATTCATAGGGATATCAAGCCCAGCAATATCTTGTTTACAGATCAAGGAGACCCGGTATTAGCAGATTTCGGATTGGCCAAGAGTCTGGACGACGATCTTCTGGCGCAATCCGTTGAAGGAGGATTTACCGGGACATTCCTCTACGCCGCGCCAGAACAACTCGAAGGGCGGGCAAATTATCAATCAGATATTTATTCCCTCGGAGTGATTTTTTATCAAATGATCACAGGTCACATCCCTTTTCAGGATAACTGGGTCCAAAAGTTCTTAAACCCTTACCCTGAAAAGCCGAGTTCCTATGTGCCTGATTTACCTGGAGCCGTTGATGAAGTCATACTTCTTGCGACCGCCAGGGATTTGGAGAGTCGCTTTGATAATATGGATTTGTTTGCTGACAAGTTAGAGGAATTAGCGACATCCGACGTGCAGGGTCGGCCTTCTAAAGCCCTGAATTATTTGCAGATCTATGAGCAGGAACCAACCTACCAGGTTGAAAAGATCATCAAGGAGAGATCTCCAAAAGACAAGAGGTACGGATCACAGGTGGAAAAACTTGAGCAGGATATTCTTGGCTCGATCGCTCGCCGGGACTTTGCCAGCGTCAAACGCCTTTTGAAAAGATTACACGGGTTAAGTCTGGCTGCAGAAGAACAATAACTCGCACAGCACCGACGGCGATCCACAATAACAGCGCGTTTCATCTCAGGCACGAGAGGGCAAAACGCCATAAAATCCGTTGGAATATGATTGTAATTATTACCAATCCGCTTATAATGAATATGTGACGATTTGTACAATCGGGTGACCGCACGGTCAACTTCAGATAGGCAAACCTGCCTCCAATCCTGGATGAGGGCAAGGAAATGCTTGCAATGGTGTAGTCCGACATGAAAATCTTCATCTCCTACCGCCGTGCAGACAGTACCTATCTTATCGGTCGCATCAAAGATCGGCTCATTAGCGCCTTCGGAGATCAAAGCGTCTTCCGTGATCTCGATGATATTCCGACTGGGGTGGACTTCCGGACTGTCCTCGAGAAGGAAACTCATGACTGCAACGTCATGCTGGTCATCATTGGACCTCAATGGGCTGCCATCACCGACGCTAAGGGGAATAAGCGTCTCTTCGACTCAGCTGACTACACTCGCATAGAAGTGGAGACAGGGCTCCAGCGCCTGGGCGAAAACCAGGCAGCGGTGATTCCCGTCCTGGTGATGAATGCGCCCATGCCTGCCCCTCAGGACTTACCCGAAAGCCTCTGTCAGCTCACCTTCCAAAATGCGATCAGCCTCCGCAACGACCCCGACTTCAACCACGACATCGAGCGGCTGATCCGCGATATCCGGCGCACCCGCGGCTACGCCGCCGACGATCCCGCCATGCTGTATTTCGAACCCAAGACCATTTACATCGCGGAAGGTCCTTTCTGGATGGGCAGTCCCCCGGGCGCTGGCATCCCCGCTTACGAAACCCCTCAGCATCAAGTCCTGCTGCCTGCTTATCGCATTGGCAAATATCCCCTGACCAACGCCCAATTTGAAGAGTTCATCCGCCAGACCGGCAAACTGGCGGCTCCTAGTCTGGGCTGGGAAGGGCAAAGAGTTCCCCATGGGCTGGAAAATCATCCGGTGACAGGGCTCACCTGGTATGAGGCGCTGGCTTATTGCCAGTGGCTGAGTGAGAAGACCGGGCGTAGCTATACCTTGCCCAATGAAGCTCAGTGGGAAAAAGCCTGCCGGGGGAACAATACGACCCCCTACCCCTGGGGAGTTGAGTTTGAGGCAGCCCGCTGCAACACTGGTCAGCCGGAGATAGCGCCGGTCGACCGGTATCCTGCCCAAAACGATTTCGGCGCTTTTGATTTTGTCGGCAATGTGCGCCAATGGACCTGTACGCTGTGGGGGGAGAAACGCCTCGCCCCTGATCCCTCATTTGCCTATCCCTGGCACGATGACCGCCGCAATGACTTGAATGCGAATCGCCAGATTCGTCGTGTCGTGAGAGGCAGTTCCATGAAGGACGATCCTTTACGATGTAGTGCCCGGCGGGGACAACTGCCTGAGGATGTTGGCTTCCCCGGTGCACGCCACAGCTTTCGGGTTGCGATGATCCTTTAATTCGAAGGCAGGAAAGGCATATCCAATGGGAATCAACAAACGCTTCGCGGAAGTCAGAGAAAAACTGGAGAGGGATGCTCTCAACAAGGCGGACTTTGGCGAGGATATCCTGCCACGGATCAGCCAGGGTGTTGTGATCCCGATTATCAGCAATTCCTTTCAAATTGAGCAAATCTTTCGGGAAGGGACCGAGGAAACATCCGGCGATGAAGAGAGCTTGACCACCATGGAACTATTAACCTCCGAGTGGGCAAATTGGATCGAATATCCAATGCATGACAAGCACAATCTGGCGCGGGTCGCACAGTACTATTTAGTGGAACAAAAGGATAATCCGGAGGCCCGGACCCGCTATCTTGAATTTCTCAAGACTTTTTTGCTGACCATCGCCTACGATGACCCAGAATACGCAGATGTTGTAACCCGGCTCAAAGCACAGGTTCGAGAACAGTGCTTTTCTGAAGTTGCACACCAGCTGGATTATCCCAGGTTGCCCCCGGGCACCGAGGATTCTTTACGGTTGCTCGCAAGATTTCCCCTCCCTATTTTCATCACCACCAGCTGCAGTGACTTTCTCGAACGAGCTTTGGAAGCCGAAGGAAAAAAACCGCATACCCAGATTTGTTTCTGGTCTGGGATCATCTCCGGCGCAAAAGCCGAACACCGCATTGACATAGATTTCATCCCTTCCATCACAACCCCGCTCGTCTATCATCTCTATGGTTTGGAGGATTACCCACAGACCCTGGTATTGAGCGAGGACGATTACATAAACTTCCTTATCTCTATAACGGAAGATACGAACATGCTAAATCCAGTTGTGCCCTTAAGTCTGCGTAGGGCATTGGGGGAATCGCACTTGCTCTTATTGGGATACCGCTTGCAAGACTGGGACTTCCGTGTTCTCTTCCGATATATCTTGAAATTCCGCAGAGATGAATTTTCGCCGCGCGGCATGTTGATCCAACTAAAGCCCGGCAAGAAAGATATCGAGAACACGGAGAAATCCATCGAGTATTTGAAGCATTATTTCGAACGAAAGAAATTTGACATTGTTTGGAATAACAGCGAAAGTTTTATCCAAAAACTATGGAACGATTGGAACGCGTACCGCCAGAGCCAATCATGAACACAATCCCCAAAAATCCATATGTCGGCCCTCGTACCTTCCAGGCCGAAGATCGCCATCTCTTTTTCGGACGGGAACGGGAGGTTCGGGATCTGATCGCATTGGCCGCCTCCGAAAGGCTGATTCTCTTTTACGCTCAATCCGGCGCTGGAAAAAGCTCGATCCTCAATACCCATCTGATCCCAGACCTGGAAAACAATAACTTCGAGATCCTTCCAGTGGGGCGCGTGCAGGGAGATCTGCCGCCCGATATCGAAGTTGACAATATTTTTATATATAACTTACTGACCAGTCTGATCCAACAGAAGATTGAGCGGAGTCTATTGGTGAAAACATCATTATCCGAATTCCTGCGCTGCCTGGAATTCAATGAGAATGGATATTACTTCGGCAAAGATTCGCTGTCCGTATTGAAAGAATATCCGTGGAGACGCGTTCTGATCATCGACCAGTTCGAGGAAATATTTAGAACTCATTTGGATGCCTGGAGAAAACGGGAGGAGTTTTTCCGGCAGCTGGCCCAGGCAATGGAAGACAACCGTCACCTCAGCGTGATCCTGATCATACGAGAAGACTATATCGCCTCCCTCGATCCTTATGCCCATCTTCTTCCGGGCGGATTGCGGATACGCTACTACATGCAGCGTCTCAGCCGGGAGGCTGCGCTGAAAGCCGTGAAGAATCCGGTGGAAAAGATCAGGCCCTATGCCGACGGTGTCGCCGAGAAACTTGTTGAAGACCTGGCTAGCCTCCAGGTCCAGAAACCGAATGGGATGCGGGAAGTCCAAATCGGCCAATACGTTGAACCCGTGCAGCTGCAGGTCGTGTGCCAGGGATTGTGGGAAAACCTCTCACCAGATGGGATGGAGATCACTGAAAATGATCTCCTGGAAATCGGAGATGTAGACCAATCGCTGGAAAGATTCTATGACAGGCGGGTGGAAATCGTCGCAAAAGACCGGAATGTTTCGGAGCGGCGGATCCGAGAATGGTTTGACAAGGCACTAATTACCCGCAGCGGAACTCGAAACATGGTTTTACAGGGACAAGCTAACGAGTTCGGACTGGAGCATGAGGTGATTCAGTCCCTGCAGGGGGATTTGATTCGGGCAGAACTGCGGGCGGGTCAATTATGGTACGAGCTATCGCATGACCGCCTGATTGAACCAGTGCGCCGGAGTAATACAAAATGGTTTGAGAAGCACCTGAGTCTCTTTCAGCGGAGGGTCGTGGTCTGGGCACAACAGGGGCGCAGTGAAAGCTTACTGCTCAGAGGCCAGGAGCTGCTACAGGCTGAACAGGAAGCTGCCAGGCTGACTCTGACAGCGGATGAACAGGATTTTTTGGAAGAGTGTAGGATCCTGAGAAAACAGATTCAGCGTGACCAGAACCAGCGCCGCATAATTTTCGCCGCCTTGATCGTCTCGATCCTCCTGCTTATCACGTCGGTATTCTTCGGCCTCAGTGCAAAATCCGCACAGGTCAGGGCGGAGGAGCAGAAAGCCATTGCAGAGAAATCCCAAGCGGAGGCGGTCAACCAAAAAACTGTGGCAGAGCAGGCCCGTGGGGAGGCAGAAGAGGCGCAGGCGATGGCAATCGAACAGGCTGATAAGGCTTTGGCAGGCAGCCTCACCGCCCAGGCAAATTCCCTCAAGGGCAGCGATCATAGGCTTGCTCTCTTGTTGGGTGGGGAGGCCCACCAACGAGTCCAAAACCTGCTGACTCGCACCACGTTATTTGAACTACTTCAGTTCACACCTTATCAGAGGAAATATGGATTTGACGGGCCGGTCACCAGTGCCGCAGTCAGCCCGGATGGAAAACGAATTGCCATCGCAAGTTGCAGAGCCAATCAGGCCGGCAAATGCTTGTTGGGTGAGATCAAGTTATTGAATGAGAAATTGCAGGAACTGCCAGAGGTTCCCAGGGACTATGACTATGGGATTGTCTACAGCCTGGCTTTTCACGAATCCAGTGGCAAACTTATCCTTGCAGCAGGCGGTTGTGTTCCGAAAGGATGTTCAGAAGGTCAAGGGCAGATCACATTTTGGGAAGTTACCGCTGACAATATTGTGGAATACAAACCCATCAGGGACCATACTGCCCTGGTAAAGAGCCTCGCATTTAGTCCAGATGGTTCACTTCTGGCATCGGGAAGTTACGACACGACGATCCGGTTATGGGATCTAATCAACCTGGCCAGTCCTCAGAAGGTCGGTCGTCCTCTAGACCACGATAGCTTCGTGAACAGTCTTTCATTTAGTCCTGATGGAAAGTTACTGGCTTCAGCAGGAGATGATCAGACCATCAACCTTTGGGATCTCGCGGACTTGGAGGATATCCCGCAACCATTCATATTCAAACAGCATCAAGGGCCGGTCGAAAGCGTGGCATTTGCTCCAAAAGGTCTTCAACCCTCATGCACCGGAGGCAATGTGCTGGCTACAGCCGGGGATGATAATCTTGTTTATCTGTGGGATTGGTGTCCCGACTCAAATTCCTTGACAAATCATTTTGAATCTCCACTCAAAGGCCATAATGGCTATGTCAAGAGTGTCGCTTTCAACACGGATGGAACGGTGCTGGCATCGGCCGGCTTCGATAATAAGATCATATTATGGGACACTAGCACGGGTGAAAAGATCGGTCCGCCATTAAGCCTGCATACCAATGCCATTAACGAATTGGCTTTTGGATCCATTTCAGGTGATCCTGCAAAGCGACCCTATCTTATTTCGGTTAGCAATGATCGCACAATTATCCAGTGGGATCTTTCTACACGGACCCCCCTAAGCCAATCGCTGAATCTGGCTGATCCTGGTGGCTGGACACCTGTTTCCGACTCGGCTGTCTACAAAGTTACTGATCAGGACTTGAGATTTAGAGTCGATGGACAGGCCGTTATCCTTTTCGATTCATCAGGTGCCGAGTACTTAAAACTGGAAGATTTCGATAGCCTGATCAGCAAATTATATTTTGATGGCAAGCATCTAATCACCCAGGATGAGAACGGATCCTTCATCCAATGGACGATCGATCCAAGAGATTGGCTAAAGGATGCCTGTGCAGCCGCTCACCGTAATCTGACACCTGAGGAATGGAACCAATATCTGCCCAATCAGCCATACAAAAAGACATGCGCAGAATATCCATAGAATAAAACATGTGGCGATCGGTCATTAATAGGTGTGAGTACGAGAAGTGCAGGAGGTAAACCCATGAAAGCCAGGAAAAACATCTACTCGAGCCTTGTGACAGTGTTCGTCTTAGTGTTACAGCTTATGAGCCCGGCTCTGGTCCACGCCGATGATGAAACACCGCCGCCTACATCGGAGGCTTCTGCGAAGACTTCCTCAAAGCGAACGCCGCCAGCATTGAAGGATAGTGCTGCGCATCCTAAATTGCCGGCTCATCCCGTCCACACCCAGCGACTCTCCTCAGCTCAGTTCCCTACGTTATCGCCTACCGGTGCAATCTCCCCAACCAGCGGCCCTGTTGAAACTACTACCCCACCGGAAATTTCTACGCCTGTGCCTACGGACCTCAGCATAGTCCCCGCCGAAACTGACGCTCGTCGCCCGTCATCCGAAGCAGTGCATGTCACCTCAACGCCGATCCCAGCAGAGCCTATGGTTGTTCCTATAGAAACGAGCTCTCCTACCCCCGAACCGTCGGCGGTCCCTGTGAATGCCACAGAATCAGCTTCAGATCCCGCTGAGGCCGTTGAACCGACTGAGATCGCCTCCACGGATGATCCCACCTTGACTGAAGTTCTTCAAGAGCTTCCTGAGGGGACAGCCATCATCGTATTGGATGCAAATGGACAGCTTTTACCGCTTGGATCACAGGAAGCCGCGAGTGCGCTCACGAGTAGTGACCCGGTCTGGTGTCCTGGCACGCAGGCCCCCACGCCGGGAGCGAATGGATGCTCTGCCTCCTATACCACCCTGGCAGGGTTAGTAGCCGCAATCGGTGCGACCACCCATCAAAACGGAACGATCTGGATTACCTCTGGCAATGTTGGCGACGTGAACGCCATTACGATCAATGGCACAGATTATTCGAATTGGGCAAATTTCGCCCTCACTCTGCAAGGCGGCTGGAGTGGCGTAAGTGGAGATACAAATATTGGTTCGAACTCTGTCTTTTCGGTTCCAATTTCAATTCTCAATTGGAATAATAATATAACCATTAATAACCTGACGATCCAAAATATTAACACCGGAACGGGTTTGACCATCGATGGCAGCAGCAATGTCACAATCAATCAAAGTAATTTCGTAAATAACCAGACTGGCTTGTCTGCAACTTTTCGCGCGACCCAGGAAGGCACAGTCAGGATCTTTAATCTGAATAACATTAACTTTGAAAATAATAGTCTTGGTTTATTTGAATTTCTCAGTTGTGCCTGGCTTAACGAAAACCGTACGAATGTAGCTTTTATTAATAATTCACAGAATTCTGCAGGGGCCGCTGTGGATTGTCCTCTTATTTATGTGCCGCCTACTCCAACTTCTATACTGCCTGCCCCGCCTCTCTCTACTTATAGTCAGGGTAATTTCCGCCTCACTTGTCTCGGGAGAAATGGTTTTGCAGTCAACCTGCCGAACGGCGATCTTGTCAACATATTCTGCCCGGTAAGTGGACTCGCGAACATTCACCGGTTAGACAATACAACCCTGCCTGCAAATCTGCCAACAGGCTATACCTATGCCTCCGCCTTCTCACTGGATATCCTGCAAGGTGGTAAGCCGATTCCGGTCATTACGGAAGGTGGCTATATCAATGCCTCCTTTGTCGCTCAACCCCTTCAGCCGGGGAATACCTATTCCATTCTTTATTGGAATCCTGAGAATAATTCCTGGGTAACGTTGAAAGACTTCCTGCTTGACGGGTATGGCAAAACAAAGAGCTTCGACCTATTCCCAGGTGTTGCCGCTGACACAAGAAAAATTATCAGTGGCGTGAAACTTGTTACCAGAAACAGCGCATCGCGCGTTGAAGTTTCCGCCAATTTCCCTGGCATCTTTGTTCTCGCACAGCACTAACAAAGCAGGTCACGTTTGAGACGTGACCTGCAGGTTTTTACACCAGCATCCTCACTGGGTTTTCCAGGAACTCTGCCAGTGTTTGCATGAGTAGGTCGGGTTGGCAACCCGACTTACTTCAATATACCAGGCTTGCAATACGTCCAGCGCCATTCATTCCAGTTACAAGCCAGCCCGGCTTTGACGGGATTTTCCAGAACATAATTGATGATACGAATATATTCTTCATTGTCTCGTATCACATGATCATAACTTTCATCCTGCCAGAAAACGCCTTCCCTGCCAAGGATAATATTTGCCTGGCGCGCTGTGTGACGTTTCAGGGATTGCATGATTTTGCTCAGTGGTAAGTCAGGTTGGCAACCTGACTTAGGTTGGTCGGAGTGGCACTCCGACTTACCAGGGTCGGACTTGCAATCCGACCTACTTATCGGCTCAAAAACCGCATGGACATGGTTTGACATGATACAAAAAGTATGCAGGTCAAACACTTTCCTATCGCGATAATGCATTGCTTCTTTTACAATGTCCGCGATCTCGGGTTGTGAGAGCCAGCGCGGACCGAATTCTGCTTTATCAAGATAAGCGTCCCATTTAACAAAATATCGGCGTTCTTCAAGGTAACTTTGTTGGCCTCGTTCTGATGCGGGAATTTGTGCCAATAAGGTTTTTTCACGTTCTCTTTCCTCTCGCAAGCATTCAATCACTTCATCAGGCAGTGAGTTTTTCAAGCGAAACGTAACGAAGAAGACTGCACCCCGCGGTTGCCAGTGAGGCAGATGACGATGGTAGAACTCTTTCATGGTGGACAGTATTATAAATCGGTCGGGTTACCAACCCGACTTACAATCTGCATAAAAAAGTAGGTCGGATTGGCAATCCGACCCACAAGATTTACACCAGCATCCTGACTGGGTTTTCCAGGAACTCTGCTAATTTCTGCATAAACCTGGCACCTTCCACGCCATCGCTGACGCGGTGATCCACCGAGATGGTCGCTTTCATGCGCCAGCCAACTTTGACCTCGCCATTCTCTACCACCGGCACTTCACGCGCCGAGCCAACCGCCAGGATCCCGGCTTCAGGTGGATTGATGATAGCAAAGAAGTTTTCCACATCATACATGCCCATGTTTGAAATCGAGAAAGTAGAGCCCTCGATGTCATTGGGCCTGACCTTGCCTTCCCGTGCGCCGGCGACCATGCGCTTTACATCCGAAGAAATCGCACGCAAGGGCTGTTGATCGGTGTTTCTATTAACAACGGTCAGCAGGCCCCCTTCTACGGCCACAGCCACGCCGACGTTGACCGCGCCATGATGGACCACCTTATCGCCATCGAAGGAGGCGTTAAGATTTGGAAACTCATGCAAGGTCAAGGCGACTGCCTTGATGATGAAATCATTCACCGACAACTTCTCGTCCTCTGGCAGATAGTCATTGATCTGTTTGCGCATCGCCATGAGCGCGTCCAGCTTATATTCATGGGTTACATAAAAATGCGGGACGCTGGTCTTCGACTCGGTCATGCGGCGTGCGATCGCCTGGCGCAACTTGGTCAATTGAATCGTCTCGTCTTCGCGGGGCACAGCGACCACGGACGGTGGACCGCTGACAACGGCTTGTGGTCTGCGCTCTGTGGCCTGTAATCCACCTGATAGCGCAGCTTCGACATCTTTGCGGACCACGCGTCCACCCGGACCGGAGCCTTGCAGGCGCGCTAAATCTACTTTGTTATCACGTGCGATCTTCTTCGCCAATGGCGAGGCTTTGACGGGACCCTCCTGAGTTGGCGCGGCGGCTTGAGCAACGGAAGCTGCTGCCGGCTGAGTCTGAGTCACGGGCGCAGTCTCTTGCGCTTTCGGTCCCTCCTTCTTACCTCTCTCTGCTTCACTTTCTGTCTTTAGTTCCTCCCCTGCCTTCTCATCCGTCTTCTTCTCGGCTTTTGGCTCGCTAACTTTTGCGGGCACCTCGTCGATCTTTTCATCCGCAGAACCGACGATCGCAATTGGGTTGCCAATCGGAACGACGCTGCCTTCTTCCACCAGAAGCTTGCGAACAACACCACTTGCAGAAGATTCAACTTCAACAGTGGCTTTGTCGGTCTCTATCTCGGCGAGCACATCACCTTTATTGACATTCTCGCCCTCGTTCTTGACCCAGCGAACCAGAGTCCCCTCGGCCATATCAAAGCCCAGTTTGGGCATGGAAATTGTTTCTGCCATTATTTCAGGACCTCCTTCACCGCTGCGACAATATCAGGCACCTGCGGGAGCGCGGCCTGTTCGAGCGTGCGGTTATAGGGAAGCGGTACTTCTTTTTGGGCGACGCGAATGATCGGCGCATCCACGTAATCAAACGCTTCTTCATAAATACGACTGGAAATTTCAGAACCGACGCCAAAAGATCTCCAACCCTCTTCAACGACAACGGCGCGGTTCGTTTTCTTGAACGATTCAAGGACAGGTTCCATATCAAGCGGGCGCAGGGTGCGCAGATCCACGATCTCAGCTTCGACACCTTCCTTGGCCAGCTCATCCGCAGCTTTCATCGAAAGCTCGAGACCTTTGCAATACGTGACGATGGTGACGTCTTTGCCTTCCCGCTGCACTTTGGATTTCCCGATCGGGATGAGATACTCACCCTCCGGAACATCCCCCCGGACCTGGTACATGGTTGCATGCTCAATGAACAAAATCGGATCGTTCGACCGGATCGATGACTTGAGCAATCCTTTGGCGTCTTCCGGCGTTCCAGGTGATACCACCTTAAGACCCGGGAAGTGCGCAAAGATCACATCGGGGGTCTGTGAATGGGTTGCGCCAAGCTGACGGCCACCACCGCCGACGGCCCGGATCACCAACGGCACCTGGAACTGACCGCCAAACATATAATGCAGTTTTGGCGCCTGATTGACAATATAATCCATCGCGGAAAATGCAAAGTTGATGGTCATCAACTCGGCAATCGGGCGCTGTCCCACCATCGCCGCACCGATCGCTGCACCGACGATCACATTTTCCGCGATCGGAGTATCTTTGACACGGTCGGGACCATACTTGTCGTAAAAACCTTTGGTGACAGCATAGGTACCACCCCACACGCCCACTTCTTCTCCCATAATAAAGACTGCCGGATCGCGGTCCATCTCTTCCATAAGAGCCTGCGAGATCGCCTCGCGCATAGTTATCTTAGCCATAATTCCTCTTCACTGTATGTCGTTGCGAGGAGAGTGTTGAGGTGCGAGAGCACCGAAATCCCGACGAAGCAACCCCCAGATGATACGGAAGTACGCCCAAACGCCCTCGCAATGACATAAAATTATTCCACATAAACATTCGCAAACAGGTCTTCCATCGTCGGCTCGGGAGAACTCTCGGCAAACTCAACTGCCTTGTTCAATTCTTCCTCTACCTGTGCATCGATCTCATCGAGAGCCTTGGCGCTGACGGTTTTCTTCTCCAATAATTGCTTATGGAAAATGCCAATGGGATCGTTTTCCTGCCATTTCTTGACTTCTTCCTGCTTGCGATAGCGCTCCGGATCACCCATGGAGTGACCGCGATAACGATAAGTGATCGCTTCGAGAAGATACGGCTGGCTGTTGGTACGAACGTATTCAATGGCCTCTTGGGCGGCCTCATGGACCTTCATAACGTCCATGCCATCCACCTGGCTGTTCTTCATCGCATATCCTTCCGCCTTTTGTCGAATTTCAGAAACGGCAGAAGCACGCTCGACCGAGGTGCCCATTCCATACTTGTTATTTTCGCAGACCCAGAGCACACGCAAGCCCCAGGCTTTTGCCAGATTCAAAGCTTCATGGAAATAGCCGATATTCGTGGCACCGTCACCAAACATACAAATCGTCACGTTGTCGTTCTTGGCATATTGGTCTCCCAATGCCAATCCGGCTGCAATGCACAGGTGACTGCCCACGATGGCGTGTCCACCCCAAAAATTGTTCTCAACGCTTGCCATGTGCATGGAACCACCCTTACCCTTCGACACCCCCGTTGCTTTCCCCAGCAACTCAGCCATTACTGCATTCGCTGGAATTCCACAATTGAGGGCGACGCCATGATCGCGATAAGCAGTGATCACACGATCACGTGGCTCACGCGCTGCAATCAAACCAGTAGAGACAGCTTCCTGGCCAATGTACAGATGCATGAAACCGCCGATCTTACCCGCCTGGTACAACTCGGCACCGCGTTCTTCCACGCGACGAATCAGCACCATTTGATGATACAAATCAAGTTGTTGCTCTTTCTTCATCTCTTCTCCCGAAATTATGATAGCCACGTACAGGCAAAATAACATGGCGCTATAAGCGCCACGATGTACTTTCCTCTCTGCAACCGGGGAATTATATCAGAGATTTTCCATCGGATTTTCCTTCAGATTCTAATTGCTTTAACAGTAAAATAGACCTCAATAAATTTTTTAGCCACGCTCGAATCGCTTTTCAGGAGCAGCTCTTGACAGGTCATGTCTTCATGAGTTATAGCCGCAAGGACGAGGAAGTTATGCGGTTGATTGCAAAATTCCTGCGCGCCCAGGGAATTAAGGTCTGGGTCGATAACGAAAAGTTGATCCCTGGCACACCGATCTGGGAGGATGAAGTTGAAAAAGGAATTAAATTTGCGGCGGCGCTGGTAGTGGTGCTTTCACCCGATTCGAAAAGCTCAGAATGGGTCAAGAGAGAAACCAGCCTGGCTGATCAACATCACAAGCGCATCTTTCCGGTCCTGGTACGCGGGGATGAAAACACCTCCATCAGCCTTCGTCTGATCAATCGCCAGTTTGTGGATCTGCGACAGATGAGCGCTCAAAGCTTGAAATCTCTGAGCGATGCGCTATCTTTTTATATCCAGGAACTGATATCGCAGGAACAAAAAACGGCTGCCGAAACCGTACAGAAGCCTGTTCCTCGACCGGTGCCAGATGCAAAAATCTCAAATCAGAGAATTCCAACTGAAAAAGCTTCCAGCCCAGGGCCCAGCCAGGCAACTCCCGGGAAAGCGGATCATTTACATCCTGAGCCCCCGGCACGGAAAAATGTTTTTGGATGGCTCACGCAGGATGATCCGAAACGGCTGATTGCTCAGCTCGGAGATGTGACCAAACGTGACCGCGCCGCACAAGATCTGGTTCGGATGGGGAAAGAGGCTGTGCCGGCTCTGATTGAGGCGCTTCAAACGAAAGACGCAAACCTGCTCCTGCTCTATCAGCAGATTCTGGCTCGCATCCCGTCAGCCACGCCAGCTCTGATCAGGGCTCTCAGAACTGCCCATCCTATCATCCGCGCAAGGGTCTCCGAGATCTTTGCGATCAATAGAGATCGCAGTGCCGCGCCTGCCCTGTTAGAAGCATTACAGGGTGAATATTTTACGGTCCGCTCACGCTCCGCAATTGCGTTGGGCAAAATGGCTGAACCAAAAGCACTCCAACCGTTGCTGCAGGCGTTAAAGGACAGGGAAGATGAAGTTCGCAGTGCGGCCTGTCTCGCGCTGGGGTTCTATCAAGACCCATCCACATTCGACGATATCACCAATGTTTTACTGGATGATCCGAAGATCGAGGTCCGTCAGGCTGCAGCAAAAGCCCTGGGGAACACCCAGCACCCGGCGGCGCTGCCTTATCTTATGGAAGCCTTGCACGATTCGTTTTGGTGGTATGAACGGGAGTATGCCGCCAGCGATCTGTTGTCGGCCATCGAAAAGATGGGTAGTGCCGCAGTCGATCCATTGATCGAAACCTTGGGCGACAAAGAGGGGACTGTCCGCAAGTTTGCCGCGATCCTGCTTGGGAAATTAGGTGACCCGCGTGCCATGGAAGCATTAGGGATGGCGCTTTACGATATGCATCACGAGGTGGGGAAAGTATCGGCAGAGGCATTAGCTCATTTTGGCGCACCCGCCGTCGACGTGTTGATGGAGGCGCTGAGCCATCCCGAAATGTGGATTCGCATCCACGCGATCGAGGCATTATCCAGCATCAGAGATGCCCGGGTCGCACCCATTCTTCTGCAGATGCTCAACGATCCCGAACGTGAGGTCAAAAAATCCGCGATCCAGTCATTGGGGAAACTAAAGGATCAACGCGCCTTACCTGCGCTACAGGAGATCGTTTCAAATCGCGGAGACCGTGAATTGCACAGCCTGGCCAAACAAGCCATGGAAAACCTGCACAGTTGAAATCATTTCAGCTCGTCTCGCTGCGAGGTTGTTTCTGCCTCCAGGCAATTTCATAGGAACGACGTAACAGGGCGATCGCTGCCTGGACGTCTTCCTCCCGGCGCAGATAAAAACTGATCCAACCCGTGTCAGGCAGGATGTGATGAGGCTCGGCCAGATTTGCATTCACAATCTCATCTCTGACCTTCTTCGGGAACGGAATATCCACCAAATAATCTCCATGAATATGACCCAGTTCGCGGGTGCCAAGACGGTACTCTACACCACCGAAGCGGTGCGGCGCGCTGGACACACCCTCCCAGGAGGTCAGTGTTTGTGTAATTATTTTCTGTGCGTTGAGAACAGGCATCGGTTCACCGAATCAAAAGACAAATCGAGCCTTGCCTTCCTTACAGAGCTGTTCCCTTTTGCGATATGAATGCAATTAACTCGTTTTTGCGTATCTATTCATGAACCTCTGCAGCGCCGAACTCTTGTTCTCCATTTAAAAAGATGTACAATACGAGTAATCTTATCCATATAAATAAGCGAACTATCATCCATGTCACCTAACCTGGCTGACCGTCTTAATGCAGCGCGTCATGCCCGTTTTGTTGGACGCAACGGCGAGCTTTCGGTCTTCGAATCTGCCCTGAGTGCGGAAAATCTCCCCTTCTTCGTGCTTCACATCTTTGGCCCGGGTGGTGTTGGCAAAACTACCCTCTTGCAGGAATTTGCACTCGCAAGTGAACAGCGCGGGGCGCGGGCTGTTTATCTGGATGCGCGTCACATCGACCTCTCCCCCGATGCCTTTACCAAGGCTCTTAGCCTCTCGCTGGTACATAACAACGGGACCTCCGTCCCGGACTTATTGGAAGACTCACCACAACGGACTGTGCTCCTGATCGATACCTATGAGCTGCTCACTCCGCTCGATGACTGGTTGCGGACAAGCTTTCTACCTCAACTCCCTGATACCGTCTTGACCGTATTGGCGGGCCGCAATTCTCCCAACCCGGCCTGGCAGGGTGATAGCGGTTGGCAGGACCTGGTGCAGGTGATCTCTCTCCGCAACTTGAGCCAGGAAGAAAGCCGCGCCTTCCTCAATAAACGCGGGCTGCCCGCCGACCACCAGGAGGGCATCCTGGAATTCACGCATGGGCACCCTCTTGCGCTTTCATTGGTAGTGGAGGTTTTCTCACAACGCGGCCACGTCGGCTTGCATCCTGAAGAATCACCGGATGTGATCAAAACACTGATGGAGCGTTTCGTCCAACAGGTGCCGGGACCGGCTCATCGGGCTGCCCTGGAAGCCTGCTCACTGGTGCGGGTCACCACCGAAACACTCTTAGGCGAAATGCTCGATATGCCTACTTCCGGCCCAGCCTCGCAGGGAGTCCATGAGTTATTCGAATGGCTCAGAGAACTATCCTTCATCGAATCCAGCGCCGAGGGGATCTTTCCACATGATCTGGCACGTGAAACCCTGGCTGCCGACCTGCGCTGGCGCAACCCCGACTGGTACGTGGAACTCCATCACCGGGCGCGCAAATACTACACCGACCGCCTGAATCAGACCAGCGGCCTGGCGCAACAGCGCCTCATGCTCGATACTGTTTTCCTGCACCGCGAGAATGCCGTCATCCGCTCGTTCTTCGACTGGCAAACGACCGGCAGTATGATCCCATACGCTTTAGAGGCAAGCGATGTCCCTGCGCTGGAACGGATGGTCGCAACCTATGAGGGCGAACAATCTGCTAAATTGGCCAGGCACTGGTTTGGGAAGTATCCGCAAAATGTGACGGTCTGGCGCGATGCCGAAGAATCGCCGCTCGGCTTTGTCTTGTCGCTGCCTCTCCATCTATTGAACGATGAGGATGCGAAGCTGGATCCTGCTGTAAAGTCAACCCGGAGCTACCTCAAAAACTACGCCCCTCTCCGTACAGACGAAATTGCCACATTATTCCGTTTCTGGATGGCCAGAGATACGTATCAGGGCATCTCACCCATCCAAAGCTTGATCTTCATTCAAGTGGCAAAACATTATCTGACCACACCCGGGCTGGCCTTCACCTTCTTTCCCTGCGCCGACCCTGATTTCTGGATGGCGATCTTGAGCTATGCAGAACTAAACCGGTGTCCCGAGGCCGATTTCGAGCTTGGCGGGAAACGATATGGTGTCTACGGGCACGATTGGAGGAAGATGACGCCCGCCGTATGGATTGGCCGCCTGGCAGAGAAAGAAATAGGCACTACCGGGCAAGTCGCTTCACCGCAAACAGTTGAGCCGCTGATCTTCCTGAGCCATGATGAATTCGGCAATGCCGTTAAACAGGCGCTTCAGGATTACGCTCGTCCGGGCGGGCTGGCGGGTAACCCCCTTCTACGCTCACGGCTCGTCGTAGATTCAATCGGCCAAGGCGAGGCTCTGAGCCTGCCGAAGGGATCCAGAGAAAGAAGCGATGTCCTGAAATCCAAAATAAGCGCAGCGGCGGAGACCCTGCGCATCCATCCGCGGGACGAGAAGCTGTTTCGCTCTCTTGACAGCACTTACCTGCACCCGGCGCCCACCCAGGAAGCGGCTGCAGAGCTGCTTGACCTGCCGTTCAGTACCTATCGCAGGCATCTCACAAGCGGCATCCAGCGCCTGATAGAAATCCTCTGGCGGCAGGAGATCGGCGAAAATTAGCAGCCTTCGCCGGCGCTCGACTGCGGCCACGCTCCGCCGGACACCTGCACCGAGCGCAGGTACGGTGTTGCCAAATCCGGTAGCCTAACGCTCTTCCGGATTGCCAAATCCGGAGAGAATACCTCGGACTTGACAGTCCGAGCCAGCAAAGGAACCCGTGATAGCAAAGGGGCGAAAATTGAACAAAAAGTGAGCAGTTTTTGAAGTGGAAAATGAATAATGGGATTTGCTACACTGCGGTTGTCAAATGACAGCCGCAGTTTTGTTTTGAGATGGAAACTAACGATAAAGCGCCCTCTGGGCAATTGCGCGATGAAATTCTGGTCGCCCGGGTTGCCTCGGGCGATAAAACTGCGCTGGAAACCCTCTATGACCAGCATGCTGGGACCGTGCTGGGTATTTCCTTCAGGATCGTCGGCGATCGGGCCGCATCCGAGGAGATATTACAGGAAACCTTCTGGCGGGTATGGCAGAACGCAGTCGCTTATCGATCGGAGCGCGGATCGTTCACGAGCTGGCTTTTCAGGATTGCGCGCAACCTTGCCATCGATACCTGCCGCCGGCGTAAGGTCCGGCCGCAAGCCGTACTGGAGTGGGTGGATAACGAACCTATTCTGGATCAGCTGCCTGATCCCGATATGGACGTGGCAGAGAAGGTCCAGGCTAATCTCAAGGGCAAACAGGTACGAAATGCACTCGCGCAGTTGCCAGGCGAGCAGAGGCAGGTGATCGAGCTGGCTTATTTTTATGGGATGACACGGCAGGAGATTGCGGCCGCCACCGGAGAAGCACTGGGTACCGTTCATACTCGCGCCCGCCTCGGATTGCAGAAACTCCGTGAAGAATTGGAAAGAGTGGAGTTCGAGAGATAACACGAAAATGATTTCAAATACCCGGGCTGGCGCCCCGCCGTTCTTCCAGCAGTGCAACTGCCGAATAGACCTAACCTGGAGAAATTGAGCAAAAAGTGAGCAGGATTTGGACTGGAAAATGATTACTCAGTAAGCCTACACTGTGCTTGTCGGACGAGGATCGCATCTTGCAAAATAAAGACCATAAATAGGAGAGAGCAATGAATAGCAGTATTTCCAAAAGCCAGGTTGATGCAGTTCCAAACGAAGAAAGCATGAGAGTCGGTAGTCTCGAACGTATTTTGCTGCTCCTGCCAATCGCCGGCGGGCTTGTCTTTGGTCTGTTTCCCTTCCTGCTGGGAGGGGCGTTCGGTAAATTACTGGGGTTCTCTGGGGATGACAGCTTTATTTACCGGCTGGCCGGTGCGGCGACACTCGGTTACGCGGTTGCACTCATTATGGGTTTGCGACTAGGCGATTGGGCACCGCTGCGTTTGGTCGTTATCGGCACAATGGCCTTTAATTTAGCGTCCATTTATGCCTGTGTGGCGCAACTTGTGGCCGGTGATACCAATCTCATCATTTATTTGATCCTCGGCACTTCCATTGCCATTACCGCGATCACGCTGTGGATGCTTAACCGTCACCCGAGCGGAATGCAAATGCAGTCCGAACTCTCGACCTGGTATATCCGCTTCATCACCCTGGGTACAGTTCTTTCCGGCGTTTTCGGCTTGATGCCGCTCTTCACACCGGTCTTGGGGTCGCACCTGTTGGGTTTCCACGGCACAGATGTATTCCTGATCCGCCAGGCGGGAGCGGCTTCGTTGGGTTACGCGGTGATCGGTATTCTGGTCGTCCGGTCCGGTGGCGCATGGCTTGAGATCAGGCTGCCCCTCGTGATGGCATTGATCTTCAATGGGTTCAGTTTCGTTGCCAGCGTGATTGCGCTGTTTAGCGCTGAACCTGTGCTGATCACGGTTGTGATCGGCGCGGCTTCCCTGTTTGTGACCATTGTTGGAATGATCGCCTATCAACGCCAGGGAAGGTTGTAATCATAAGTTAATCGCGCTGAGCGTAGCTGAGTGGGAGCGCGCAGCCCCGGAGGAAATCATGATCACAGATCTCATCACCTATGCAAACATTATCAATGAAGCCTGGAATTCGCACGATATTGAGAGAGTGCTCAATTTCTATTCGCCTGAGTATGAAGGTGACGATGTGGGGCAAGCCTCCCTGTCATATGGGCATGAAGGTCTGCGCCTCATGCTGGAGACATATTGGAAAGCTTTCCCTGACCTGCAATTTGCAGTCACCGATATCGTCGTCCAGGGTTCACGTCTGGCCATCGCCTGGAAGGCAGAGGGGACGCATCAGGGGTCGATCATGAATATCCCGCCGACCGGGCATAAGGTGGAGGTCCGGGGCGTTTCGATCGTTGACGTAGAGAATGGCTTCATCACACGGGGTCAATATATCTGGGATCTGGCAGGCATGCTTCGCCATATGGGGCTTTTGCCTGAGCTTTAATTCAAATTCAGGAGTTGCGATTAAAGGAGATTTGAACATTAAGCGAGCAGGAAATGGACTGGAAAATGAGCAACACTGGCTAGTAAGCTAATCAGTAACGTTGAACCAAAAGGAGTAGTAAAGATGAACGTGGCTGTATCAACAATTGAAGAAACCAGGACAAGAATAATCAACGCTTTCATGGAGGCTTTCAATCATGGGAACCTCTCGGCATTCGATGCGATCTGTGCACCAAACATGGTTGACCACAGCATCACCGGCACTCCCAATCAGCCGTATCAGCTGGAGGGTTTCAAAGGGCGGGTCTATCAGCAGCGGGTTGGAATGCCCGACCTGTGTTTCTCGATCACGAACACGATGATCGAAGGTGACATGCTGGCATTCCAGTGGGAAATGAGAGGCACAAACACCGGGACCTATCTTGGACGTCCTGGTTCCGGCAAGCCCATTCGGGTTGTGGGGATGAATTTGGACCGCCTGGAGAATGGAAAAATCGTGGAACATTGGAGCTACCCAGATAAACTGGCTTTGATGCAGCAATTGGGAGCCATACCCGCCTAACCAGCCGGGACCTTTACCAATACCAGGGACCAGTGACTGATCCATCAGAAAACGGCAAACTTTTACTGGAAAGAAGGTGACGCTTATTGGCAAATTGATGAACTGGAAAATGGATGTCCTTTGGATCGTTCGATCAATATTTCAGGGTGAGTGATTTACTCACCAAAGACCAACCAAAAAAGAGGAAAAAATGTCAGTTCAAGATAATCTCAAAATCGATGAAGAAGAAATCGCGGCCTGGAATGCTCACGATGTGGAACGGTCATTGGCAATCTTTCCGGATGATGTCATTTGGCATGACGTCAGCAGCCCGCAGGCAATGGGCAAGGATGGGATCCGCCAATATCTTCAGGGCTGGTTCTCAGCTTTTCCAGATCTCAAGATCACCGTGAAAAACCGCGTCATCACCGAGGACTATGTGGCGGCAGAACTGGAATTTGCAGGTACCAATAGCGGCGCTCTTCAATTAGCTCCCGGCGTTCCTGCCATTCCTGCCACAGGTCGGAAGGTCAATGGAAAGGGCACCTACTTCGTCCACTTCAAGAACGGTAAACCGGTCGAAGTGCGCAGCTACCCGGATGCCGCCGGAATGATGATGCAGTTGGGGCTCATGCCCATGCCGGGCTCCTAATTGGATCTCAGTTGAAAACCGAGAAGATGCATCAGAAGGTAGAGATGCATCTTCCTGGATAAATTAGTTCTTGGTGCAAAAGTGCTCCCGGCATTGTGATGGAAAGGTAATTTTCATATGAGGCCTGATAATCCCATCCGCAGTTTGGACCCGCGCAAACTGGCACACTACGAAAAAGAGAACTACGTGGCTTATTACGAGAAAGACTGGTTGAAACTATTACGTGTCTCGGTCGGGATGGTGAAAGAAGCATTTGGGCTTTCCTGGTCCCAGGCCATCTATGGTGCCTATCTGATCGCTCGCGCCGAGATTGCCTTTGCCCCCGTTCCAAATAACGATGTTCCGCGTACCGAAGCCTATGTGGGACGTTTCTACCAATTCATCAAAAAGATCCACCGCGAAGACTTCGATGTGGAACAAGCCACAAAGCTTGAAGTGAACTGGTGGGGCATTCATCGCAAATTGTTCGGTAACAAAGAAAATCAGGAACTGGTCGAGGCGCTCAGGCGCCTGTATGGGGAGATCTATGGCGCACAATCAGAGAAATTCAAAGAGGCTGCCTATCAGCGCGCCATGGGAATGCTCTATTCTGACCTCTGGGTGAATCAGGGAAAGCCGGCAGACAGTCCATTGCTGGCCCAGGAGGAAGAAGCGCTGTATCAGGGCTACAAAGCATTGAAAGAAGCAATTAACAGTTGAGCAAGGATTTCAAAGATGGAAAATTTATTGGTAAAAGATAAAGTCGTGGATCAGGCAGACATGGTTCGACCGGCGCTCGTCGAGTTACAGGCTGCTCAGCAACTATTCAAGCATGACCGCGCCCACGGATTGGCAGAGTTGAACAGGCTGTTTCGCAATGCGATCATACCAGAGCCGGCCCTCGACGGTCGCTATGCCGGAGAACTGGTTGCGATCGATATCGCGCCCGGGTTGACGCAGCTCTTTCAGCGACTGTTAAGTAGCTGGATGCCCTGGCTGGGCAAAACCTTTAACGCCCTTCAGCGCTCCGGGGAGAATCTCTTTACACAAGACTCATATCCGCTGGCGCGCTTCTTCAATCCGTTTTACGGGGGCTTTGTGACGGATGGACCAGACAGATATCGAGGTTTCGCCTTCCGCACCTATACAGCGCCCGGACTGGCTGACCCTGACCGGCAGGTCCTAAAGATCGACTATGACCTGAAGGACAATCCTTCCCTCACCGTGCGGCGGGTGCTCGACGAGCTGGTGCAAGTGGACGACAATCTCTATTTGGGGAAAGCGCATGTGCATTGGTGGTGGGGCGGCTGGCAAACGGTCGCTTATTTCACATTGGCACATCCCCAATGAATTTCATAAATTCAGTAAATCACATTTTTGCTGTGCCGGATTGCCAAATCCGGCACATTCCCGGCGGATTTGGCAACACCGTACCTGCGCTCGGTGCAGGTGTCCGCCAGAGCGTTTCGTCAATGAATTTCATAAATTCGAGCGAGGAGAAACATGAAAAACTCTTTTGAAAGATTTGCCGGCTGGAGTGCCATCCTGGCCGGGTTAAGTGGCTTTCTTTATTCGGTGGCCTTTGTCGTTTTACAGAATAACCTGTTAAGCGCTCTTTTTCTGCTGCTAGGCGGACTCTTCTCTATCCCGGCCTTGACTGCCCTGTATCAGCGTCTGCGCGGAACAGAGAGCGGGTTTGCCCTCCTGGCTCTTCTCCTGGCACTCAGCGCGGCGCTTGGCTCTGCCATCCACGGTGGTTATGATCTGTCCAATGCACTCCATCCACCTGATTCATTGAACACCGATCTACCCAACCCGATCGACCCGCGCGGCCTGCTGACCTTTGGGATTGCGGGTCTGGGGCTTTTCTTCTTTTCGCGGCTGATCGGAGACAGCACCCTACCCAAAGGTCTGGGTGGACTTGGGTACGTTTCAGCGATTCTGATGATCCTGCTCTACCTTGGGCGCTTGATCATTCTACAGGCAACCAGCCTTGTGATTGTGATCCCTGCATTGTTGGAGGGCTTTCTGGTGAATCCGATCTGGTATATCTGGCTGGGTCGCGCGCTGTTGCGCGAGAATAAATAACCAAGCAAAACATGACGAACTTTTTAGCCACGGATTTCACAGACACTTGCGCCCCCTGGCACCGTCCGCCACTGCGGAGCGTCCCCGAAGCGCAGCGGAGTGGGAGGATAGGTGTGCGCGCAGTGCAGGTGTTTACACAGAATTGGCCGAACCAGCGGAACGGATGATTTACCCCTCAGGGAAAAATTTTGGCATATTAATTCAAAATCCGTGCTTATCTGTGGAATCGGTGGCTGAATCTTTAAGATTAAGAGTGTCATGTTGGTTTTAATTGTAGAACGTATGATTAGTATTTCTCTATATCCAGCCCTTAGACTAAAGTGCTACGCCTTCTTCCCTTCCATCTCAAACCCCGGAATTCGTGAGGCTCTTTCCAGCCAGCGCAATACAGCATCCAGCAAATAGACCATCGCCAGATACACAATGGCGACCGCCAGGTACGAGCCAATCGGATCATACGTTTGTGCGGCGATCGATTTGGCTTTCGCCATCAATTCGGGGACCGCGATCAGGAATACAACCGCGGTTGACTTCAATAACGAGACCGGCTCATTGGACCAGGCTGGGATGGCAAGCCGCAAGGCCTGGGGCAGGATGATATACCAGATCACTTTGAAGCGCGACATCCCAATGGCACGCCCCGCCATCATTTGCCCGCTACCAATGGCCAGAATGGAACCGCGCAGATATTCAGCCTGATACGCGCCGCTGTTGAAACCAAGCGCCAGGAATGCGGAGAGCTCCCGCGAGAAAGTAATTCCCAAACCTGGCAAGCCATAATAAATGATGAATAATTGCATGAGCAAAGGCGTACCGCGAAAAAGCTCGATGTAGCCTACGGCCAGTCTGCGCCAGAATGTATTGCCATAGACCCGCGCATAGGCGGCGAGTAATCCCAGCACAAAGCCGGCGCTCAATCCTTCCGCGGTCAACAGAAGCGTGATCCCGGCACCGCGCATGAGGTCTGGCAGAAAGCGGGTAAAGAATGCGAAGAAGTCAATCATGTCCCGCTGGCCTTCTCCTTTTCCTTCTTGCCATAAAGCTCGGTGATCTTCCACAGGAATTCGCGCGTGCGCTCATGCTTCGGATGATAGAAAAGATCGTCGGGTGAGCCTTCTTCCACAATACTGCCTTTTTCCATAAAGACGATCCGGTCAGCCACCTCGCGCGCAAAGCCCATTTCATGCGTAACGACCACCATGGTCATGCGGTCACGCGCCAATTTCGCCATCACGCCAAGCACTTCGCCGATGAGTTCAGGGTCAAGCGCCGAGGTCGGTTCATCGAAAAGCATCACACGTGGATCCATTGCCAGCGCCCGCGCAATGGCAACCCGCTGGAGTTGTCCACCCGAGAGCTGCCCCGGATAGTGATGCGCACGGTCAGCCAGCCCGACGCGGTTCAGTTCCTCCAGCGCTTTTTCTTTGGCTTGCTCTTTCGGCATCTTCCTGACTTTGGTCAAACCGATCATGACATTCCCAAGTGCAGTCAGGTGATTGAAGAGCAGGAAGTTTTGGAAAACCATGCCGATATGCTGGCGGACTTTATCCTGGTCATGGCCCCTGGCAGTGATTTCATTTCCATCCAGGAAAACCTGTCCACCGTCATGGGGCGTCAACAGGTTGATGCAGCGCAGCAATGTGCTTTTCCCCGTTCCGCTGGGACCAATGATCACAATCGTCTCACCCTCATTGACCTTGAGATTGATATCCTTGAAAATAACGTTCTGACCGTAAATCTTGGTCAGATTGCGAGTCTCTAAAATAGGATTCGGCATGAGAGTCTCCATTAAGGATGAGTGGGTAATTTCGTGCGCTCAGAGAAATAGTCGAGCAGGCGGTTGGTGGAGAAGACCAAAACAAAATAAATGAGGGCTGCTGTCCCGTAAGCCAGGAACGGCTGTTGCGTGGTAGCCGAAAGCTGCTGGGCACGGCGCAATATCTCAGGAACGCCCAGTGCGTACACGAGGGACGAATCCTTTAAAACAATGGATACCTCATTCGACCAGGGAGGGATCGCCAGCCGCAGGGCCTGAGGCAGTATGATGTATTGAATCGATTGCAAGCGGCTCATCCCAATGGCGCGGGCCGCGGTCATTTGCCCTCCGCCAACCGCCAGGAGCGCCCCACGTAGAATTTCCATTTGATAGGCGCTGCTGACAATGCCGAGTGAAAAGGAGCCGGCCCAAAATGGAGAGAGATTGATGAACTTGCCCGAAAGAATGAAATAAAGAATGAATAGCAAAACGATCGGAGGTATCCCCCGCATCAACAGGCTATAAGCTGCGGCGATCCGATTCGGGATTGTTCCCCCATACGTATGGACGAGGGCCGTGAGCAAACCAATGACCAGACCAAACGGCAGCGCCACCAATGTCACCGCGACCGTGATGGCTGTGCCCTGCACGATATAGGAAAAGAAGTTACTCATGACACCTGAAGCTGGGGATGCAGTTGAGTTGGGGATGCAGTTGCACTGCATCCCCAACAGTTATGGGTGCAGTAAAACTGCACCCATAACAAAGCATTCTCTTATTGAGCAAAATACTTTACGGCAAGTCCGTCAACAAAACCTTCGCCCTGTAATTGTTTGATAATGTCATTGATCGCCTGCGCGAGTTCAACATCCTTCTCGGGAATGACAATGTTCATCGGTCCGCTCGAAAGCACACCGTGATAGACGATATTTAATCCGCCAAGTTGTTTCGCCAGGGCCTGAGCGGGAACATAATCAGACATCATCACTTCAATGCGGCCATTCTTTAGGTCGAGCATCGCCTGATCGACGCGGTCATAGCGGAAGAGATTCCCTTCCGGGAGGGCGCCATCGGCAACCAGGTTATCGGTCAGCCAGCTATCTTGCGTGGTACCGGTTTGCACACCGACCTTATAAGCCGCCACATCCTCAGGTTTGGCAATCGTGCCGGCGAAACCATCTGCAACGGTGAAGGAATCTTCCGAAGTGTAATACGGTGCGGAGAAATCAATGGTCTTATCACGTTCTTCCGTATAGTTGAACGCAGAAATGGATGCATCGATCTTGCCCTCTTGCACTGCCGCGATCAGGCTGTCGAACGGCATATCCACCCACTCCAACTTCACGTTAAGACGTTTCGCAATTTCGGTCATCAGATCGATATCGAAACCGACCTTGACCCCATTGGCATCCACCGACTCAAAGGGCGGATAATCGGCAGAGGTGCCGACTTTGATCACGCCGGCCTGCTTGATAGCTTCCAAATGGTTCGCAGGTTTATTGAGAGTTCCGCAACCTGCCAATACTAAACTGATTGCGACGAGCAGTGAAATGAATACTACGATGCGCTTCATAAACTATCCTTTCTGTATCGTTTTGGCAAAGATGACGCCCAACAGATCTGGGGAGTCAAGTACCAATATACAGGTCGTCTGTCCACTAAACAAGTGAATTTTGTCATAAATATTGTCCTCCCCTGTCCTGATTTGCGCCTCTTTCTGTCCCGAAATAAGCTGTTTGTACAAATCGGTCGAAAATCCACATGCCATATTTGGGGGGTCGATCTGGCTCAAAGAGATGAGCGAAGGATCAGCGAAGGAATAGCGAAGGAATAGCGAGGGATTATTTTCGAAAAAAGCAGGCTTATGCGCAGTTTTTGCCCCCCATATGTGGGGGCTGCCATTTCACAAATGGTTTGAAAAATGAGGCAGCTGCCCTTCGTTCCAGGTTCGTTGTAGCGCCGTAGTAGCTTCGTTGTGAAAAATCTGCTTTTGCTTATTGAACAAGCCTTCACGCGTGACGTCGCTGGATAAATGAGAGTAAAATAGCGCCAGCAAAGGAGAGAGAAAAAATGACCTATTTAATTTGGCTGCTTCGTATCGTTCACATTGTGTCTGGAGTCTTTTGGGTTGGTGGTTCACTGATGGCCTTCTTCTTTATTGGACCCACAGTCGGTGCGACTGGAGAAGCGGGCCAAAAATTTATAGGGCATCTGATGAACAACTTGAAACTAAGCAATCGGATAGCCAGCGCAGCTGGTTTAACGATCCTTGCAGGCGCAATCCTGTACGGGTTGGATGCCAGGGCCGGTGCCGCCTGGGTGAGATCAAGTTTTGCGATCGGCCTGGGCATTGGCGCGATATTCGCGCTGATTGGATTCATATTCGGTATCCTTGTAGGCCGTACGAACAAAGCCATGGCGGAGCTTGGTGCACAGATCCGAGGGAAACCTACTCCTGCACAACTGGCACAGATACAGGCGATACAAAAACAACAGGCCACTTATACGAGAATATCCGCCCCGGCACTTATCCTGGCTGTGGTCTTTATGGCAATTGCCCGCTACCTGGGGGCTTAGCAAGCAATAGAAGACCTGACCAAAAGTCAGGTCTTTTTCTTGTATAGAGTCCCATCACCGGCCACATCAATAGTTCTTCACAGCTCATTCCTTTTGGTTGTGTCCTGCGGGCAGGACAATTGCCAAGCAAGGGAGGTTTAGGTATATTATTGACCCCATGACAACGCCGAAGCCTGCACATTGGAAGATCCTGTTTTGTTTGTGGTGTATTCAGGGGGTTGCCGCACTGTACTGGCTCATTACCATCCCTACCGATACCGAGAATCCACTTGCATTTGGTTTCTCAGCCCCAAGATTGATCTTGATCAGCATAGCAATCGTGCTCATCATCGTCTCCGCAGCGCTATGGTTCCGGAGCCGCAGCCCGGCCTTTCGTCAAACCTGGCTGAACCTGGGTGAGCGGTTTGCGTTCTGGGACGCGATCTACCTGCTGGCTCTGGCAGTAATGCTGGCGGCGGATATTTTTATGGCCGCCGTACCATTATTCAAAAGCAATCCGCTCTATCCGGTCTACGCGGAACGCTTGCGGCCCCTCCTATTATGGTTCGCTCTATCCAGCCTGGAACTTGCACTCCTGGTTGCATGGCATCGTTCTGGAAAAGCTAAAGATGTCTTCAGCGCGCTTGGACCGGTTTTTTGGAGAAAGCTCATTCTCCTCATTGTGATTCTTTCGCTGCTCGGTGCGATCATCACGATCACAAAAATTGGCATTACACCCGACGATAACTGGGGCGCACCACCTGTCCCATTCCTTGAATGGCAAATTCTGCTGATCCTGGCTGTGACGGGAGTCTTTGCATTTCTTCCCAGCATCATTTCAAATAAGAAACATAAATGGATCCCTCTTGCAATTTACATTTTCACCGTTGCGCTGTGGTTAAGCCAGCCAATCAAGACTGCTTTTACCGCTACCCCACCCCGCGCCCCAAACTTTGAGATCTATCCATTCTCTGATCCCCAGTTTTATGCCCAGTACGCGCAATCCGCATTGATTGGACGTGGCTTTCTCTGGCCCGAGATCCCTGCCCGGCCATTTTATGTTGCCTTCCTGACGTGGCTGCATCTGTTAGGGGGGCAACATTATCAAAATGTTGTTGCTTTACAGACCCTGGCGCTGGCCTTCTTCCCGGTGCTGCTGTACCTGTTGGGCAAAGACATCGGCGGCAAGCCCCTGGGCCTGGGATTATCCTTACTGGCTGCTTTTAGAGACCTGAATTCGAATGCAGCGGTACCCTTCGCCAGTAATGTCACTTATTCCAAATTGTTCCTTTCGGAGCTGCCAACCGCGCTTCTCATCAGCCTGGCAGCTTTACTTGGCATTCGCTGGTTGCGTTCAGCGGCCCAGACTTCCTGGCGTCCGCTCTTGATCGGGGGTGTGCTTGGGGCGGCCGCGTTGATCAGGTTACAGAGTTCGGTTCTGATCGGATTGATCATCGTCGTGGCCCTTTTTGTCATCCCAGACCACAAACGCTGGCTGAGAGGTTCGATCTTAATGGTGATCGGTTTTGCTTTAACGATTGCCCCCTGGCTGATACGGAATTATTTTGCGGCTGGCGGTCTGGTCCTGGATAACCCTGTCTCGCAAACCATGACGATGGCACGCCGCTGGAGCGGAAGCACAGGAAATGAAGAATTGCCGCGTCTTCCAGCTGAAACCGATGCCGGGTACTCCAGCCGCCTGACCAGGATGGCTCTGGCAAGTTTTAGACAGAACCCCGGTTTTATTTTGGGTTCGGCTGCCAATCATTTTGTCAACAATGAAATCGCCAGCCTGTTAGCATTCCCGGTTCGTGATGAGATCCTATCGCCTGCTGAACTTTTGAGACCAGAACATGCTTTTTGGAAAACGCCTCTTACATTCAACCAGGTTCCACTTTTTGCATTTTATCTCTTTCTCTTTTGCGTGGGAGTGGCAGCTGCATGGCATTCTGGTGGGCTGGCCGGCTTACTCCCGCTGGGGCTGGGACTTGCCTACAACTTATGGACTGCCCTGTTTTTAAGCTCGGGCGAACGATTCATTGTCCCCCTGGATTGGAGCGTTCATCTTTATGAGCTCTTTGGGCTGATCATCCTGGGAGGCTTGTTACTCTCTTTTACACAGGGAGCCCGCGAAAACATTTGGGGCTGGATTCGAATCCTAGCGAACGAGCAGACTGCCGCTGACGAGTCTCCTGCATTGGCTCGGCGTCGCCTCAGGTTAAGCGTGATCATCGTAGTGCTTCTGGCTGCTTTTCTCCCTGCTACCGAATTCATCTTTCCTCAAAAATATCCTCCTAAATCACAGCCAGAGATCATGCAGCAAATCGGCGTAACGGCAAAGGCAGGAGAAATCGCGTTATATGGCCGCGCTCTTTATCCCCGCTATTATGAGGCCGGTGAGGGTGAGCCTGGCACCGCCAAGATCGGTTACGGAGCCGAAGAAAAAGCACGGCTGGTATTCTTCCTGGTTGGCCCGCAGGATCGTCTGGTGGTTTTGGAACTGGAAAATGCGCCTCAATTCTTTCCGAATCTATCGGATGTTTATATGCTTGGCACTGAAACCGATAGTTACTTCTCACCCCGGGTTGTCAAAGTGATAAAAGATTCACAGGCAGAGTTGTATACAAGGAAATAGTTCGATCGTCCCGATTTGAGGCTATATCGCTCTTTTTACTTCTTACTTCGGACTTTAACTTATGACTCTATTCCATCCATACTGTTCTATCTTCGAACGAAGGCCTGGGCGGGTATTCAGCAATAAACTCAGGATAACCAATGTAAATAAATCCAACGATATGCTGGTCTGGTTCAAAGCC
>DATGYJ010000588.1:0-16108 GCA_035298105.1 Anaerolineales bacterium | reverse complement strand
AATCCGATGTGTTCGCCGTGATCGACGCAGCGCGCTCAACATTGGGTGAGAGTAAGCGAATATCGATATCGCCGCGGATTGGGTCTTGCGCTTGTCCACACTGCACAGGTGAAAAAAACAGCAAGAACACCGTAATGGCTGGAGCGGCATAGAGGATCTTCCCAAGAAGAGCGGCATAGCCGCTTTTCTTGTGTCAAATCATATTCATAATCTCGAATAACCTGCAATGATTAGGAGTGGAAGACATATTCTCAACGATCATGAGTGCTTGCTGGCATTCAACTTACAGGCCTCTTGATTGAGTGGATCGGCAAGAATCAGACGGGCAGGTTCCCAGGTATTTGGCACAGAATCATAGATATATTGTGAGATTCATCACATTGACGATGGGCTCGGGCAGTTGTATATTATATTCAGAAGATTGAATATTATTTTGCTGACTTTGATGGGAAGACGGCTTTGGAGCTACAAAATACTTTACGTGCAATTGTGGATGAGAACGGGCGGCTCATTCTCCCGCCCGAAACTATAGCGAGTCTGGGTTTGGTTCCAGGTGCAGAGATCCTGTTGGAGAATACGGCTAGTGGTACAACTTTGCGCCGAGCTGCGAACCATCTCGCCAAAGTATATATCGAGCCGACCAGTCGTTGTAATCTCAATTGCGATATTTGTATCCGTAATTCCTGGACAGTGACCCAGGGAGATATGGCAGGGGAGACTTTCAAATGCTTGTCTGACAGTCTCAGACACTTTGAATATAAGCCTGTGATTTCCTTCGGTGGATTTGGCGAGCCCTTATTACATCCGGACATTATCGAGATGATTGCACAGGCCAAAGAGATGGCCCAGCGCGTGGAAGTCATTACAAATGGTCTCCTGCTCACCGAACAAATGGTGCGTGATTTCATTCATCTCGGCCTGGATGTTTTGTGGTTTTCTGTGGATAGTCCTCGTGCCAGTGCGAATGACGGGTCGTCGAATCTGTTTTCGAAAATCGAGATGATGGATTCCTTACGTCGTTCGTTGAATAGCCGTCGTCCCGAAACAGGTTTTGTCTTTGTTGCTACAAGTTCGAATGTGAACCAGTTTCCTTTGCTTGTGCGCAGTGCCAACCGCTATGGTGTTTCACGTTACATGGTCACAAATGTGCTTCCCTATAGTGCGGATATGTGCAACCAAATGCTTTGCACACGCGTGCTCGATGAGGTCGAAAGCCGACCCTCACCCTGGTTGCCACTCATTCAATTACCACGCATCGATTGGAACGAGCATACCCTCACGCCGCTTCACCAAACCCTACATGCTCATCATAACATCCGTATCCATGAGGCTAGCCTGGATATGCCTGCCGGTAGGTGCCCCTTTATTGAAACGGGGGTTGTTGCGGTGTCTTCGGATGGAGCAGTGAGTCCATGCCTGGCGTTAATGCATTCCCATGTCAGCTATCTTCAGGAGAAGCCGCGCACTGTGAGTCGATATGTGATTGGGAACATCAATGACATGACTTTGACCGAGATCTGGAATGATCCAAATCATCTTTCCTTCCGCAAGCGCGTTCAGGAATTCAACTTTCCACCTTGTACCTCGTGCGGCGGCTGTGACATGGTCGCAGCCAACCAGGAAGATTGTTTTGGCAATGCCTTTCCTACTTGCGGCGGGTGTCTGTGGGCCTGGGGAGTGATCCAATGTCCATGATGATTCCTGATTGCCGAAGTTTCTCTAATAATGGGTGTGGACCGGGTTCCATTTATGCCGCCCATGCGCTCGATGCCATCGAGCAATTCGTCCCACAGGTGGCGGTTGCCGAGCCATAAGGGATCAATATTACCGTATATGTTCTACCTTATCCCAGATTAGGAGATATAGGATGCCTGAATTTCTCGAAACTACCGTAGACAAGTTTATTTTCAAAGTTGCCACTGATCGCTACTATAGTAGCGAAGGTCTGTGGACGCACGCGAATGGCAACCGCATCCGAATTGGACTCTCGGATTTCCTGCAGCAACGCAGCGGAGATGTGGCTTTTGCTGAGGTTAAGCCGCCGGATACAACTTTAGCTGTCGGAGATGAAGTGGCTTCGATTGAAACAATCAAAGTGAACATTAGTCTGAGCTCTCCTGTCAAAGGCACAGTTGTTGAGGTCAATCCAGCTATGTCCACGGCTCCCGAAGCGATCAACCAGGATCCGTACGGTGAGGGTTGGTTGGCCGTCATTGAGGCCGGTGATTGGGAAACGGACCGTGCGGCCCTGCTGGATCCAAAAGCCTACTTTACCTTGATGAGGGGTCAGGCCGAAGAAGAGGCAAAGAAATGATGAGTAGCCGGCGTAAGGTAATAATCATACCCTGTAGTGGTATTGGAAAAACATATGGCACGGTAAGCCGTGAAGCTGCTTATGAGGTGACCGAGGATATCCGACCGGCTCAAACACAACTGGTGCCACTCTCTCTGCTGGTATTAGGAGATGAAGCGACGCGCGCCGCGGTGGCTGGGAGTCCGGTCATCACGATTGATGGCTGCAAGCTGGCCTGCGCAACAAAGATGGCGAAGGAAAACGGTGGAACAGTTGCTCAGGATATTGCTGTTTTGGATGTTTATCGTCGCTATAAACAGTTCAAACCCCAGGGTATCGCAGAACTCAATGAAGGCGGAAAGCAACTGGCAAGTGCCATGGCAGAGGAAATCGTCGGCGTTGTGGATACCCTCACCGCCCACGAGGAAGGAAACCCAAATGCCTGAATTGCCGAAGAAGAAAGTTGGGATTGTGGCTTGTTCCGGTGAAGAGCTGGCTGAAGGTACCGTGACGCGTTTGGCGGCTTTGAAGGTACTGGAACAATTACGTCCTGGTGACACAGTGACGATCTGTCTTCCGCTTTTCCTGGCTGGGGGTGAAGGAGATCGCGCTTTTGCACGTTTCTATCCAACTATCGCCATCGATGGCTGCGAGAAGCGTTGCGCAGCGCGTGGCACCGAGATGTATTCCGGCAAACCTGTAGGGCAGGTTCTGGTCACCGACGTGATCTCTGAACACCTCCTGAATCATGTTGAAGGTAAACGCCAGTTGAACGCGGCCGGAATACGGGCTGTTGAAGCCACCGCCGAAAAGGTCGCGGATATGGTTGATGATCTGCTTGGCAAACGCTGGGATCGCCGCGCCGGGGAGTTCGTTGGAGAGTCACCGCAACCTGAAGCACAGGAACCGGTTCAGGCCACTTGCTCGTGTGGTTCCGGTATTCCCATCCAGAACGTTATTATTAACGGACAAACCGTGACGATTGTTGCTCTTCCTGTTATCTTCCAACAATTCCGCGAAGCAGGCAAGCTGCCATCTGAGAGAACACGACGCGAGTTGATGGAAATGGTCAAGATATACAACCTTGTGCCTGCCGCGGAGGAAGAAGCGTATGCTGCAGTGTTAGTAGATGAGTATTCCGCATTTTGCGAGAAGCAGGAGGCCACTACATGAGCCGCCATGCCACCTACCATACCAGCGTTTCCTGGAAAGGCGAACATTGGGGACATATCGTGTTAGGAAATGGCCCGGAGATGGATTTCTCTGCTCCGCCGGATGCACAGGGACACCCGGGCGTGCTCACGCCTGAGGATGCGTTCGTTGCTGCCGCTAATACGTGCATTATGATGATGTTCATCTGGGCCGCCGAACGGTTCAAACTCAATCTTCTTTCCTACGAGTGCCGCGCCGAAGGTACGAAGCTCGTCGAGTTAGATCGTACCGAGACATTCACACACCTGCGGTTCCGGCCGGTCATCCGTATCGCAGCCGGCGACGAAAGCAGGGATTTGGTTGAGGCTCGCACCCGCCGCGCTCTGCAATCCGCTCAGAAATACAGTCTGGTTGCCAATTCTGTCAAATCCGAAATCATCATCGAACCCACAATCACTATCGAAATAAAAGAGGAGGTCTCCCCATGTTAACAATCAAGATTCTTGGTCCTGGCTGCTCGAACTGCCAAAAAGTTAATGATGTTGCCCATAAAGCCGTTACCAATTTTGGCCTGGAGGCTCAGTTTGAAAAAATTACCGATTACAACGAGATCATGAAATACCCGATCCTGTCCACGCCCGGCCTGGTCATCAATGAAAAATTAGTCTGTGCCGGACGAATCCCGAGCGTGGCCGAAGTGACGACCTGGCTGGCTGATGCTGCCATGCAGGAGTCTTGAGACCGCCATAAAAACCCCGCGCAGCAAACAGAATGCTGTTATTGGCTTGGGCAACATTGGTCGCACACTGCTGGCAGTGGCCGGACTGGATCTCGGAGCAGTCTGGGTGGCGGTCTACCCTCACTCCGATCGCGAAACCAGGGTCCGCCAGACTCTAGACATCCCGGAACGGTGCAGGGTGCTTTGCCTGGTCCCGGTCGGCTACCCGGCCAAAACGAAACCACGGCGCACTCGCTATGAGGAAAGTAAGGTTCATAACGAAACCTTTGGGAATTGATGTTCTCGGGGTCATGGAAACGGAGATTAACATCGGCATTGCTCATACATCGGCGTGGGGGTAAAGCGGCTTTTCGCTCTTGATAAAGCTCACTCACAATAATGACATCAATCACTGCCCAGCGCTACAAGTGCGGTATATAATTCAACGTATGTTGAACTATTTTTCACAATCTGCTATCGCTTCTCCCGTCAATCTGGAAACCCTGACAGATCGCTTGAAGGTATTGGCTGAACCGAAGCGCCTGCTCATCTTCAATCTGTTGATGGAAGGCGTGCAATGCAACTGTGAGCTCGGGGATTTCCTGCAAATGCCTCCCAATCTCATTTCTCATCACTTGAGCAAGTTGCGCGGCGCTGGCCTGGTCGATGTGGAACGTGACGCGGCGGATTCTCGCTGGGTGTATTACTCAGTGAATCGTTCTGCCATGGATGAACTCAACGCCGCGTTCGGTGCGTTCTTTGATCCTGCGCGGATCAAGCCTAGAAGAACCACGTGTGGTCCCAAGAGTTTAATTTCGATCCCTGAAACACCGGAATCCGGAAAGCGATAACTATTTCACAAAGGAAGTGAAATTTATTATGAGCAATGTCATTCCCGTGCTAAAGACCCTGCCTGCTTCAACAGCCCATGCAGATGTGGAATTTTTTGACCCACCGATGTGCTGTCCAACCGGTTTGTGTGGACCAACCCTTGACCAAACCTTACTTGATGTAAACGAAATGATCCTGTCTCTCCAGATTGAAAACCTGCGCGTCGAGCGATATCAAATGACCAGCAATCCTAATGCTTTCTTGAGTAACCCTGAAGTCATGCGCCTGATACGCGAGAAACAGATGGAAGCTTTACCAATCATCGTTGTGCACGGCAAAGTTATCAAGATTGGCGCATACCCGACACTGGATGAGATCCGTGCCTGCTTATGAACAGGAAAGCCATGTCCATTATCAATCAGGACTTGCCTGTTGTTCAGGACAAAACAATAAGCCCAGATGAAGGTATTCAGCTATTTCAAGCAGAATTAGAAACGGGGATCGCCTTGCCGAAATGCCGGAAATGTGGCTGTATGGCAAGTGCCCTCAAGAATTTTGATTATGCCCTTGCGAGCATCCATACAGAGCACGCCACCCTCCTCGCACAAAACATCTCCGGAGCATTCCCGAAAATGCGCCCGATCCAATATGCTTGTTTGGGATGTGAACACTGTTACCCTGCTGTTGCACAGAATGCATTTGCTTTTGCCTTTCCTGCCCATGCCTCGGTAGCGGCCGAATTGATATGCAAATTCCACATTCAAGATGAAAGTTGGCCTCCTGTAATCGGCGAATATTTTATTATTGATCAAGCCGCATCAGTTGCCGTATCAACGCTCGCCAGTGTCCAATTGGCAGAGAAACTAGTGCTTCTCAAACCAAATGGACTGTCTATCGTCGGAAAGACGGAAACCGAAAATATTGGGATTGATAAAGTTATTAAGAACATGATCACTAATCCCACCCTTCGTTATCTGCTTGTCGCTGGCGCAGAATCCAAAGGGCACCTCACGGGACAAACGTTGTTGGCTTTGGCAGAAAACGGGGTCGACGACAAAGGGCGCGTGATTGGTTCTGCTGGCAAACGCCCCATTCTGCGAAATGTGTCGGCATCTGAGATACAGACATTCCGCGAGCAGGTGCAGGTAATAGACATGATTGGATGTGAAGATCCAGATGAGATTAGTGCAAGGATTGAAGAATTGTCTCAAAGGGTTGAAGAACCTTGCGGTTGCGGTGAATGTGGCGGAAAGCCAACTGTTTCCATTTCGACCACACCCACGCTTACGGCTGTCGAACCCGGTGAAGCCGTGCCCATGGACAAAGCAGGATATTTTGTCATCGTTCCGCTGGTAGGCAAAGGAGTCATCAATATTGAACATTACGCCTATGACAACTCGCTTCTGCGGGTGATTGAAGGCACAACTGCCCGCGAAATCTATTTCATGATTATCAACAATGGCTGGATAACAGAGTTGAGTCATGCGGCTTATCTGGGCAAAGAATTAACCAGAGCTGAATTATCTTTACAAAACGGTTTTAGATACGTTCAGGACGGAGCATAACAGCATGACGCAATTCATCTTTTTCTCCGGCAAGGGCGGTGTAGGAAAGACCAGTATGGCTTGCGCGCACGCGGTCCGCTACGCCGACCACGGCAAACGTACTTTGATTGTCACCACCGATCCTGCTTCTAATCTGGAAGATGTATTTGAGCAGCCCATTGGTCATCAGGTGACTCCAATTGTCAACATGCCAGATTTATTCGCGATGGAAATTGATCCCGATCAGGCTACCCAGGAATACATTGATCGCGCCATGGCCCCCATTCGGGCTGCTTTTCCGCCACAGATTGTTCAGGTGATGGAAGAGCAGATGAGTGGTCCATGCACTGCAGAGGTGGCCGCCTTCGACCGCTTCACGGACTTCCTGGATATACCCGCGCAGAATGGCATAGCTTTCGATATCGTCATTTTCGATACTGCCCCAACTGGTCACACCATTCGTTTGCTGGAACTTCCCTCGGAGTGGAGCCAGTCCATCGACGCGGC
This sequence comes from Anaerolineales bacterium, assembly GCA_035298105.1. Lineage (GTDB taxonomy): Bacteria > Chloroflexota > Anaerolineae > Anaerolineales > Villigracilaceae > Defluviilinea. The sequence continues at coordinate 9,063 of DATGYJ010000588.1, read as the reverse complement.
CAGTGCAGGCAGCGGTCAAACATGTCTCGGCCCCGCGGCAGCCATTCAGGACGCCAAGCACAAATATGAGCGCGCCCTGGCTGCCATGCGGCAGTCCGAACAGACCAGCTTTGTATTCGTTCTCCACCCTGAAGCGATCTCCATCAAGGAAACTCGTCGCGCGATTGATGAACTACGCAAATTGGGAATCGAGAATTTCAGCCTGATCGTCAACGGTATCATTCCGGGCCAGGCCGCCCGGAATCCGCTCTTTGCAGCTCGCGCCCAAATGCAGGAGCATTATCTGGTGCAAATCGAATTCGATTTCCCATATCCTAAGCAACGGATGGCCCTCCTTGCAGATGAAATTAAAGGGGTGAGTAAACTACGTCAGGTAGCAAAAATATTTTTCGATGGTGACCCCTCCTCATTGATGGATGAGGTGAAAAGCACCCAATTGAAAGAGGAGATATTCGCCTCATCCCTTGATGAAGTGCGGACCCTCATACAACCCAATGGTCAGCGGCGGACCGTTTTCTTCGCAGGGAAGGGTGGCGTCGGTAAAACCGTTGCCTCCTGCATCACAGCGGTCTGGTTAGCGCGACAGGGATATAAGACTTTGCTGTTGACAACCGACCCGGCCGCTCATTTAGGCGATGTATTGGATACTCCTGTCGGGGATGTAGTGACTGCCGTGAATGGACAGCAGGGTCTCTGGGCAGTGAAGATTGACCCGAAAACTGCTGGTGAAACCTATAAAGCGCGAATCCTTGACGATGCACGCCAGCGTGGAAGACCAGATGTGGCGATCAAAGTAATGGAGGAAGAACTCAATTCGCCTTGCACGGAAGAGATGGCAGCGTTCGATCAGTTCATCGACTATGCGGCACAGGACGATTGGGACGTAGTGGTATTCGATACTGCGCCCACCGGCCATACATTGCGATTGCTTGAATTGCCGGTCGACTGGAGCAAACAGATCGAGGTGAAGATTTTTGCTTCGGTCGATGCAGCGGCTGCGGATGATGTTGCTAAACAGCGATTTGGAAAAGTCATCCAAATGATGTCTGATCCCGAGCAAAGCACCTTTGCTTTTGTAATGTATCCGGAAGCGACGCCTATTCTCGAGGCCTGGCGCGCCGCGCAAGAACTCAGTACAGTGGGCGTTCACCCGGGATTGGCAGTTGCCAACATGGTCATCCCGCTCGATCAATCCACGACCCCGTTCGTGCAATCTCGCCGTGCCATGCAGGAAAGGTATTTGAGAGAGATCACGGAACGATTCAATCTCCCTCTTGTTCAAATTCCGCTGCTGCCATGCGAGATCAAAGGGTTGAAGATGCTGGCTGAGCTAGGCGAGTTGATGTACGGCAAGCGAAATGAAGCATATGCAAGGGAAGCACTGGGGGCTGCACGCGGCTAAGAACGTTGCCGTTGTGACCCTAAAGGAGTCAGGAATGGACGATAAAGTATTGGATGACCTCGAAACTGCGCCGCCATCGATTGTACTCAAGGCCGCCCGCGATTTCGCCGCGGCGCTGGCAGAGACGCCGCAATTCAAATCATTTGAGCAGGCCGCGGACCGCTTTCAGAACGATCAGACGGCGCAGCAAGCGATGAGTGCCTACCGGGAAAAACAAAAGGACTTGCGCGCCTTGATTATGCTCAATGCACTCAGCGCCGAGCAACAGACGGAATTGGAACGTGTCAAAGACGCGTTCCTCGGCCAGCCCCTTGTGCAAGAGTATTTCAAGGCGCAGACAGAGCTGGTGATTTTGTGTCAGATCTTAGGCGATACGCTCTCTGAATCCATTGGATTGGACTATGCCTCGGCGTGCGGCGTGAGTTGTTGTGGATAGGAAACTGCTATGAAAATCGATTTATCCCCTCAGTTGCAGGAAGCCATGAAATTGCTGGTTGAACACCTGCTGGCATCCAAAGTATTCACCCAGTATCGAAATGCGCGCAGCAACATGGATTCGGATCGGGAAGCACATGCGTTGATGGATCAGCTGGGGAAGTCGCAAGCCCGCGTCCGCCAAATGCAGGCGCAGGGTGAGGTAAATCAGGCCGAAATAGATTCCCTGCGCTTGCTTCAACAGAGAGTGTTGCGCAACCCCGTTATCGTGGATTATCTCGGATCCCGGCAGGAGGCGGCTAACCTGCTGCGCGAGATCAACCGGGAAATCAGCGAATTGCTTGGCCTCAATTTTGCGTCATTCGCCAATCACCCTACTTGCTAGGAGTTTCATATATGCCACTTTATGAGTATCAATGCCAGGACTGCCAGGCAGTATTTGAAGTGCGGGCCACCTTCAAGGAAAAGGAAGAGGGCCTCAAACCAGAATGCCCGCAGTGCCAGAGCAAGCAGACCCGACAGCTTCTGACCTCGGGTCTGTTGCTGCACGTCGTCAGCGACAATACGCCTCAAGGCGGATGTGCATGTGGCACGGGCGGCAGGTCGGGGTGCTGCGGATGACTACGCCGGTCCTGGTTCAAATTATCGGCGCGCCCATTGCGTGCAGTGATGGCGTAAAAGATTCGTGGCGCCAGGTTGCGAGCCGAACCGCAGGACAACTGCAGACGCGCTTTGGAGAAGAGGTGTGCGTGCAATATTTTGATCTGTTCGACCCTGACTGCCCGTCCATCCCGGCAGGTGCGCAGCTTCCATTAGTTTTGGTGAATGGTGAGGTGCTCTCCAGCGGAGGCAAAATCTCTGTGCCATTGATCAGAAAACAGATAGAGGCATTGAGTACAGGAACGCCAAAATAAATCAAATATTATCTCTAATATTCTGACTACTACAAGGCGCCTAACAGATCTTCCCTGCTCGAAAGGCAATTATGGTTAACCTGAATAGGCCAGGTACTGGATTGAACTCGTTACTTAAGATCTCTGCGATTATTTCGCAGAATTTATATGGCCGAAATGAGGAGTCCACACGGCATGGCAAAAATCCACTATGCACGCGTCAACGAACATAACGAAATTCTCTTACCACCTAACATTGCAAAGCAACTGGGTCTCGTGCCTGGTGATGAGATCCGCATCGAGCCGAATGGGCGTGGCTTGCACCTGCATCCCTCCATCCATACGCTCAAACGTGTCTACGTGGAATTGACCAACAAGTGCAACCTTACTTGCAGCACTTGCATGCGCAATGTCTGGGATGTGAAGTATGGGAACATGTCGGATGCGGTTTTCGGGCGCGTTCTCACGGGCCTGGAGGACTGCGCAGAAAAACCAGAGCTGTTTTTGGGTGGATACGGTGAACCGCTTTCACATCCCAAAGTCCTTAAGTTGATTGAGCAAGCAAAAGGAAGAGGTCATCGTGTCTCGCTGATCACAAATGGCATCCTGTTGACCGAAGCAGTTGCCAATAAGTTGATCGATGTCAACCTGGATATGCTGTGGGTCTCATTGGATGGTGCTTCCGCTGAATGCTATAGCGATGTGCGCCTTGGGGATTCGCTCCCGCTCATTCTCGAAAATCTGACGCGCCTGCGGGCCTTGAAATATCAACGATTCGGGATTTCGAATTGGAGCGGACACCCAAAGCTGGGAATTGCTTTTGTTGCCATGCGACGCAATATCCATGACCTGGGTCAGGTGATCCATCTGGGAACCAGGCTCGGGGCAGTGGAATTCTCCATCACAAATGTGCTGGCTCACAACACAGAATTACTCAATGAAAATCTATATATGCGCTCGCTCGACATGGTTGCAGGCCGAGAGATCCGTCCCACGGTGCACATGCCCCTGGTCGATATTCGGCCCGAGACTCTAAAAGCCCTGGGCGAGGTGCTGAAAGATTTGAATCAAGTGGAATTGACCGGGAGCCCCTTGAACCGGAACATTGACCAGTGTCCGTTCGTTGAGCGGGGAAGTATGTCGATCCGCTGGGATGGAAAGGTCAGTCCGTGCCTGCCTCTGCTATACACCCACCGGCATTACCTCGGGGACCGCGAACGCACGTCGAAAGAATATTTTGTCGGCGACATCCACCAAAGTACCCTCATGCAAATCTGGAATGATCAGACCTATCACCAACTGAGAAAGCGCCTCCAGGAATTCGACTTCTCGCCCTGTGCCTTTTGTAACAGTTGCGAGATGGCAATTGAGAATGTAGAGGATTGCTTTGGCAACCTCCATCCAACCTGCGGCGGTTGCCTGTGGGCGCAGGGTCTAATCCGCTGTCCCTAACTACGAGCACATTTGAACAGGGCGAGATCTCCAAAGCTTTGAAGATCACCCCTTTCTCATTCGCAGCATCCCCACTTGTCCGATAAAAATCGGTTCTCGGTATTTACCCCTCTTATACGATTGCCGATTTGTGCGATGTGGTGGAGGCTGTACTTTTATTCTGTCAATAAAAGATCACTTCATGCCCGCCCATCTCCTCCCCTTCATATTCAAACTTTGCCGAAAAGAATTTCCCTGCCTGGATCCACGGCATGAAGATATGGTCGCTTTCCCATAAATTTAGATCTAATATCCTTTCATCGGGAATCCACTCGAGACTGCCTTCGGGGAGTCGATCAGTTCACCGGTAAAATCGTTTGCGGTAAAGACGAAGACATACCCATCATTGCCCTTGAAGTTGGGGAACATCAAGAGTCCATGCAGGCGCCGATTCTGGATGACAAGCTACGCAAGCAGAATAGGGTGTGCATCGAGATGGTCTCGTGCCAGCCTGGTGTTCCCTTCAAAATCGATGGAGAGGCTTGACAGCGGGATAGCTATTTATGGGGCTCCTCCAGGGCAAGGGCAATGGCTTGATCCATTGTCATTATGCTTCCTTCGGTTGCAAGACCGCTGAATTCCCTGTCAGTCAGATGTTCCCGGATGGCTGCAAGATCGCGGTCCACCGAAGCCTGCTCGATCGGTGGGCGAAGCTCACCGCTTTCCTGCCGAAGTTTTGATGCCCAAGAAAATAGTCTAACCGCCCTTTCCCATTGGTGCTCGGAGGTCGCGAGACTGGCAAACCCTTCGACTGTAAAGATGACCCCGACTCTTGTATTGCCCTTCTGATAAGGAATTAACGCCTGCCTATAATAGAGCCGCGCGGTCTCCCCTTTACCCAGCCGCGTGTACAAGTAGCCCAACCTGGCATTTGCCCAAGCCGCAGGCAGCGGTAGGTATTTCTCGCTGGCCCAGGACAGGCAATTCTCGTAATAGATTCGCGCTAACTCATAATTGGCCTCATAATAAGCAAGATCTCCGAGGTCATAGGACATCGTGATTGAACTTCCGAGGACGGAGGCATGTCCCTGCAGGACCAACAAGCCTTCATCCAGTCGCAGGTGGGCCAGTTCAAAGTTCCCTTCCCGAATAGCAAGTGCACCAAGCTGTTTCAAAGCCTCTATCGTCCCTGAGATAAATCCCAGTTCCCGATAGATGGCCAGGCTTTCTTCTAATGATGCAAGCTTGCGGGCATAGTTCTGCGTTTCGATGAGCCAGCCAAAGTAAAGCAAGGCAAATCCGGTCCAGACCTTGTCATTTGTTTCATGCAACAAAGTGAGCGCCTTTTCAAAGTAAGCCAAACCGGTTTCGAGAGTGTCGGCAGCAAGTGCCGCCGCCAGGTGGCCATGAGCAAGTCCATTCCGATCCCCGCATTCTTCGTAAATGGAGATTGCCTCTTCGATCATGGATTGGACCTGGGCGGAAAATTCATAATTTGCGTTGGTGTACCACGCCCAATGCAGCAAACCACGTGCCCGGGTGAGGGTCCTGGCCGAGTTGGCTGGGTGGGCAAGTAATTGCGGCAACCAGTTTTGCATATCAGACGAATTGTTTAAATTGTCCAGGAAGAGGAAACCAAGGCAATTTACGAGTTCCAAGCCTGCATCCGGGCGCATTTCAAGTGACCATTCTACTGCTGTACGAAGATTGTCCCATTCATGATCCAGCCAAACCAACCAGATCAGCTCTTTGGGTCCGAAAAATTCGGTCACAATCTGTTTTACCGCCTGTAAATAAAAATCAAAATGACTGTCACGGATCTTGTTCCTCTCGCCCGCTTCCTCTAATTTCTCACCAGCGTATTGCCGGATGGTCTCCAGCATGCGATAGCGAACGGATCCAGGGATCGAGAGGAACCTATCCCTTATTCGCGACTTTTCGATCACCGCTGCCAGGGATTTATTCACCAACTGTGAAAGTAAATCGAGTACCTCGAAGGACTCGATGCCATTGCCAGCGCATATGTCTTCAGCTGTTTCAAGCGTCCAGGTGTCGGCGAAGACGGAGAGACGGCGCAGCACTATTTGTTCTTTCTCCGAGAGAATATCGTAGCTCCAGTCGATCAGAGCACGCAGGGTTTGCTGGCGCGGCAGGGCTGTACGAGATCCGTCTGTCAACAAACGGAAGCGGTCATCCAGCCGTTTTGAGATCTGCTCCACAGACATAACCTTGACCCGCGCCGCGGCAAGCTCGATCGCCAAGGGAATGCCGTCGAGCTGGTAACAGATTTGGGCAATGAAAGGTGCATTCTGCTTGTCCACAACAAAACGTGGAGAGACCAGGGAAGCACGCTCAATAAACAACCGCACGGCTTCATATTGAGAGAGCTGTTCCATAACCGGCAGATGCTTGATATCCGGCAGTGACAGCGAAGGCACCGGATAGGCCAGCTCGCCTCTGATAGCCAGCGACTCACGGCTGGAGGCAAGGATCTTGAGTCTTGGTGCAGTATTTAACAAAGTATCCGTCACCCTCGCACTGGCTTCGATGAGATGCTCACAGTTATCGAGAACGATCAATGATCTTTTCTCGTGCAAATATTCCTTCAATAATTCCAGCGCTGGCGTACCCGGCTGTTCATTGAGACCAATCGTAGAAAGGATGGTCTGGGAGAGCAGCTCGGGATCGGTCAATGGCGCAAGCTCCACAAACCAGATTCCATGAGGAAATTGATCAAGTAAATCGGCGGCGACTTGCAGGGAAAGACGCGTTTTTCCCGTGCCGCCCGATCCCGTGAGGGTGACCAGTCGATGATCGACCAGTTCCTGTTTGACTTCAGCGATCTCCTTTTCCCGCCCGATAAAAGATGTAAGTTGCGCGGGAAGGTTGTTAGGGAACACATCGAGGGTATTAAGTGGTGGGAAATTCGAAGGAAGCCCCAGGATCTTCAATTGATACAGGTGCTCAGGACGCAGTAAATCCTTCAAGCGCCTTTCCCCTAGATCAACCAACTCCGTATTTCCGGGAAGGGAATCTCGCACCAGTTCGCGTGTGACCCCTGAAAGCAGCACCTGTCCCCCATGCCCCGCGGACATTATCCGTTGGGTGAGTGCAAGTGTTCCATATCCCATGTATGCATTTTCATCGTTTAATTTTACTGTGTCTGTGTGCATCCCCATCCGCACTTTGATGGGTGCTGGAGACCAGGTTTCGTTATGGAAGCTTTGCTGCGCCTCAAGCGCTGCATATACGGCGTCTATTGAGGAGGAAAAGGCCGCACAAAAAGAATCTCCAGCGATTTCATAGACATGCCCCTCATGGGCCTGAATGGACCGGCTCAGGATCTCATTGTGCCGCGCCATCAAGCGCGGCATGGCCTCGGGATATTGCTGGGCAAGTCTGGTACTGCCTTCAATATCGGTAAATAAAAATGTGACGGTACCGGAGGGGAGGCTGGTCATACCAGAAGTATACAAAGATTAATGACCAGAGACAAGCACGAAACGATTCGGCCTGGGGTTGTTATGAAGATGCAGATTATTCGGAATGCTGTTGAGCGATTGCGGGGTAGGGAAATCCTGCGGCACTCTGTAGTAAAGTGTGCATGGTTGAGGCTGTTGCATACCCACTAGGATAACGGCTTGCCCTGGTTAAGCATGGAAGACCGCGTCATAGCCGCGCATTTCATCCCCGTCATATTCAAACTTTGCGGAAAAGAATTTTCCTTCTCCGATCCATGGCATGAAGATAGGGTCGCTTGGCCACAGATTTAGATTGAGAATCTTTTCATCTGGAATCCATTCCAGTCTGCCTTCGGGGGAGTCGATCAATTCGCCAGTAAAGTCGTTTGCGGTAAAGACGAAGACATACCAATCATTGCCCTTGAATTTTGGAAACATCAACAAACCGCATAATTTAGGGTTTTGAATAGATAGTCCTGATTCCTCCAGTACCTCTCGGATCACACATTCTTCTGGCGTTTCTCCTGCTTCAAATTTCCCTCCCAAGCCGTTCCACTTACCTTCGTGGATGTCATTGGCTTTTTTGTTGCGATAGACCATAAGTGTGCATCCCTCTCGTTTGACATAACATAATGTGGCAAGGATCATGGGGCTCCTCCCGGAAATTTGAGAAATACTTTCAATGGGATAGGACGATTATACAATGCCTGCAAAATGGAGCAGCCTTGATAACAGGCGCTGAAGATTGCACACAATCTCGCTGAGCGCTTAGAATTAGAAGCAGTCTGACGATAACACCATCAGCTAAATACCCATTCTTGGACAAGTCTGTGAATTATCACTCTCCCCGCTATCTGCTTTTGATCCTATGTGCGCTGATCTTCTCGGCTTGTGCCGCACCAGCCACGCCTACTCCCATCAACATGGCTTTCGTTGACATACCGAAGCCGCAGAAAAGACAGGATACTCTGACGCCCCACGCCATCCCCACTGCTACATCCATAGCAACCGCCGAGGCCCTCAAAGTTTCCATTTGGGCGCCTCCTTATCTTGTTGAAACATTAGGTGGGACCCTGGCAGACCCGTTGAAAGGATTGTTTATCCCTGAGGCCGCGACCGCGAACGTGAAATTGGAAGTGGGGGAACAAAATTTGATCAGCCAGTGGGTGTACGCGGCAGTGACTCCCTTCTCTTCAACCATTCAGGGCATCTCCGGCAACGACCTGCTTTTGGCCTGGCAGGGCCAGGCCATGAGTGACTTTGGGAACCAGCCGCTGCTCATGGATCAAAACACCTATGACATGTTCAGCGTCATTTGGGGTCCGGCTGCAAGCACCGGTGTGCAGGTCATGGTGAAAGATGCTCTGCTGGACTATGCCTGGGCACACCAACCCGCTCTGGCGATCGTTCCTTTCGAATCCCTGGACCCGCGCTGGAAGGT
>DATGYJ010000587.1:0-16997 GCA_035298105.1 Anaerolineales bacterium | reverse complement strand
ACGTTGGGCACTCCATGCGTGCCCAATCCTATCGATTTCGGCCAACGTGCACTGATGAAATCCAGGAAGTCTTTCATCTGGCAAGGCAACAGGGACTGACCGTCACTGCACGCGGCGCAGGTAAGAGTTATAACGACGCAGCGCTGAACGGCGGCGGCATCATGCTCGACCTGTCTGCACTGAACAAGATCCTTGAATGGGACTCTACGACCGGCCTGGTCAAATGCGAGCCGGGAGTTACGCTCGAACAATTGTGGCAGCGCGTCGAGCCGGAAGGCTGGTGGCCGCCGGTTGTATCCGGAACGATGTTCACGACGCTGGGCGGATGCCTCGCTGCGAACATCCATGGCAAGAACAATTTCAAGATGGGGCCCATCGGCGAACATGTCCTGGAGTTCACTGCGATTTTGCCAACTGGCGCCGAAATAACCTGCTCGCCGAAGAACAATGCCGAGCTCTTTTACGCCATGATCAGCGGACTCGGCATGCTCGGAATTTTTACGTCGATCAGCCTGCAGATGAAGCGGGTTGAATCCGGGCTGCTGGAAGTCCACGCCTGGCCGGTCCATGATCTTCACGAGCATCTTTCCTTCCTGCTCGATAAAGCTCCTCATCATGACTACACTGTTGGCTGGATGGATACCATGAATGGCGGCAAGGGCCTTGGCCGCGGCCAGATCCATGCCGCTAATTATTTGCATGGCAATGAAGACCCGAACCCGCAAAAGACGATGCAGTTGAATAATCAGATCCTGCCGCCGCGGATCTTCGGCGTGTTCCCCAAATCCATTTTATATCTGTTCATGATCCCATTCGCCAATAATTTGGGCTGGTGGGGAGTCAGCACGGCAAAATATATGGCCTCGCTGCGCGCGCATACATTCCGCCAGTCTCATGCAGCATTTCACTTTCTGCTCGACTATGTCCCGAACTGGGATTTGTCTTATGGTCGCGGCGGCTTGATCCAGCATCAATCCTTCCTGCCCAGGGAGACTGCCGAAGATGCCTGGCGTGAGATGTTGGCGCTCTCTCTAAAGCGCGGCCTGCCTTCCTATCTGGGCGTGACCAAACGCCATCGTCCCGATAAATTCCTGCTCACTCATGCGGTGGATGGTTTCTCGCTGGCCCTGGATTTCAAAGTGACGGACGGACGGCGTGCCAAATTAAGTCAATTGCTCCAGGATTTTGATCGCATTGTCCTGAACGCCGGCGGGCGCTTCTATTTTGCCAAGAATAGTGAGACCTCTCCGCAATCTGCACGGGCATTCCTCGGTGAAGAGACTATAGTAAAATTCAAAGAATTGAAGAAAAAATGCGATCCAAATAATTTATTGGAATCCGACTTGTTTAGAAGAGTATTTGGATAAATCTGCTTGGCAGAAAAATATGATCTGATCGTCATTGGCGCCGGGCCAGCGGGGGAAAAGGGTGCATCAAAAGCCGCTCAACATGGAAAGCGGGTCGCGTTGATTGAGCGCGCTCCCTATCTGGGCGGTGCAGGTATCAATACAGGCACAGTCCCATCGAAAACATTGCGCGAATCTGCGTTGTACTTCTCGGGGCTAAGACAACGCGGCTTGTACGGCATCGATTATTCGCTCAAGGAAAATCTGACCGTTAAAGACTTCATGTATCGTGAACATATCGTGGTCGATAAAGAACGCGACATGATCGCGCAACATGTCCGGCACCATAATATTTCTGTCATCCATGGGGAAGCTTCCCTCAAAGATGCACACACAGTCGGGATCAAATCCTCGACCGGCGCAGAGGAAATCTCCGGTGATTTTATTCTGATTGCCACGGGTTCCTCTCCGCATCGTCCCCCTGAAATTCCATTTGACGACGAGTTGATCTGCGATTCTGATTCCATTCTGGGTATGAAGCGCATTCCCAAAACGATGGCGGTTGTGGGTGGGGGCGTAATTGGCACTGAATACGCCTCCATCTTTACGGCGCTTGGGATACATGTGACGCTGATCGAGCCGCGTGGAACAATCGTCTCTTTTGTGGATTCGGAGATCCGCCAGCGCCTGATCGACCAGCTTGCAAAATTAGGGCTTACTTTTCTTTTCAATGACCGCATGACAAAAACCGAACTAATTGGCGACCATGTCCGTGTGACATTGGACAAAGGCGAGCCACAGGATTTTGAGGTTGCCTTGATCGCAGCGGGCAGGCAGAGTAATGTGGGCGGCCTGGGTTTGGAACAGGTGGGCGTAAAGCTTGGGGATCGTGGACTAATTCTAGTGGATGAAAATTACAAGACGAACATCCCGAATATTTACGCGGTAGGAGATGTCATTGGCTTCCCTGCCCTGGCTTCTACTTCGATGGAACAGGCCCGGATCGCGGTCGTCAATGCCTTTGATATCAAATATAAGGAGTACCTGGCGCCCTTCCTGCCCCTGGCAGTCTATGCTATTCCTGAGGTTTCTGCGGTTGGATTGACAGAAGATGAGTGCAAGGAAAAGAATATCCCTTACCTGGTTGGGCGCGCCTACTATGAAGACAATGCCCGTGGACAGATCATCGGCGACATGAGTGGGATGATCAAACTGGTTTTTTCGCCCACCGATAAAAAACTGCTAGGCGCGCACATTATTGGCGAACAGGCTTCCGAGATAATTCACATTGCCTCCCATGTCATGCTGGCAAACGGTCCGATTGACGCGTTTATCGATGCGGTCTATAACTACCCGACCTTATCGGGTTCCTATGAGACGGCCGCTTATGATGGATTGGCAAACCAGGCCAAATGGCTCGAGGCAAAGAGGTAATGCGCTGTGAAGTTCTTGACCTAGGCTTAATTGAATACGAGCGCGCCTGGAAATTACAGGATGAATATGCACGTGAAATTGCAGAGGGCAAACGCCCGCCCACTCTGTTGTTGCTTGAACATCCTCACGTTTATACATTCGGACGGCGCGGCAAGCAGGAAAATTTATTATGGGGTGAATCTCAATTGAAGGAAAAAGGGATTGCCATTCATTGGGTCGACAGGGGAGGAGATGTAACCTATCATGGACCGGGCCAATTAGTTGGGTATCCGCTGCTGTCACTAGGTCTCCTCTCGCCCAGCGGGAGCCCCGCAGGGGTGCTTCGCAAAGGGGATGGGGGTGAGGGAGAGAGCCGTATCCCCGATGCCGATTATGTTGGCTATGTCCGCAAGCTGGAGAAGACACTCATCGTGGCGTTAGCTCGGCTCGGGCTGGCAGCAGGCCAGAGGGCCGGCTTGACCGGGGTGTGGATCCAGGCCGATGTCCATTCCCGCTGTCCACGCTGCAAGCCGGAAGACCGCAGGAAGCCGGCCAAGATCGCGGCCATCGGCGTCAAAGTGGATGCACGGGGTATCTCACGCCATGGCTTTGCGTTGAATGTAAATCCGGATATGGAGTACTGGGAGGGCATCATCGCCTGTGGATTGCAGGATGAGCCTGTGGTTTCGCTCGCTGACCTGTTCCCGGAACCGCCCTCCATGGAGCGTGTCAAGCAGGAAGTAATCACTGCTTTCGGTGAAGTATTGGGTTATGAGCTGAAATAAGAACAGGCTGCGAGTCAGAAGGACCCGCAGCCTGTTCTTATTTTATGAAATGATCCTATGCTCGTGAGGTCTGCGACCCTGGTACTGCTTTGACCGGGGCGGTATCTCGTCTCCAGAGAACGATCACGACCGCCAGATAACCAAAGTAGGCGATCATTTCAGTCAGCGAAGGAGCGCTGCTGTAGCCGAACAAAGTTTTGAGCAGCTGACCCAAAAGTGATGACTCACTAATGACCGCATCCAGATTCCAGACATGCTCGATGACAGAGGGAATCCATCTGGCATCATTGAACTCATGGACACCGTGAGCAATCAACCCGGCGGCGAACAAAATGAGGAGGAACCCTGTTACCTGGAAGAAGCGGCGCAAATCTAGGCGGACAGTCGTAGCGAAAAGCGTCCAGCTCAACAAGACCGCTGTGCCCACACCCAGGATGGTTCCGGCCAGTGTTTGAATGATATTGCTGGCCAGTCCACCTTGGTTCCCTGCGAAGAATGCAGCCGTGATAAAGAGCGCCAGTTCGACCCCTTCACGCACAACTGCAACAAAAGCCAGCCAGAATACAGCACTCTTGCCTGCGGATTCGGCAGCTTTATTCACGCCGGCTTCGAGTTCGCTTTTGAGGAAACGAGCTTGTTTGCTCATCCAAAAGATCATCCAGGTCAGGATGCCAGCCGCGATGAGCATAGTAATCCCCTCGAAAATTGCTTCAGCCGGATCTTCGAGTGACATGCCGAAGCTGGTCAAGATGATCGCGGTCAAGATGCTAACGCCGACCGCGCTCAATGCCCCCAACCAGACAGCGGGAGAGAGGTCCTTGCGGCGAATTTTATTAATAGCACCAAGAACGATGCCGATAATGAGAGCGGCTTCAAGTCCCTCACGCAGGGACAATAGATAGGTTGGGAGCATGCGATACCTCTTGTTGGTGGAATAAAAAATCAGACCAATTTGGGCCGATTTACAACGGCATTCTAATCGCGAACTAATGATTTGGCAAGATATTTATCAAAAATTTGATAGATATTCGTCACCTAATAAAGGTGTCAATTGTCATGAAATCTATCTAATTTACCAGAGCGAAGAAGAGGATTCGCCCTAACTATGAGAAATCCAGAATGAAAAAAGACTACTTGCCTGACAATTTTTGACTTTCAGCGATCCTGATGGTCGAGTGCCCCGTGCTCGTCGGGGTGTACCGAGACCACACATTTCATGTCATCTTCCACTTTCAGGTTATCTTTGGTCTCGACACCTGCACTTGCGTTCCGGTGCAAGTGTACAGCGGGAGAGCGCCGCACGCTGCGCAGTCGACCAACGGAATGCTTTTGGAACAGACTGTTACGTGAGTAGAAAACAAGATGGGCTTCCCATGTAAATTGGCCGAATCGAAGGTTTAATATGGTGGTGAGGAAACAATAAAGACTGGATGCGTATATCCAATCAACTGGGATGAAGGATGCTACTTGTCAATTTTGTAATGCAGGGACTCTCTCCCATACGGGAGATCTGTCGCTATTCATTCGCTCTTCTGTCGAGCTGCCAAAATAGTGCCTAAGAGGTGGCTAAATGGTGTCTATATCCTGCCTATATCCTGGCTATATCCTTTTTTCGCTCCCGATCCGCTTCAGTGTCGCTGGTCTCTTCGTAAGCGACGGCTGGATAACTGCCCATCTTGAAGGTGGAGCCCAAACTAACCCGGTGAACCTCAGGCTCAACAAATAAGCCACGGACAGCAAGTGCAAAGTCCGTGGCCAAAGGGCAGGACGCCCTGCGGGGTGCGCCCTACGGGCAGTCCTAGACTCCAAAATCGTGATGTGCTGAAATTTACTTTTTGATTTTCCTACTCTTATTCCCATGGTAGCTGGGGACGGTGATAGCATAGATCGAACACAGCTTCCCGTCCAGTAAGCGTGAACGGATACGTGGATCCATTTCATCCATGGAATCAGATGTGGTGATCACCGTCGGCAGCTCTGCGTTGTAGCGATAATTGAAAAGTTGATATAACTTTTCGCGGACCCAGGGCGTCATGGACTGGGTACCGAGGTCATCCAGCACCAGCAGGGGAGCCGTGCGGATCTCGTCAAAGCGGCGGTCAAATGCCACACTGCTGTTCGGGCTGAATGTTGCCCGCAAATGATCCAGCAAGTCCGGGACCATCACAAAGAGCGGTGGGTCGCCAAGCCCGGCGCGGTAATTGGCAATTGCTGCAGCAAGATGAGTTTTTCCGGAACCATAGCCTCCCAGGAAGACAAGCCAGCCCCGTGGTTTTTCCGCGTAGCTATGGGCAGCTTTCAATGCTTTCTGCAAAGACTTTATTTCGTCAGGTTGCAAGCCTTCACTCGTGCGGTCTTCGAAGGTACCAAAGGTTTTACCTGCCATCATGCCCAGAGAGGAAAGCTCGGGATGTCCGGTATCGTCGAGGGGGCGACGGTAATCAGGTGCGTTGATGCGCACATCCGTCACAAGCTCCCGGTCTGCGAGACGCGAACGAATCCGGGCTTCGATCTCATCGATGCTGAGGTTGGTCGTGATGGCCAGTGGGAGTCTATTGATGTAGCGATAATTAATGATCTGGAATAATTTTTCCTGGGCCCACCCCGTTGCGTTCTGAGTCCCAAAATCATCCAATACCAGCAGCGACGCATTGCGGATTTCGTTGAAGCGGTCTTCGAACGTTGTATCTTCGCTATCATACGAAAAGCGCAGCGTATCCAGTAGATCAGGCACGGTCAGGAATAGAGTGGGTACGCCCATCCCGACGGCATAATTTGCTATCGCCGCGGCCAGGTGGGTTTTTCCGCAGCCGTATCCGCCCCGCAGCAACAGCCAGCCATTCAAACTTTTTGCATAGTGGTAGGCCTGATTGAAAGCCATCTCCAGTGAAGAGGCATGCATTTCACCCAGGCCCTTGCGACCGCGCGGCTGAAAGGTGTCGAAGGTTAATCCCTTTAACTCATCAAGACGGCTGAGCGAATATAAGCGCTCACGCACCTGCTGGCTGACATCGCGCTGGCGGCATACGCAAATTTCAAGCCGCCCAAAATTTGGGTGTCCGACGGGAACATCTGACCGTAAATAACCCACACCTCCGCAGTAGGGGCAGTTCGGGTCACCGAGACTAGTGCTCGATGTAGTCGGCGTATTCGCCTTTGATGTATTTGTCGCGATTTTTCTCAGTGTCTCGTCTATCTTGCTTTTCGCCACGTCCTTCTTCCTTCCAACGTTTTAGAATGGCTTCGCAATATCGCCAACTGCGCTTGTTGTTCCTGACAGCCAAACCAATCGTGTCTGCGACCCATTCTACCGAATATGTTTCTTCCGCATCTTTCAACGCGTCCGCGATCAGCGGTGTGAGCGGACCGATATTCTCCTCATAGAGCCTGAATATATTTGGACGTTCAGGCGGTGCGACCGAATCGGCCATTTCCGAATTCAATTTTCCATTTGCCAGCGCCTGAGCTGTGGCTCTGCCTCTTGGAGAATTCAGGAGGAAATAAACCTTCGCTTCGTTCTCAATGCGCAGTAGGCTGCCGCGCTGGACAGCTTTTTCCAGCCCGGCATGGATCTGCTCTGCAGACAGCCCCAGGGCTTGCGCCTCGAAGTCTGAGGCCTGCAACGCATGGAACGGACCATCCATGTGTTGTACACGCCACAGGATATATAAAGTGACTTTCAACTCTGCCGTATCATCAATTTGATTCAATAGTTGATGAAAGAACGTATCCGGCAGTTGGGTAAATGATTCAGAATCGGTAAAGCCTTTAAAGGTTTTCATATAGTTATGATTATGTCATTGCGAGGAGGGTGGTCGTCCCGACGATTGCGACACTTGCGCCGCACTGCGTTTGTTGCAGTGCAGGTGAGCATCCTGTAAGGAAGCAATCTCCTCGTAACATGGGCGGCTTCGTCATGGTGCCTTGGTCTCGACAACTGCACTGCGTGCCCGTAGCAAGCCACACCTGAATTGCCGGGAGATTGCTTCGCTCCGTTTCACTCCGCTCGCAATGACATGACGTTTATTCATTCGGTCTAAACACCCGTGTCGCGGCGTTCTCGAACTTCGCCAGCTCATTGCGGAAGACCAATTCTACGCTGCCCACAGGACCATTGCGATGCTTCGCAATAATGATCTCGGCGACGTTCTGTTTCACAGTATCCTTCTCATACTGGTCAGGACGGTAGATGAACATGACGATATCTGCGTCCTGCTCGAGGGATCCCGATTCTCTCAAATCGGATAGCACCGGACGCTTATCCGAGCGCTGCTCGACGGCACGGGATAATTGGGCCGCTGCCAGCACCGGTACGTCCAGCTCACGCGCCAGCACTTTGAGATTACGAGAAATGTAGGAGACTTCCTGCACCCGATTGTCATTACGCGTGTCTCCACCCATCAGCTGGAGATAATCTATGATCACCAGGTCCAGGCCGAATTCCATGTGCAAGCGGCGGCACTTTGTCCGTAACTGCAAGGGTGTGATCGCAGGGGTGTCATCCAGATAGATATGAGTATCCCCAAACACTTCAATGGAATGGGTAAACAACGGCCATTCCGTCTCATGGAGCTTGCCTGTGCGCAAACGCTGCGAGTCAATGCCCGTTTCCTGGGCGATCAGACGCTGCACAACCTGCTCGTTGGACATTTCCAAAGAGAAGATGGCCACATGCTTTTTATGAGTCAGCCCGGCGTTCTTGGCAACAGAAAGCAGGAAGCCGCTCTTGCCCTGACCCGGCCGGCCCGCGATGATCAACAAATCAGACGGTTGTAAGCCGGTCAGCATTTTATCGAGGTCGATAAAGCCGGTCGGCACGCCGTAAAACTCTTCGGGGCGTTTGGCGAGGTCATCGATGCGGTCGTAGTACTCACTCAGTACAGACGAGATCGGCTGGAGGTCATGTTTGAGCCGCCGCTCGCTGACATTGAAGACCGCTTTTTCCGCCTCATCCATCACATCTTCGACATTGGTCCGCTCGTTATAAGCCACGGAAGCGATCTGGTTGGCGGCATGGATCATCTTGCGGCGGATGGAATGGCTCTCGACGATGCGTCCATATGATTCGGCGTTGAGGGAGGATGGCACCTGATTGACCAGCGACGTCAAATAGGCAGGTCCGCCGATCTCGCTCAACTGGCCGCGGCGCTCCAGTTCATCGGAAACAGTCAACAGGTCGATGGGGATGCGCTGCTCGTGCAGGCTGGTGAACGCCTCCCAGATCCATTTGTGGCGGTGGATGTAAAAATCATCCGAAGTCAAGAACTGTGCGACGTCATAATACACTTCAGAATTAATGAATACCGCCCCAACGACGGCTTCTTCGGCTTCTCGACTGTGAGGGACTGCCGTGGGCGTTGCGGGGGCGGAGGATTCTTCAGGGGGCAGACTGTTATATGTGTCAGTCATTTCTTCTTTGGCTTCTTCGGCTTATCAGACCCTGACGTG
Source organism: Anaerolineales bacterium (assembly GCA_035298105.1). GTDB lineage: Bacteria > Chloroflexota > Anaerolineae > Anaerolineales > Villigracilaceae > Defluviilinea. The sequence goes on along the minus strand of DATGYJ010000587.1, from coordinate 8,005 downwards.
TCATCGTCATCGTCAGGTTTATCCTGATCTTCCGGTTTATCGAATTCGAGTTTCTCGAGGAAGTCTTCGAAGACGGATAACCGCTCGGTCCCTTCTTCGGACAACGGAGCCGGCTCGCTCTTCTCGGGCGTTTCCTCTTCTTCAGGCATATCCTGTTCCGGGATAATGCCCGCTTCCTCCATCACGCTGTGATGGACGAGAATAGGTACATGCGCCCGCACAGACAAAGCGATCGCGTCGGAAGGACGGGAGTCGACGTTGATCTCTCTGCCGTCCACTTCCGCAACGATATTGCCGTAGAAAATTTCATTCTGTAGTTTGACGATCTCGATCCGCTTGATCTGCGCATTGAAAGCGCCAAAGACATTCTTCAGCAAGTCATGCGTCAGCGGGCGGATCATTTCCACTTCCTGCAAGGCAACCGTAATCGCTTCGGCTTCATAAGGTCCAACCCAGATGGGAAGATAGCGTTCGGAACCCATTTGTTTTAGCACAACCAGACGCTGTGGCGTCATCAGATGCACACGGACGCTGTCAATTTGCACTTCAATCATCTCAGGCATAGGAACTCCAGGTGGTTACTTGCTGATCGTCAATTCTAAACTTAATCTGCGCTTTTGGTAGCGGTGAGGAAAAACTCTCATTTAGGTATTAACACGACGTTATGTATTGTAGCATAATCAAAGACGAATGTGGGAATGCAGGTAGCGCGTCTTGCTTACACTTGCGCCCGCGTAGTGCAGTGGCAGTAAGCGTCCCCTTTTTCCATTCATACCTGGTAAATGACCATGGCATCCATCGCTCCAGCTGGCTGTTCCCATCACGGGTCCTGGCGTGATCCTGTACTAATCCTGTACTGATCCTGTACTGATCCCGTAGTGTTTCGTTCGATTAGTTTCGGTAAGGCAGCGGATTGATCTCAGAAGCAACAGGATTCCTATTCCCCCTCCAGTTGACGATTTTGGCCGACGAATAGTTCCCCGTCTAGCGCACCCCCCATTATCATTATGTTGCCAGATTCATGAATTGAGACTATAATCCTACCTTGCCAATCGGGGCGTGGCGCAGCCCGGCTAGCGCGCTTGCATGGGGTGCAAGAGGTCGGAGGTTCAAATCCTCTCGCCCCGACTTGTGGGACTAGCCCCCACTAGAAACCGTCATATCTGATGATATGGCGGTGTTTTTTATGGTCCAAACAAAAGGGCGGCCTCTCGATTGTTCCCTTATAAGTTTTGAGATTCAAATTTGGTAAAACGTCCCGAAGGTTGTCGCTGAAACTGCCAGTGATCGCGGCAAATCCTTGTGAATGTGCTTACTTTAGGTTGGATGCCCAGAGCCTTCGGGACGGTGACTGGTTGGATAACAGGCGATTCGCCTTTCAAAACTGAAATCCATCCTCGCGTAACTTATTCCATCATAGCCTGTCCTGCCATAGAGTGGTGAGAACCGTAGATTTTCGTTCTGGATACATCTCACCGGCAGTGAGGGTGGGATTAACCCTAATGGACGGTGACGTTTTAACCTGGTATTCGTTATAAGAATATGGGAAAGGCGAGTATATTTTATGAAACAGAAACAGATAGAAGAAAAATTCAAAAGAACCGTGAAGTATTTGCGTGTCAGTTATAGGCAGGCAAGCGGGCGAGACCGCTTATATATCGGTTTGTTTAGTTTACTTATGCTCGTTTATGTATGGTGGGTAATGGTGGTACTCTAATTCGCGAAGGCGGGTTATGTAGTTACTGATAGCTGAAGAATTAATTTCCATTCTCGATGTCTTCCCCGGCACCTGCGCCAGGTGCAGGTGCCTCCTATTTCCAGGCAAGTTTACGGGTGTTTTGAGCCAGGAGATTGCTTCCTTACAGGATGCTCACCTGCACTGCAACAAACGCAGTGCGGCGCAAGTGTCGCACTCGTCGGGAAGAGCACCCTCCTCGCAATGACATCCATGCATATTCTCTCTTCCCGCTTGAAATCGATGCGGCGGTAGTTCAACTGCCGCCGCATCGATTCTATTCTCTATCTTCTGGCTTGCAAAGCCTCCATCATTCGATTATCCTTGACCTATTGTGCATTTGGGAGTGGTTAGGTCCCGGTGGGCTTCCTGGTCTTCAAAACCTGTGGCGGGTCGCGTTGCGGGCCGCGGTGGGTTCGACTCCCATCCACTCTCGCCTAATCGTGTTTGGCAAGACCCTAAAGGTTTCAATCGTTGAGCAGATCGAGACTGTGAAACGTGCTTTCAGATATGTAAGAAAAACCTTTAGGGTCCCCAATATATAAACAAGGAGTCTTATGACCTTACCTGAAATTGACCTGCTTACCAGTCAGGTCTCGCGCATCTTTCGCGTGGAAGATGTCACGATGGGGAATCCCAAGGAATGGATCGTCCGTTACCGCGGCTATTTAGTAGGCGAAGATACGGTTGCTGCCTACGATCAATTAACAGAGGCACTGCGTCCCTACAACCTCACGCCGCTTTTCCGTAAAGAAAAAGATGGCAAGCAAATCATCTTCCTTGTGCCTAGCCTTACGCCACCGAAACCCTTCGCGCGGCCGTATGTCAATTTAATTCTGTTCATTCTGACCGTGTTCAGCGTGATGCTGACGGGTGCAGAGGTACCTGCTGGGGCGGCACAGGGTGGCGGCCTCGGCGTCATGCTGCGTAATCTCTTTACGGGTTGGCCCTTTGCATTCAGTATGATGGGCATTCTCTTTGCTCATGAAATGGGACATTACGTTGCCTGCCGGTTTTATAAGGTTCCGGCAACCTTGCCATTCTTCATCCCCGCGCCGCTGATCAGTCCATTAGGAACATTCGGGGCATTCATTACGATGCGCGGAATTCCGAAGAACAAGCGCATCCTGTTTGATGTGGGGGTAGCCGGTCCACTGGCCGGCCTGGTCATCGCCCTGCCCTTCCTGTTGATCGGATTATCTCTTTCACATCTTGGCCCCATTGAGCCTTCTCCGCCGGGGATGTTCGGAATCCTGGAGGGCAACTCGCTGGTGTATTTACTTGCCAAATATCTGGCGTTTGGGAAATTGCTGCCTGAACCTGTCAGCCTGGGTGGCTTATCGCCGGCCATGTATTGGCTGCGTTACTTCTTCACCGGCCAACCTCTTCCCCTTCATGGACTGGATGTGCAACTGCATGCCTTCGCATTCGCCGGCTGGGCAGGGTTGCTCGTGACTGCCCTCAATCTCGTCCCGGTTGGTACGCTGGATGGCGGTCATGTGGCGTACGGTTTGTTCGGCGAAAAGGCGCGGCGGATCTTCCCGATTGCAATTGGTTCCCTGATCGTGCTCAGCTTTTTACCGGCGCTTTTGAGCTTCTCGTTCGGCTCGTTTAATTTCAGCTGGCTGCTGTGGGTGTTCATTTTATTCTGGCTTGGAAATGTTCGTACGGTCCCATTGGATGATATTACGCCGCTGGATGGAAAACGCCGTGCGCTTGGTTTTTTTGTGCTGATCCTTTTCTTCGTACTCTTCACTCCTATCCCGATGGTCGCCTACTAATGCTGATTTCACGTAAAGCGCGCCTTGCGCGCATCGCTCTCTTTTCAGTCCTATTCATCGTTTCTGCCTGTACACCTTCCATATCCAGCGATTCAAAGACGCCTACACCCCGTCCGAACGCGACCGGAAACGCCTCAGGGGCAAATACACCTGCTCCTGCTGTGAGCAGACTGAAGGTCCAGAAAGAGGCGCTGCGCGGCGTCCAGGTGAAAGTCTGGCATCCCTGGTTTGGGGCGGAGGCAAGTCTGTTCGAGTCACAGGTCAAGGAGTTCAACACTCAGAACGAGTGGGGGATTGTCGTCAGTGCGGAGAGCAAGGGGAATTATAGTGAATTGTTTTCGCAAACCGATGCGGCGTTCAAGGATTCCGGCGCGCCACAAATTGTGATCGGGCTCCCCGAGTATGCACTGGAGTGGCAGGATCATGTGGTGGACTTGAAGCCCTATGTGAGCGATCCGGTTTATGGCTGGAGCCCCTTCGAGATTTCGGATTTTCCAACGGTCATTTGGAAACAGGATGAGGTGGGTGACAAACGCTTTGGCGTGCCTGCGCAGCGGACCGCCCGATTCATTCTCTACAATCAAAGCTGGGCGCGTGAGCTTGGGTTTGATACTCCACCCGCGACTTCGTCTGAATTCGAACAACAGGCCTGTGCGGCGCATAAGGCTCTGGGTTCAGATACCGATTCCAATAACGACGCGCTGGGCGGCTGGCTGATCGACACCAATGCGATGACACCGCTCTCCTGGATGATCGCTTTTGGCGGTGGGGTGCAGGAAGAGCAGGGCTACCGTTTTCTGACACCGGGGAACATTGCGGCGTTCAAATATGTGAAGATCCTGCAGCAAAAAAGCTGCGCGTGGGTAGCTTCGCCTGACCTGCCCGTCTTGGATCGCTTTGCGGCCCGGCAGGCTCTTTTTGTAACTGCCGGTCTGGAAGACTTCCCGGATCAGGTACGCGCCTTTGCGGCGGCGAAGAATAAAGATCAATGGACGGTATTGGAGTTTCCCGGCGATAAACACAAGGCGCTGGTTGTTTACGGTTCATCGTTCATCATGTTTAAATCAGACGATCCCACTCAACTCGCGGCGTGGCTTTTCATGCGTTGGATGCTTTCAGCTGAGAACCAGGCGCGTTGGGTGCAGAGCACAGGGCTCTTCCCGCTACGTGAATCGACGATGGAACTGCTGGGCGATTATTCGGCGAGTCACCCCCAATGGGCTGAGGCGGTGAAGCTGCTTCCAGAGGGCCAAACGACCCCGCAACTGGCTTCCTGGCGGCTTGTGCGCATCATGCTGGAAGATGGTTTTGGCGATATGTTCGATACGATCCGGCACCCTGATCTTACCGATGGACAGGTCCCTTTGATCTTAAAGCAAATGGACGGAACTGCAGAAGATTTGAACCAGTGATTTTGTGTGCAATCATTAGAGGTGTGGGGATTAGTTAAAGATTACAATTTTTCGGAGGAAAAATGGAATACGTTCAACTTGGCCGCACGGGTCTGAAAGTGTCCCGCCTGTGTCTTGGCACGATGAATTTCGGTCCGAAGACGACCGAAGAACATTCATTCGCCATCATGGATAAGGCGCATGACCTCGGCCTCAACTTTTTTGATACGGCTAACGTCTATGGCTGGAAGCTTGGGGAGGGTGTTACAGAGCAGATCGTCGGTCGCTGGTTTGCCCAGGGTGGGGGACGGCGTGAGAAAACCGTGCTTGCCACGAAAGTCTATGGCCGGATGGGCGACTGGCCGAACCAGTCACGGCTCTCTGCCTTGAACATTCGTCAGGCCGTGGAGGGCTCACTGAAACGACTGCGGACAGATTACATCGATCTCTATCAAATGCACCACATCGATCGAAATACGCCGTGGGAAGAAATCTGGCAGGCCATGGAAACGCTGGTCCGGCAAGGCAAGATTTTGTATGTGGGTTCCTCCAACTTCGCCGGATGGCATATTGCCAAAGCCAATGAGATCGCAAAATCGCGTCATTTCCTGGGATTGGTGAGTGAACAGGCCCTCTACAACCTCAAAGATCGCATGATCGAAATGGAAGTGATCCCTGCCTGCCGGGATTATGGTTTAGGTTTGCTCCCATGGAGCCCGCTGGCGGGCGGGTTGCTGGCTGGAGCGACAGGCAAGGGAAGAACCGGGCGGCGGACAGACAAAGAGGTCGAGCAGGATTTCAAGAAGTTCGCCTCTCAGTTGAACTTGTATGAAAAATTCTGCAAGCAAAAGGGAGAGAAGCCCGCAGATATTGCCCTGGCCTGGGTGTTGGCAAACCCTATGGTGACTGCGCCGATCCTGGGTCCGCGCACGCTGGAGCAGCTGACAGGCAGCCTGCGCGCACTTAAGATTAAATTCAGCCAAGCTGACCTGGCAAAATTGGATGAGATCTGGCCCGGTCCCGGTGGGGAAACGCCTGAGGCTTTTGCATGGTGATTTGCGTAGATCTTTAGTAGTCTTTATGTGGGGCGGGACGCCAATGTGCCCCGAAGGGGTATCCCGCCCTGCAAAGAACAGACGAAAGGTAGGCCCAATGCCCGAATCATCATATCGCGACAGACAGGTTGGGGCAAAGACACAAGAAGTTGTGGATTATCACCACGATGATTCCCTGCCCGGCAAGCCGCTGCATATCCTCATCCCGGGCGGCCTGGTGGCGCTGGCTTCTCTTGCGATCATCGTCCTGGCTGCATATCTGACCTGGTTTAAAGGTCAGCTCGATCAGGGAACAGGTCTGGTCTGCATCGCGCTGCTGGCTCCATTCTATGTGGGTGGGGTTTTCCTATTCAGTTATGGATATGAGCTGTATAACATCCCGCGCGCGCTGCGCTTGACAGCCATCATCGTCTTTCTGACGGTCGCGGCAGTGGTGATCGTGGCCGTCCTGTTCTTTGTGTTGGGGTCCGGGAAAGGTCTGCCTGAATCTTCTTCGAAGAAAAGCTCCTCAGGCAAATCAAAAGTACAGGCGCGACCGATTGCCTCCGGTGGTCCTGGCATTCCGAACCTGGGCCCGTTAGTCATTCTGGGCGGACCCGGCCGGACTCGTGAAGTGACGCGTGAGGTCGTCAAGGAAGTGGAAGTGCCGGTCGCGCCACGTTCCGTGGACTGCCCCTATTGCAGGCGTTCGTATGTGCCTGTTGAGCAGAACTATGCCTGTCCTGCCTGCGGCGCGGCGACACCCCCTGAGTTGTTGGAAGAGTCGCAAGCACCCAAAGACCGCTCAGAGAACTGACGGAGTTTGATAAGTACGTCCAACGGGCATCGTCCTAAGCTGCTCGAAGGGTTATGTAATCGGCGCCGATAATCTGCGGGACGCTATTTTATCTAACTAGCTGACACTTTTAATTTTCAGCAATTATCGGTGGTCGAGTAGCCCGAATGTTCCTGGAGGGGGTACACTGGCACCGCACGTGGTTTGCTAGGCAAACCATGCAGGTGTCGAGACCAACGGGTTACTCTGGAAGAGGCTAGACTTTATTTGGTTTTCCGTATTTGAAATACTTTCCCATGTTTAGGGCAACGCCCATATCGCCGGTCACTTTGACTTTCCCCTTGAGGAATGCCATATTCGGATCCATTTCTCCGATGGACATCTTGATGTAATCATTTGAGTCGACGGTCATCGTCATTTTGGGGTTGGGATGGACACCCTGCACGCTCTGGCACTGCTGATCTTTGACGATAACATACCATTCCGAAGCCTGGGCACCGGTGAACTTGAATTGGATCACGGTATCCACTCCCGCGGCTTTTTCAGGCACAAAGGCCGTTTTGATTGTCTCTGTCATCAACTCATTGATTGTGGGCGACATCACTTTTCCTCCTCGCAACTGTAAATGGATCTCTACCGCTTGTGCGGCACTCTGTAAAATCTACCGCTCGTCTCATAATTAAGTTTACTTTTCGGTTCAATTTGTAGGTCTATATCGCAATAAAAAGTAAAGGAAATTACGCGGCACTCTGTAACTGGATATTAAGGGTACAGTATAGCACATCGAAAGAGGATAGGGAATAAATGGTTAATGATCGGTCGTGACTTTCTCAAAATCGGGCACTATGATTCTTTGTACACGGATCACACGGACTCCACGGTTTTTCCGTAAAAAAAGCGGAAATGATCCGTCCGCCCCGTGAAGTCCGTGTACAAAAAGAAGGTCTTGTCCAGTGATAACGAGAAAACCATGAATGACCGGTGCACTAAAATGTTGTTAAATTTTGATCCCTTTGAGTGCTCCCGTCCAGACGAACTTTCCAGGCATGAATGAAATTGGGTACCCCCACATCTGGGGGCATAAAACGGCGCATAGCCGATATCGTTTTGAAAATATGAACTCGCTCTGAATTCGCTCTTCCTTCGCTCTAAACTCGCTCTGAACGGGGTGCCAAAATGACCCCCAAATGTGGCATGTGTGTTTTCGATCATTGTATGGACCGGGGAGAAGGTAAACACCTGTTCGGAGACATGGTAAACACCTTATG
>DATGYJ010000586.1:0-30411 GCA_035298105.1 Anaerolineales bacterium | reverse complement strand
GAGCGAGACAATTCCTGCAGGTTCCATGAAGAAGGCGTACGTGATGTCGCATGGGATCACAATCCATGGGCTTCAATTCATCGGTCCTGAATTTCGTCTGGCGCCCACGACGTATTATGTCCGAGATAGCGGCGTAGGGCTTGCCATTCTTAATCACCCAAAGTACGGGCACAACCAGCATATGCACGTCGGTTTGCTCGGCCTCGGGGTTGGCACACTATCAACGTACGCACAACGGGGGGATGAGTACCGCCTGTATGAAATCAATCCGGTTGTCGTTGATCTGGCACAGGGTCAGGGAAATTATTTTTCATTTCTGAGCCAGAGCCAGGCAAAGATCACAACGGTCCTTGGGGATGCGCGCATTTCACTTGAACGCGAGCTCGCCGAAGGACATCCACAAAACTTCGATGTGCTGGTGCTGGATACCTTCAGCAGCGATTCCATCCCTGTGCATCTGGTAACGCAGGAAGCATTTGCGTTGTATCTTAAACACCTTGCCCCTGAGGGCATTATCGCCGCGCACATTACAAATCTGCACCTTGACTTGCAGCCGGTCTTCTGGCGATTGGCGCAATATTACGGTTTGAGCATGGTGCGCGTCAATTATCCGGGCGATTCCAGCGGCGGGTATGCCTCCCATTGGATTTTGCTCGCAAGGGATCCAGCCCTGCTTGAAATTCCTGCCATTCAAGAGCATGCCATTGATTTACGCGGCTATTCTACAAACATTAAATTATGGAGGGATGATTACAGTAATTTATTTCAAATTTTGAAATGATTAGTAACTAACCACCTTCTATAACGCTACTCCCCTCGGTCACTCCGTAAAAAATTCTCCCTGATTTCAAGATCAGGGAGAATGATTTGCCAGTTGAGGTTGTGGCTAATAACGCTTGTTGCCGCCGCGTTGAGCGGGACGGCGAGAATGACCGCTGCCGCGGTTGGTAAAGCCACCGCGTTCTTCACGCGGACGAGCAGCGCTCACGCGTAGTTCACGATCTCCCATGTTATATCCGTTGAACATGCTGATGGCCTTTTGCATCTCAGACTGGTTGCTCATTTCCACAAAGGCGAAGCCCTTGGATTGGCCGCTATCACGGTCCTTGATCAATGCCACTGAAGTTACAGTCCCTGCTTGAAAGAAGAGGGTCCGCAAGTCATCTTCCGTGGTTGAGTAAGACAAATTTCCAACATACAGCTTGGATTCCATTTTTCTCCTAAAGACCACGCCTGCGATAGAGCCGGCGTGTAATAAATCAGGCGTGAGACGACCTCAAAAAGAGATTCACCAAACCCTGTGACGGTGACGCCAGTATAACACAGCACTTCTGGAGAAGGAACTGGAGGCACTGTCAGGGTGCACTAAAAGTTTGTAAGTCGGATTGGCAATCCGACCTACAAGAACAGCTAAATAAGCGCATTGCTTAACAACTTTTGAGTGCTCCCCACTGCCATCGCCACGGCTTTCTCAAGAAAAGGATTATGTCACTCTGAGGGAGCGCTCTTCCGCGACCGAAGAGTCTCGGACACGGCTCGGTATGGAAAAGCCCTTGAAAGATTTGCCCCAATAATCGTTCAGGTATATTGCCGCGACAGGGAAGCCTTTTGGGCAGTTGTCACGACTCACTTTCCGGCGAGCAACTTTTCGCCTCGCACATGGTTTTCAAGCTCTTTATTCTCATCTGCCAGTAGTGTGACTACACAGCGGTTCCAAGAAAGCTGACCAATTCCTGGCTAACTCTTTGGTAATCGGGACCCACCCAATAAAAATGTCCGGTTAGGCCGCTCTCACATAACTTTGAATTGGGGATGTGTGCAAGTGACCATTCGGCGTGACTGAAAGGCACAGATTTGTCCTCCCGGCTGTGGATTACCAGAGTAGGCGCCAGGATGCTTTGGAGCAACTCCTTCTCAACTGTATGCGCAAAGTCGTTTAGAGCGCCCGCTCGAGAAGAACGGCCCTGGTAGAAGCGGCAGATCGCCTCAATGTCTTTTGGCGTCAGATGATGGAGAACCTCGTCAGGGTCATGGGTGGAGAAAAGTGACATCGTCTGCCTGGCCATGCTTGTGGGTGATAAGCGGCTGATCAGACCCAGCAAGTTCCAGAATATTCCATGCAATGGTCCATAGAAAGCTTTCTGACTTGGGTAGGCAGGCTCGTTCATGCGGTCTGCTGTCCGCGTGATCGCCTCGACTAATGCCAGGCGACTCACTCGCTCCGGGTGGCTGGCAGCCAGAGCAACGCCGCTTGGTCCACCGCCAGAGATAGCCACTATTGCACAAGTCTTGATCTCCAGGCAGTCCAACAGAGCAATGAATGCCTCAGCGGCTTGTCCGGCAGACGTACCCACTTTCGAGGGCGTGCGACCATAGCCTGGGCGCGAGGGAGTTAGCACCCTAAATCCAGCTTCCAGCAGCGGAGCGGACTCGTTCACGGAAAAACAATTTGATGAGGTACCGTGGCAGACGAATACCACCGGCCCACTACCCAGCAAGGTAAATTCGATCGGCCCCATCCCTGTATTCGCAATCTGGCTTTGCATGATTTTTTCTCCTTATGATTGTGCAACTCGATCCTAATCTCAGATGCTAACCGCTGATGCTCGCATTGGCCATCCCTGGCGGCTCGCGATACTCTCTACCCTGGGGTGCCTTCTCCCGCCGGTTGGGCTGTCAGGTTTTCGCTGAGCGCCTTCAACTCAGGCTGGACAGCTGCCCATAGCATCACCAGTACGGAGAGCACCCCGACCGTTACGAATAAAACGTTAAAACTCCATTTGATGACTGCACCGGAAATTGCCTGAGAGATAGGCAGCAGTCCGTTACTGGCCAGAATCAATATGCTCATCATCCGGCCGAGCATGTCTTTGGGGGTATGGATCTGCATCCAGGTGAAAAGGAGAATGGCAATATAACCATTCCCCGTCCCGAGCAGGAGCATCAAGCCGAAATCCAGCCAGGTCGACCGAATGAACCCGAGCGAACCGATCACCACGCCAAAGGCAATCGGCACAGCAACGATAAGAAATCTTATTAGCCCACTGCTTGGGCGAGGCAATGAACCGGCCAGCAAGTAACCAGCCAGGTTGCCGCCGGCAAAACCAGACATCAGCAAGCCAAATGCCACTGCTCCTTCTGGCAGCCAGCGATCTGCCAGCACCGGGATACCCACCAAAAGGGGACCGATCAGCAGGAAGTTGACTGCCATGATCACCAAAAACATCAGCCGCAATGGCTGGTCATTCCATAAGTATTTCAATCCTTCCAGGATCGAAACCCAAACACTCTCTTTGTTAGAGCCAGGCGCGGCTTGACCTGTCCTTCCACCCGTACGCATTAGCCACAAAGTAAGTGCTGAGACGGCGAAGCTGGCCGCGTCGATCGCGAAGGCCAGGCCAATACCAAGGGACGAAGTGGAATATTTACCAATCAGGATGCCTGCGATCGTTGGACCCACGAACCCGGTCAACTGCGTTACACCCATAATGATCGAATTGCCCGCCTGCAGATCCTGTGCCTGGACCAGCATCGGCACGATGCTATTTTCAGCCGGGATAGCGAAACCGGCCACCAGGCCGAATCCCAGGCCGAAGGCATATAGCATCCACATCTGCACTGTCCCTGTGAAGACGACCAGAGCCATCAAGGTGGTCAGGATGAGGCGGATAATATCTGAAGTGAACATGATCAGGCGCGGTGAAAAACGATCGGTGATGGCTCCGCCCAGGAGCATGAACACCGCGCGTGGAAAGCCTTCCAACGCTAGGACGATGCCCAGGGCGAGCGGGTCACCGGTCAGTTTCAGCGTCAGCCAGGGTGTCGCAACGAGAGCGAATTGATCGCCCAGTAAGGAGGTTGTTGCACCGGCGAACAGCAGACGGAAGTCACGTAATGACATGACTCGGGCCATCGGGTTTTTGGGGGATTGGGTTTCTATCATTTTGCTTACCTTTCTGGATCAAGGAGTTGCGTGGTGTTTTTGTGCTTAGATGTTTGCTTTGGTCATTTCGGTTCACAACTCTCTATTCGTCATGACCCACTCGATCCTGGAATTAATGGATGTACCCAGTTTAGTTAAAGTATTTCTCAAAGCCTTCGAACAGGGGCATTATCACTCTCAGACGTTTACCTTCCTTCATCACATCACTATCTTCATCATTTACTCGTTGCGGAAAATCGACACATTGATCATAAGATGGAGGCACCAAAAACTCCCCTGCCTGTGGGGGAGTTTTCACTATCCGAATGGATAGTCCACAGGACTGCTTCGCTTGTGTAGTCAGGTGGATAGGTGCTTGATTGATCTGGAATGCCATGCAATCGTGACTGTTACCTGTTCCGATACTTCAATGTGCTTCCCTTCAAAGCCTGGTTGGAAGCCCAGTTTCCGGTCAACCAGAAAATGGCAAATCCAGCGAATCTGGAGCGAAGGGAGGATATAGCCAGGATATAGGCACGATATAGGCAGGTTATGGGCACGATTTAGGCAGAGCGGAATTGTAGTGAGGGAAGTCCGAGATGGCCAGCTTGGAAAATCAGGAATCAATGTTTTCGATTCCTTCCGTCTGCCTATTCACAATTGCCTCAGCCAGAGGAACATAGAGGCGTGCTACCTTTTGTTCCTTCCCTAAAATGAAAGACCTCTGTGCAGGTTGCGTCAGAGGTCTCTTTTGCCACTCGTTGTTACTTAGAGGCGGGGTGAGTTATGCTATTCTGGTGAGTGCAGTTGCTTATCCTTTGAACACATTCCGAAATACAAGTTCAGCCAGGCTTTTCTTATCTCGGGGTGTCTGCTGAATTTCAGGGTAGCCAAATACCAAAATTTCGGAAGGAAGGTGTCCGGGAGGCAAATTGAGGAGCTCGGCGAGTCCTTCCACGTCGAACCGGGAGACCCAGCAGGAACCGATTCCATGCTCGAGAGCCGCGAGGACCATATGCGTTCCCGGGATCTTGGTCTGGTGCTCTTCCTGATTGAGCGCCCAATATAACGGTTGAGGGATCCGGGCAATCGCCCCGGCATAACGAGGATAGCGATGCAGCTGAATATCGCGCCCGCCACGCCCATCTTCCACGCAAACGGTGCAAAGCACGATAAGGAGCGGAGCACCTGCGATCCAGTCCTGTCCATGGGCCAGCTTTGCGATCTGTTCGATCAAACCGCAGTTGGTGATCACGCCAAACATCCAGGGCTGTTCGTTTCCGCCGGAAGGAGAAAGGCGCGCGGCTTCGAGCATTTCCTGGATAACTGACTCAGGAACCGCTTTGTTTTGGAATTTACGGACGCTCACGCGGTCTTTCAGTAGCGCTGTGATCAATGCACTACTCCACCTGTGCAAGAGCGGTCAAGAGCAGAACGAGGATGCCTGAAATCGCCATTAACTTGGAATATGAACCAAAACGATTTATCGCCTGCTCCGCGCTATTATTCGAGCTCATCATTGGTCCCACACGCAGAATGGCATTGAACCAGAATCCCAGTGCGATCATCCCCACGATCAGTATATGCTTTACCAGCATCAGGATTGCCCAAAGGTTGCCGAACTTTCCAATCCCTAAATAATTCGGGTCAACCAGCGTGAGATAGGTGCCTGTGACCAGGAAAATCAGCAGCGAGATATATAACCAGAGCCTGCTGCGCTTCGAGATTTCGCTGAGGATCATTCCATCCTTCTTTGCCAGAACAGGAAGATAAATGAGGGAGAGCAAAAGGTAGTGCCCGATCAGGATGACGGTTCCCACGGCATGCAGCCAGACGGAGAGAGCGATCAAGATTTGTGTCATGGTTATGTTCCTTGCTTTTGTTGTAATCCAAAGCCCAGAACGCGGTCCAGGCTCGAGTGTCCAAACAACACCAGGCCTGCCAATTGCAGTCCGGGCGATTGCGTAAGACTACCCACAAGGTAGAGGAGGATTGCGAGTGCCTTATGATGGATAAAGTTATAGGTAAACACGCCGACCTTCGGATTGATTAGATAAGCGATCAAACTGGCATCCGGGAGGAAGAAGAGCAGCGGGAACCACCACCAGGCGTAGTCCAAAGCCAGAAATAGATAGAGGGAGAGCAGGACCAGCGCAAGTTCTTCCAGCCTTAACAGTGTTTTCATATTTAGGCTTTGCGGGGGAAGAATGCATAGATCGTCACCCAGCCCAAGCCAATGACCAGCACTAAGCGCAGCCAAAGGGGCCAGGAGGTTTCCCAGATCCAAAGCCCGGCTGCCACCGGAAGCACAAGCAGCCATACTAGAGCTTGGACAATGAATGGCAAGCCACGCAAAGCTTGCCAAACCGTATCAAGCACGGCCTGATTGAAAATGAGAGCCCCTGCGAAACCAAGCCACAAGAGCGTGAGAATGGCAAATGCGCCGATATTGATGATCATGTTCATTTTTAGTTTCTCCTTGAATGCTGCTGTGTTGTCTGTCATGATCGTCTCATGACTTTGCATCTACGCTGAACAACGAGCCGAAGCGCGGGAACAGTCGCAGATCCCCGCGCAACTTCAATTGACCGGTCAACAGGCTAAGAGGAAGATTGAGACGTACGGTCATCAACTGGCAAAACACGTCCGTTTTCCGAAAGTGCAGGATCAGGCTGGGATGATCGGCGGTTCCTTCTTCTGATGAAGTCCTTTCAGGTGAAACATCCACATGCCAATAGCCACCGCCCGGACCTTCCATTTCAAAAGCGAATATCGCCTGCAGATCGCCGCCCAGGTCATAGCGATAAAGCAGGCTGAGGGCGCGCATCACCCGCCCAATCACGCGGTGGCGGATTTCCGGAGAGAGTTGTTTCCAAAGCGGCGGGACGCCCGTAGGTTCTGCCACCTGGGCCGAGTGATGTAACCCCGCATGGAACATCATAATGCTCATGGCCTCGACAATTTTCACCGGGCGGTTATAAATAGGCATTTCTGAGGCAAGTTCACATTGGTCGGGTCGCAAATTGCGAGCGATACAAGCGGTCTCTTCGAGAATATTCAGGAATTCTGCACACAGCTCTTTCATCGGCAAAGTAAGATGCTCATCTATGCCGCGGCGGTTGTAAGCAACAAAGTGGTAACGGTCTGTGAGCCCCTGAAAAACATATTCTTCGCGGCGTAATGTATGTTGAATGCTCTCCAGGCCCGCCCCAGTCAGGGCGCACAAGTGAGCAACTGTTTCATGCAAGGTCCATTCTTTAGAGCCGCCTTTGACAGGTCTTTCCCAGTCTTCCATGTTAAGGCCGGAGAAAAAATCGGCATAGATATGCTGTACTTCACACAGGTCATTTGCCAGGATTCGAGGGTCAAAGATAGTGTCCATGTTTGCCTCTTTCAGAATGATTTAAACTTCTCGATCATTGTAGTGAAAGGAATAAAGAGACTCCCCTGCCGATCGGAGAGTCTTTGACTAGCCGGGTGGACAGGTTGAAGCAACTGATGTGATTTCTACTTTTTTTCCGGAACTTTGCCTCGAAACATTGAATAAGTGAAAAAGGCATAGTAATCAGGGATGTCGAGAATGAACTCTGCCGACTCCGGATTACACAAAAGCTGATACTTTCTCCAATCCTCTGGCGATACTTCTGGTTGAGGTGAACCCCAGAGCATCTCGAATAGCGAGATCAAAGCCGTTCGCTGGCCGGGGCTGAGTGGACTCTGAATATCGCCTATGAATGTCTGCGCGCGCACGTCCTCCAGTCCGGCTTTTCGGAACCATTCGATGGCTCGCATAAAATTCAGATTGGGACTTTTCTCTTTCAGGAAGGGAACATAGCCCGAGCAGGTGGCGTTCAGCCGGGCTTCGAGCAAGGGAAACCCTGGCAACAGTTGTTGGGAGGACCAACCCAGGAGAATAATGCTGCCCCCGGGCTTGACTACCCGTACCAGTTCTTCCAGATACAAGGCTAACTCTCCGGCAGGATATCCGATGCAATCCGCACTCCAGGCCCAGTCAAACGAATCATCATCAAATGGAAGCTGGCTCACATCCGACTCGCGAAATTTGATCCGGTCTGAAAGATTCGCTTTTCTCACCAACTCCTCGCCGTAGGCAAGCAACTCCGGCATGATATCAATTCCTGAGATATGTCCCTCCTGACCGACCGCTTCCGCAAACAACAATGTCTGCAGGCCGATCCCGCAGCCGGCATCGAGCCCGTGACTTCCGTGGGGAATTTGTAAGGATTGGATCAGCGCGCGCAACACAGGCTCGCGCAAGGGGTTGGCTTCCAATAGTCTCTGGATATAGATGTTCGTGCCCATCAGTTTTCTCCATTGCCTCCTAAACGATCATTTTATGGAAATTGAATCGTTTCCCCTACCCGGACCAATTGATAGGCTTCGGGAAAAGCTGACTGAAATGCCTTGAGCGCCTCGGGGCTGCTATCGTGAGGTGAGGGAGCGACGAGTTTCGGCTGGCGAGCTTGAAGGAATTGGATATGGGGCTGAACATCTTCTGTGCTCACTCCTTCATAATGCAAGCCGCCAACCACTGCCACCACTTGTCCGCCAAACAGCATTTCGGCGCGTGAGACCAGTTTTTCAAGTGTGGGATGACCACAACCTGTGATCATGACGAGTCCTTGCCCGGCAACGTGGATCACCAAAGCCTGCTCGTGTCCTTTTGGATTGGAGAGGGATAGAGGGTAAACTTCCGGAAATGAGATCACCCCGGTGGTCGCGATGTCTTTACTGACCAGGGAAGGTTCCGGTGAGTAGATGATCTTTGCGCCCGGATAGGCCATGGAAATCGGGGTGTAGATGGGCGTCTGGGTCAGGTCACCCGCAAAATCTCCAAATGAAATTGTCTTGTTTTGCCAGGCTTTGACGCCGCCCACATGATCAGGGTGAGGATGCGAAATCACTAATGCATCAATTTCCTCCCAGGCAATCCCCAGTGCCTGCATATTCTTGAGGGAAGGCAATTGCGGAGATTCGGCCGGGTTATTCCCAAGATCCATCAGGACCGTGGATGAATCGGTTCGGATGAGATAGGAAACGCCGTGACCGAAGTCGAAGCTTCGATCCATGCGATCTTCATCGTACAAAGGAATGATTGCGAGCTGTGTCGTTGTGCCCAGATTGGGAACAGATGTTGGAACTGCTTGTCCTTCGCGTTTGATCTGAGCATTGGCCAGTCCCTGACGGATGCTAAAAAAGAGAACGGAGAGGACTATGAAACCTACAAGTACCAACAGAGAGTACAGGAAGATTTTTTTCATCTCAGATATTCTCCTCGACCATAATTTGCCTCTTTATCATAAGATAAGCGATCAAAAGACTCCCCTGTCGCTGGGGGAGTCTTTAACTGGTCAAGTGGACAGGTAGCTCAAGCACGAACTTCAAGATATGCTTCTCTTCGTTCAGGGTGTCGCCTTCTGGCGAAAATGAAAGATTGAACGGCCCGTGAAATAGGTAGACGTAAAGATCAGTGCAAATGGCAGCCATGTTCCCAGCCAAC
This sequence comes from Anaerolineales bacterium, assembly GCA_035298105.1. Taxonomy (GTDB): domain Bacteria; phylum Chloroflexota; class Anaerolineae; order Anaerolineales; family Villigracilaceae; genus Defluviilinea. Next base: position 20,968 of record DATGYJ010000586.1, on the reverse strand, counting down.
TGGTAAACATTTCAAAACTACGATTGATCAACAGCGCGACAACAAAGAAGTCCATTCCTATCACGAAAGCCAGGAAAAATACGGCAGTCTGGAGAGCGGTAGTGTAGCTGAACTTGCGAAAATAAATGAAGGAAATGCCGCTGAAGAAAATGGGCGCAGCGACCGCATGGATCACTAAAGCATTACTCAAGGTTGTCACGGCCATTCCAATCCCCATGGTCGCTGCACACAGCAGCCATCCAGCGAAGGCATGTGCAAGAACGATGAGCTGCTTCTTGAACCCCATGGGAGTCTCCTTTTATTCTTTGGCTTGAAGATCATCCAAAATTCGCTCAGCTGCCAGGCGCCCTGAGATCAGCGCGGTAGGAATCCCTGTACCGGGATGAGTGCTGGCGCCAACAAAGTAAAGATTATGATAGCGCGAATGCCGGTTGTGAGGCCGGAAGTAGCCCAGCTGCGTCAGGTTGTGACAAAGCCCGTGGGTGGAGCCTTTTACCAGGTTGTAGCGTTTGCGCCAGGAGAGCGGTGTGTAGCTGACCTCGAATTTGAGGTGAGCTTCCAGGTCGGTGATGCCCAGAGTCTGTAAACGGCGCAGAACATGTTGGCGTGCCTGGTCCCGGAGCTTTGCCCAGTCCTGTTCTCCGTTCTCGCTCAGATGTCCGACGGGGACGATCGCGATCACTGTATCGTGTCCTGCGGGGGCCATGGATGGGTCAAGCCGGGTAGGAGCGTGGATGTAAATACTGGGGTTGGCTGGCAGGCTGAGGTCCCGAATAATGCTCTTGAAGTTGTCACGGTAATCGTCTGCGAGGAAGAGCGTATGCGGAGGGAGTTGCTCGTACGTTTTATCCACGCCCCAGAAGAAACTGACCACCGAACAGGAGAATCGTTTATGAGCCAGCCGTTCAGCCTGGCCATCGTGAGGCAGCAAATCTTTATACACATAAGGCAGGTCGGCATTGGCAAGAACCGTATCGGATTTCAAAGTACGGCCATCGGTCAGGAGGACGCCTCGAGCTTGATCCCCGCTGACTTCAATTCGCTCTACGGATGCCTCGAACTCGAACTCCACGCCGGCGCGGTGGGCAAGCTCCATGAGCGCCTCCACGATGGAATACATCCCGCCTTTCGGATACCAGACACCGTGTGCCAACTCGGTGTAAGGCATCATCGAGAAGGTAGCCGGTGCCTCGAAGGGGCTGAGGCCCATGTACACATCCTGAAAGGTGAAAGCTGACTTCAAGCGCGGATCGTCGAAGTAAGCCGACATATTGCGGTAATGATTGGCAAACGGCTTCAAGCGCCACAGCAGCGGTAGATTGCGAAGGTCAAAGAATTCAGAGGCTCTGCGGAAATTGCGATTGACCAATTTTTCCATGCTCAAGTGATAATGACGATGGCCCTCATTCATATAGCGCAGCAGACCCTGGAAGCTGCCGGGCTCAAAGGCTTCCAATTGCTCCTGTAGGGATTTCATGTCGGAGGTCAAGGCCAGCTGACTGCCATCGTCAAAAACCAGGTGATAGGTTGGGTCGACCCGCTGAAGATCCAGCATTTCGTGCAGAGAGGTCCCCAAAGCGGAGAACTCTGCTTCATACAGCAAGGGCATCACCATCAGAGTGGGACCTGCATCAAAGTGATGGCCCTCCCGGCTGAAGCGATCACAACGCCCGCCAGGGTGAGAATTTTTTTCCAGGACAGTTACCTTTACCCCGCGCCGAGCAAGATGGATTGCAGCAGCAATCCCACCGACCCCGGCACCGATGACAATTACAGATTTTGGCGTCATAGTTTCCTTTGCACATTGTTCCTTACGCCGGCGACGGCACAAGATTTAAACCTGAAGCGCCGCCGTCTTGAAGAGCGGCGCAGCGGCGGACAGAGGCTGGAGCTTCGAAAAATTTATAGTTTCCTCAACGATTGTGAAACGGCAGTTTGAGGCAGCGATCCCACCCCTCGCAAATTGATAAAAGACGAAAGAGTCGCCAGGCTCATCTGCAAGCCGGTCCCAAAGCTTTTTCGTTCGCTATAATCCGGGCGCAGGGAATAACCTTCCTGTTCAATCGTATCCAGCAGCCATTCAAAGCGTGCCGTATACGCAAGGCCTGCCAGGCGGCAGCGCGGCTGTTCCACTCGAGCAAGATATTCCTTGCCCGCTTTGAAATATTCACGTGCCAACTGCACCCGGCTTTTGACCCAGGCACGATACGCTTGTTTTTGTGTATCCTGCGGGTCCATAGCTCCTGCCTCGAGCACTTCCCGCGGGATGTTGTAATAGCCAGCCTGCACATCATCGAAAGTATCTCTCAACATGTGCGTGATATGTGCACCGGCCACAGCCAGATACCGGGTTTCATCATGAGGGGAAGAATAGCCGTGCCCAATGAAATAATGCATCGCTTCGGTCACAGCCACGGCGAGCCAGTGGGTGTATTCGTTCAATTCAGCCTGTGAAACCCACTTACCCCGGCGGTTGGCATCGAAGTCCATTACTTGCATCATGTTGCGGAGATAGGATTGCAAGCCGCTGTTCTTCTCATGATCCTGCCGGACCAATTCGATCAGCATACGTTCTTCGGCGGTCCCCTCCTGGGGACGTTCGCCTCGGTAGCATTTTTCCAGCAGGGACTTTTGACGTTCGAGAAAAGCAATTCGTGCAGAGCCGGGCGCCTCTATTTTGGGCGCTTCGACTACGCTCCCCAGAGAGCGGGTCGCTCCGCTCACTACACCTGCCTGATTTGCTAAGCAAATCACGGGCGGTGCCAGGGTAGTCCCCGAAGTGCAGCTGAGTGGGAGCGCGAGATCTTCTGAGTCGAGGGTATCGTCTACGCAGCGGAAATAGGCATAAGCGCGGAAAGCATCTGCGACGCGCTCACGGTCCACCAGGAAGCGGATCGTGTAATAAGTCTGCTGGCTGGCGGCTTTGGTAATCGATGAAGCGAGTATGGGCTGCAAAGTTATGTTTTCCATCATATCTCTTACGAAAGAGACAAAATTTAGTTTCCAATCGCCATATCATAAATCTGAGGCAAAAAAGGCTCCCCTGCCAGTAGGGGAGTCTTTTTACTATCCAAGTGGATAGGTGAGATGTCAGGCAACCGTATTGCTTTGCGGATCGCCGGTCGGCTCATAAAGTCCCAGGAAGCCGGCGAAGCCGATGAAACCAAACATGGGGGAACTGGCAAGCGACCCAGGATAGATAGCCTCAGCAACGATCCAGATCAGGCCGCCCAATAACGGGATGAAAATGCCTGCAGGCTTCAAGAGTGGGCGCGGCTTTATCAACCAGCGCAGAAAACGGAAATAACAGACATAACTCAGGAAACTCAAGGCACTGAACCGTGCGAGCTGCGGATCGAAGAACCCGGCCAGACCAATCAGGCCGAGAAGCCCTAGCAAACTGAGGACTCTCGGAACGCGATCAAGATATTTTGTGATCATTGTTTTTTTCCCTTTCGAATTCGAGCATATCTCCAGGCCGAGAAAAACTCCCCGGCCAACGGGAGAGTTCTGTACTGGTCAAAAGGATAGACTTGAAGAGGAAGTGCGCCTCAAGTGATTTGGGTCACGCGAAATGAGACCGAGCCGGTTACTGGCTCACCTTCAAAACGGAATAGAAAGGATTGAGCTTGTTCAATGTGACTGCTCCTATTCAAAACGAAAGTGCCAGATCGCCAGCCCAAAGAAGGCCAGCGCATACACCAACAGCATCCCAGCGGGCATGAGCACGGATTGGAACCCCAGTCCGCGCAGCAAAATGTTCTGAAATCCATCCATTGCCCAGGCGGTCGGCATCAGGTGCCCGATCGCAGCAAAGGTTTTTCCAGCCACTTCCAGAGGGAACCAGGCGCCACCCATTGCAGCGAAGATGAACATGGCAATCAGCGAAAGTGTAATGACCTGGTCTTCCTTACGGGAGATCGCGCTGATCAGCAATCCTAGGCTGGCGGCCCAAAAAGCCAGGACAATGATCATGAGCAGGATCGCGGCGGGCTGGCGCAGATAATCTACTCCGAAGATCAATTGTCCCAGGGCGGCCAGGATCAATTGCTGGGCGAAGACCACCAGGAACATCGCCAGGATATGTCCGGAGATTACTTCTGTCCGCCGCATGGGACTACTCAATAAGCGCTGCAAAGTTCCAGATTTACGCTCTAACACTAGCACCATCGCCGATGTGATCAAACCAAAGATCGAGAATTGCACCATCATTCCGGCAGAGGCTTGGGCAAAACCACCAGCCGAACTTGCTTGTCCATCTTTAGATGCCCCTCCGGTCGCCTTCTCGACGGTGACAGTCAGGGCAGGTTCTTCCCAGGCAGATAGCGCCTCCGCCAGGCTGTCCTGTAAATTGGAGGGATCTGTGTCTCCGTTTTGCGATTTGATGGTATTGACACTAATATGCGCTGCTTCCACTGCTCCCAGTAGCCTGCCAGTCACAGTGTCCAGAGCTCTGGATGCGGTCTGCCCGGCGGGCTGGCTCTGGTCGATGATCACATCCAGAAGGATAGGCTGGTCGGCAAGGAGTTGATCTGTATAACCGAATGGGATGGTCACTACGGCAGCCAGATCACCATCCTGGACCATTTGATCGGCCCGCGCTGCTTCTTGCTCGTTGAGTACCACCGGGCGGATAACTTCTGAGCCTTCCAATAATTTTTCCAAACTTACCGCCAAGTTACCCTGATCTTGATTAATCACTCCGACCGGTAATAGTGGATCAATATCCGGTTTTGAGTTGGCTGTTGCCCCAAAGACAAAACCAAAGAACAGCGTGAACAGCAAGGGCATGGCGAGGAGGAACAACGCTGATTTCCAATCTTGTACGATTTGAAGCAAGTCTTTGTAGGCGAGGTAAAGAATACGCATGGCTCTCTCCTTTCTAAACAAAGCGTCTGCGGAATAACGTTAGCCCGATCGCGAAAAAGAGCGCTCCCAGAATGATCAAGACCAGGACTGGAAGAATCATCGCCCCGGCGATGCTGCCAGCCAGGCTCAACTTCCAGGCGTGCATCGCCCAGCCCTGCGGCATGGTCAGCGCGACCTTATCCATTACCTCCGGGATATTGGGGATACCGTTGCTGAACAACCCACCCAGCATTCCGGTGAGGGTCATCACACCTCCTAAAATGGGTCCGGTTTGGCGCGTGTTCTTAATGAAAGACATCAGCATCACGCCAAATCCAGTTGCAGCTATAACCAGGCCCAATGTGGCGAGGACGACCGAGAGTGGTTTGCCCCAGGAGATATGGAAAATCAGAGCAGAAACCACAAGAAGAACTGCTGTCTGGATAATCAATGCCGCAAAGACACCTACGAACTTTCCGGCTAAGATCGTGAGTGCTGAGGCGGGTGTTGTGAAGAGCCTCGCCAAAGTGCCCTCTTCATGTTCGCGGATGATGGATTGGGCTCCATTCGCACCCATAAAGAACACAAATAAGACTAACATGCCGGCCATAATGGGGCCGATCATCGCTGAACGGGATTCTGCTTGTCCGGACTGGCCAGAGGGTGAAACAAGATGAAGCGCTTCGGCGTGACTGGCGCTGCTGAGATACGCAGCATACTGCTGCGATGTTTTCTCGGAGAGATCCGGATCGGGTTGCCCGCCATTTCTCTGCACGGCGATGTCGGTTACTTTTACGGCAATCTTGGCTCCTGAAAACCCATCCATGAAATGATTGACCAGGTCTTTCACAATTCCTGGACCAATCATCAGAGTTGGGTCCTGGTACAGCAAGACTGCAGCTTTCTGCTCGGGTGCCAGCGCAGCCTGGGTGAAGTTGACAGGGATGATCAATGCCACATCGGCCTGCTGCTGATCGACCATGGCGCGGGCGCTGGCTTCATCAGAGGCCATCGTAATTTCCAGGATATTGGCTAAATCTTCATTCTTCAAAAAATCGATGAGCATCTCCCCGGCCTTGAATGTGCTCGTGGAAGAATTCGCTTGATCCAGATTTGCGATCACTATGCGGGTTGGTGCCAGGCTGAACGAGCTGCCTCCGTTGATCAGCCCGCCAAAAGCGAAGTAGAGCAACCCGGCGATCAGGAGCGGAGCGCCGAACATCATGACCAGGGCAAAGGGGCTGCGGAAGACACGTTTCAAGTCTTTGTAGGCAACATCCATGATATTCATTTCGTTCTTCCTCTCTAACTCAATCGCGCAGGGCTTTGCCAGTCAGGTGCAGGAAAACCGCTTCCAGGTTCGGCTCTTGGATTTCCACAGAAAGGATGCGCACCTTCGCTTGGGTAGCAGATTCGAACAGATGGGGCAGGATCAGGTTGCTATCCTCAGCTAGGACCGTCAGATGCCCATCTTCGGCGAAGACTCGGTGCACACCCGGTGTCGCTTGCCAGTCGGCAAGCACCTTGTCCGAGTCACTGTTGAGCGTCAGGTTAATGCGGTCAAGCTCGCCCACCAGCTTGACCAGTTCCGTATGGGTGCCGCAGGCGATCACCTCGCCCTGGTCCATAATGGCGATGTGGTCAGATAACTCCTGGGCTTCTTCCATGTAATGGGTGGTATACAGAACCGTCATCCCCTGGGAGTTCAATTCTTTGATGTTATCCAGAATGTGACGCCGGCTTTGGGGATCAATGCCAACCGTTGGCTCATCCATGATAATGACCGCGGGCTTGTGCATCAACGCCGCGCCGATGTTGACCCTGCGCTTCATGCCCCCAGAGAACTTATCCACTCGATCTTTCTGCCGGTCGGTCAGACCGATGATCTCCAGCACTTCGTCGACACGCCTGGCCAGAGCGCTGCCCCGCAGACCATACAGCCGGCCCCAAAAGCTGAGGTTTTCGCGGGCAGATAGATCCTGATATAAGGCGATATCCTGTGGCACGACGCCGATCGCTGCCTTCACTGCCTGGGCCTCTCGTAGCACCGAATGCCCCATCACACAGGCATCGCCGCCAGAAGGCTGCAGCAAACAGGAAAGCATTGAAATGGTCGTGGACTTTCCTGCTCCGTTTGGACCCAGGAGACTGAAAATCTCCCCTTGTTGAACTTCGAAATTAACCTTTTTCAGGGCGACGAACTCACCGAAGCATTTCTGCAAATTCTCGACCTCAACCGCTTTCTGCATCATCATTTCCTCCGAGTTTGTTAGGTTCTTCCTTGATTCGAATAGATGGAATCATTACTCCTGCTTATCTCCTCCCAGCTTAGGAGGGATTATGAGGCGGCAATTGAACCACCAAGGCGGGTCCGTGCAGCACGGCAGCCATATGCATGGCCGCATGGCACAATACTGCAGCCAAAGGATTGTTCGTCAGCAGATAACCTAATGTCATGACAGTATTCCCCACATTCGCAGTGATCAACCTTTTGCCCTGGAATTCCGGATAGCCGATATGATAGGCAGAGGTCACCAGCATACTCGCTAAGATGGCAAAGATTGCCACGAGTATTTTTCCGGGCCAGCTGTCTGTCCAGTTCAGGAGCGTGAAGGCCTGCCAGGTGGCTACAACAGGCAGCGCGGAGAGCAGGAGCCCATCCGTCATGCCATACAGGAAGCCCGACCAAAGGAGATCAAATGCCAGCGTGAAACCTTTCGAGCGTGGAGAGGCCGGCTGTGAAAGCACATTCCGAATTGTGATTATTCCAAGGATCACTGCCCCGATGAGTCCCCAGACCCAGTTATGCTGGATGAGATTGGTGAGGGAAAGCCCGCTCCATCTTACATAAGCATACAAGAACAGGAGTACAGCTCCGATGTAGGGGATCAGGAAAATATTGCGCGGCAGGTGCAAGAGACCTGCAAAGATGGCTGAGATCGCATACCCCAGCAGTCCGGCAGCAACGATCCAGCCTAGATAGGTATACCAGATTGTATTCATTTGATCTACTCCTTGTAAAAAACATGTTACAGTATGTACAAAATTATGTTACGGCTGGCACAACAAAAACTCCCCTGCCAATAGGAGAGTTTTTTACTATCCGGGTGGATAGGTCAAGCAATGCGGTGGTTATTCTGAACACATGGCGGAAATACTCCGGATCGCCTGGTCAACGCCACCAAGTTTCATGAGCCGCGATCGGATGCTGTTAATATTTTCAATGTAGCTTGTGCTATCCCTGATCTCTGCGACTGCTTGTATGATCGTGGAAGGATTGAACTGGCGGTCCGAGTAGTTCTTTCCCAAGCATAGTCGTTCCACCGCAGCGGCATTATATTGGCGCTCAAATACATTTCCGGGGAAGACAATCTGCGGCACGCCGGACATAATCCCTGAAAGGATACTGTTCTGCCCGCCATGATTGATAAAAGTAATTGCCCGAGGCAGGAGTATTCTGAAATCAAACCGCCTGGCAACATGGAGATTGCCCTGATCAACAGAATCTGCCTGATAGCTCGCGATGTAAATTTGATAGGGCATGCCCGGGAAGGCTTGCTTGAGCACCGACACTTGCTTTCGATAGGCGATCGATCCGCTTCCCATGTAGACGATGATGGCATCCTTATCCTCTACCCTCGGCAACGGGTGCGGGTCTGGAGTGGCAAAGAGTCCCGTGAACACGACCTTCGGATCGTCGATCGGCTCCAGCTCATAACAGCTTGGCACGATCTTGAGATCGGCCCACTCAAAGAGATCCAGGACCGACTCGATCTCTGGTAATCCCTGCTTTCTCAGAAAGCGTTTTACTCCGCGGCTGTACTGAGGGCTGGAGGCGTACGCCTTGCGAGCCGGATCGCTATAGCTAATCGCCACGCGAGTGTTTTCCAGTTTCGCCGCGACAATCGCAGCCGGGCGAAACTCGGCATAAACGACATCCGGCTGAAACTCCTGGATTGCCCTTCTCACCGCCAATACATCTTCGGTGAAGAACCTTTCCTGGATCGCTCCGACAATAAACAGAACCTCTTCGAAGCTCCGTACTTTGCGCCGTTGTTGGACCCCAAGACGTTGCGCGATCCCGAAGGCTCTTTTTCCAATGGTCATGGGCAGACCCATTGGAGAGGGGAGCGGGGCAAAATATTCTCGAACGCCCTCAACTTGTTGGTAGTTGATATCTTTGGCAGCGCAAAAAGCAGGCGTATGGCCTTGCTGCAGCAGGCTCATTGCCAATGCTTTTGCGCGCGAGAATGGACCACTGGTTTCGGCAACGGCTGCCATGGGTGCGATCAACACTTTCATGTGTAATTCTCCTTGGTGCCCAATGATGTGAACGGATACTGTAGGATACACCGATCACCAAAAAGATTCCCCTGCCAATGGGAGAGTTTGATATTAGTCAAGCGGATAAGTCAACTGTTTTAGAACTTCGTCATCAACTCGCCGCGGCGGAAGCTTTTGCTTGCCAGCCAGAGCAGTCCAGCGTCGATCAACCAGACCAGCATTCCAACAAAGAGGACCAGGCCCAGGCTAAAGTACATCACACCGGAAATCTGACCGACCACGAGAATTAATAAAGGCAAGACGACTAATCCACCAAGCTGATATGCATCTTGAAACCCTTGAGCACGTGCCGAGACAAATACCATGACCACCAGTCCTAATCCGGCGACCGCGGGAGAGACCCATAGCACCAGGGCAATCCACATCCAGTTGGGGAAGAAGATATGTCCGATACTTTGCCAGCCAGCGATATTGACCATGGTCGCGTACACGATAAAACTTATGATCGCCACTGCAATGGCTGCAGTCCAGCCACCCATTAATTTGGCGGTGAATAACTCCCGGTCTGTGGTAGGCGTATAAAGTAAGGCTTCCAGTGTTTTGCGTTCCTTTTCACCGGCGAAGCTATCCGCGGCAATGACCGATGAAACCATCAGCGGCAGGATCAAAAACATGGGAGCCAGCATATAGACCAGGATATAGACCGTCATTTGCTGCTCGTGGGTGTAGCCGCTTAATTCATGGAGCAGTCCGGCAGGCATGCGCGCGAAGATCTGGTCCATGTTGTTGAGAGGAGTACCCGCCGCGCTGCTTAGAGCGGGAGCATAGACCGCGACCCACGGGAAGATCACAAACAGGATCAATGGTAAAAGAACGATCGGCAGTACCACGCCTTTGTTCTGGAGTGCGACTTTCAAATCCTTGCGAACGATCGTCAGAATTGCCCGCGTGTTCATGCCGCACCTCCATGCAACGTGAAATAGACTTCTTCGAGATTGGCTTCCTGGGGCGCCAGGCGATACACGCGCAAGCCCTTTTGCAGGAGAAAGCATAACAATTCGGGAATAGTCTCTCGCCCGGCAAGTGTCAGGGTAATCATCCCCTTTTCTTGTTTTGGGGAACCAAGCACCCATTGAGGCGTCTCGTGCAAACTCTGCAGAGCACACTCCATTTGAGAGGGATCCACCTCCAGCTCCACATCGAGGTGCTTCACATATTGACGGGTCAGATCTTCAGGTGTGCCCAACGCAACGAGAGAGCCCTGTTCCATTACAGCTACGCGGTCGCATAACTTTTGGGCTTCCATCAAATTATGGGTACAGAGGAATACCGTACAGCCTTCCCGCCGAGCCAGGTTTTCCACCAGGGTGTGGACATGCCGGGCTGCCACAGGGTCGAGACCGGAAGTGGGCTCGTCGAGAAAAAGAACTTCTGGTTGATGAAGCAGGGCCCGGGCAAGGGCGAGGCGTTGTTTCATCCCTTTGCTATATCCACCAACTTTCTCATCGGCACGGTCGGCCAGCTCGAATTCCGTGAGCAGGGAATTCACCCGCCCGGCGACTTTTGTGCGTGGGACATTGTATAAATCGGCATAAATGGATAGATTGTCGCGAGCCGTGAGACGTTCATCCAGGGATGGCGTTTCAGTCAACACACCGGTCCGGGCACGCAGGGCGGGTCCCTCAGTCTGCGGATCCAACCCGAGTACACGTGCCTCCCCGGAAGTTGGTTCGAGCACGCCGTTCAGCAGGCGAACCGTTGTTGTCTTTCCGGCGCCGTTATGACCGAGAAAGCCAAATATCTCACCTGCCTGGACTTCGAAGGTCAATTGATTGACCGCGTACTTTTCACCAAAGCGTCGTGAGAGTGACGAGATTTGAATGACAGGAGATAACATAGTGGCTCCTTTATGTTATCAGTATAGTAAAAGGAAGAAAAAAACTCCCCTGCCAGGAGGGGAGTTTTGGACTGTCCAGGTGGATAGGTCCCTGCGATCGACAGCAGAGTAGCCAATGATCTATGTTTCGGGAACGCGCAGAACCGAATAACAGACCGGCTCGAAATATTTCATCCAGAACGTGGCAGTTTCCGGGTTGAACGATTCAAAGTACACCGCACAGTATTTGAGTCCATGCGCCTGGCAATCGTGACCCCGTCTACGGGAGAGTTTTTACACTGTCCGAAAGTACCGTGTGGTCAAGAGTATAGTTTTATGTTTTGAGGAGCGGGTCGCACATCGATATTTCTTATTAGTACAATCGCCGTCACCAAATTAAGAACGGTCAGAACCAGGAAGGGGATCAGGATTCCGAGGCTGTCCGGCACGCCCTTCAATACCATATTGATCCCCATCGTGCTGACTGCCAACGCCATGGTTAGACCCTTGAGGATCGCTACCGAGGCGAGCAGATAACCCCAGGCGCTGCGGCGCAATAACAGAATGCCTGCCAGGATCGCCAGTGGGGCGATGAGCGCCAGGTCCATAGCCTGGATGACGCGGGTGGTTGTGTTTTCCAGGGCGGCAGGCGTGCCGGGATGAAGCAGTTCAGGGATCACACGTCCGAACCAGGCGAGCGCCAGGAAGCCTCCAACGGCAAATAATACGCAGGCGATCCAGCCGCGCGGCAAGCGTTCAGAGAAGTGACGCGGCAAGTCCGCCAGATCAAAGGACAGCATACTGAGGATGAAGGCGTATAGACTCATGGTAAATAAGGCTACGTACACCAGGAACAGCGCGTTGTACGCTGTCAGCATGGACATGGACATGTAGGTATAGAGGAAAAAGGCCAACGTGCCCGTCAACAACAGGCGACCGCGCAGTGAACCCTGGAAGGCCAGCCAGGTTGAGATGACCAATAACGGCAAGCCGACGAAGAGTGTGATGATGTCATTGCCCTGCATCTGTGCTACAGTACTGACCGTATCGTAGTAATACAATCCATGCCCATTGATCATGACCTGTTCCCCCCGAAAAGAGGTGACCGGGTAAGGCTGGCCTGGGGTTTCATAAAATAATCCCATCAGGACCGCGAATAAAGCCAGAATTTCGATCAGAGGGATTAACCATTTGAGAGCAGATTGATACTTCATTGTTTTTCTCCCATACAAAACTTTCTTATCATCCCCGGTGCTATGTTCTCACGCGGCGAGTGCCCAGCCAGATCAGGATCGCCGCAAACAGCGCCACCCCAACACTGATCGCAGTCCAGATGATTTCTTCGTCGAGCGTTGTATACTGCTGGCCAAAGATCAGCGCGCTGGAGGAGAGGCTGGCATGCATCAGGATGGAGAGCAGCAAGCTGCCCTCTGTCCTCTGATAGACTCGCGTAATAATCAGCGACCAGGCTGTCAGAAGGCAGGGGCCTTCCAATAGCACCAGCGGCCAGAACGCAGCCCCTTTGTCGCCTAGGCCAAAGTAATCGGCGTATCCATGCCACAAACCGCCCCAGACCAGGCCCAAGAGTAAGGTGGAAATGAGAGGCGAGTAGCGTTTAAGCAGATGAGGCAGTAGAAAGCCGCGCCAGCCAATTTCTTCCATGCAGCCTGCTATGAGACCCAATCCCAGACCGGGGACGATCAAACTCAGGATCGCATTCATGCTCACCGTATAGCCCGCCAGCCAGCGCAGAAGCGGCGTGATGGCTGTGATAGCGGGGATGATCAGTAGAGCAAACCAGGCGCGGCCGACATGCCAATTGCGGAAGCGTGCCCCCAGTGCCTGCATACCTGCGGGCCCGTAAATCAGCCGCGTCATGAGCAGCCCGCCGAGAGAGGGACCGATCCCGCCCACGATCACGAACAGAAAAGAGAGTGGGGGAGGATTATGCAGCAACCCTCCTGGCTTGATCACCAGGAATAGCAGGGACCAAATGCTCCATGACCACACAATGGCAAACAGAATATATGCTGTTATTGGGTGATCCTGAATCCAGACCTTGAGCGTTACGGGGGAGCCTATCTGCAGTGATTTCGTGTTGCCAGTGTCCATTTCGTCTCCAATTTTCTATGCGGTCAGCTGTTATATTGTAATATCTGGGCAAAGATCGATTTCTATCATGATAGCAGGAAAACAAAAAAGGCTCCCCTGCCAGTGGGAGAGTCTCCACCTGGTCAGGTGGACAGGTTGTGCTATTGTTTTTTGGCCGTTAGTACGAATAGGGTTTTGCGCGGTTGATGGATAGAGCCCCATTCCATTTGGTCAAGGCATACCTGAACATCAAACGGATCTATATGATGTTCATACTCATACCGGACCAATTCCTCGTAGATGACATCGGCATCTTCAAATGCCCAGCCACGCCGACAGGTGTATACGTCAGTACACAATATGGCTGGTTCTTATTTTGCTGGCGCAAATTCAGGAACCCTGCTCCGTGGAAGCTCAGTATCAACAACTTCGATATCCTGGCGTTTGCGCCAAAAGAGATAAGCCAGTACCGGTGCCATCAACGCCAGCCCGATGCCAAACTCATCGATCACATACTCGGTGATCCCTGTATTGGAGGTGAGATGATTGAAGAAGGCCTGGATGAAGAGGTTATGGGCGGCATGCAGCAGGACTGTTGTCCACAAGCTTCCTGATTTAAGTCGCAACCAGGTAAAGGCGAAGTTGAGGCCGATCAGCATGATCGTGAAGCAGATTAACCCAAACCAGAGAGGTGTACCGGTGCTGTTGTATTCTCCCGAGAGGATCAAGGGCCAGTGCCAGACGGCCCAGATGCCGCCGCTGATCAATGCCGTTTTGGCAAAGGATGTGGTCTTTGCCAGCTCCGGCACGAGCAGACCGCGCCATCCGATCTCTTCGCCCAACGCTGCCACACAGTTGACGATGAATCCCAGGGTCAATAGGATCACCACATAGGTGCCCACGATCCCGAATGGCGTAGAGTCTGGTCCGTTCGCCTCGCTGACGAATTTGTATAACGCAGCCGGGTCGAACTTCCCCAATCCGACCAGCCAGATAATCGCATAAACTACGAATGTGTATGCCAGCGGCAGAAAATAGGAAGCCAGTAAGTATCTGCCGCGCCCCGGTTTCCAGCCCATGCCGCGCAGATTGTGGTTGAAGATCAGTTGAGTGACAATGCCTGCAACGCCCGGACACCACATGATCCCCAGGCCATAGGAGGTGGGAAAAGACCCGGTTGAAATGACCAGGTAATAGAAGATGGAGCTCAGGGCAAAGGTGAGCACTACAAAAACAGCGATTTTCTTGTAGGATTGTTCTTTCATTTCATGCTCCGGTAGTTTGATTCAAAATGAATCTCAACCGCCCGATTTACGCGAGCCCAGCCAATCGGTAGCGATGAGATAGATCAGAGCGACCTCAAGCAGCAATTGTGGGATCTTTGTAATAATCCCGCCCGGAGAAAACATCACGGCCGGTCGCTCCTGGTACAGCTTGAAAAAGAATAACATGACCAGGGCGTTGATCAGCGCGCCGATGATCCACAGCCAGCGGCGGCGGACCAGGATCAACAGCCCGCCAAGGAGATAGCTTCCCGCGGCAACGTAAATGATCACGTCGCCGTCCGGGCCCATCTTGAGATCGCCAATGCCGAGGAAATCCAGGGCGATCAGCACATAGGCCAGGGCTGCGACGAGTGCCAGTGCTACGGCCAGCCATATGACACGGACATGATTGGGTCTTGTTGCTGGAACAGTGTTCATTGAAAGCCTCCTACTGAATTTTGAATTAATAATTTCCATCGCATATATGTCGTTGCGAGCGTTCGCTGCGAAGCAATCTCCAACTTTCAAGTAACCTTACAGATGAATTGAACCCTGAGATTGCTTCGTCGGGAAAAGCGCCCTCCTCGCAACGACATAAGAATCGGAAATTAGTTTTTCAAATATCAATAATCTTTGGTTTGTTGTTTTAGTATTTCGCCTGATTAGCGGCTGCTCTCAGCTTTGGCTCTTAGCTCCGAAGGATGTACTGTCTGCGGCAGCCCTGTATCTGATAAATTGCGGAGGAACACAATGCTCAGCCAGACGGCGATCCCACCCAGGATGATCCACGTTGCGACTTTTCCGATCACCTGACCAATGCTGAGCTGAATCCCGATGTTCAACTGCATAACGGTTTGCCCAATCACCATGGCGCCGATCAATGCCAACAGGATGGTCAGGAGGCCCGTCAATAGATAGCCCAGCGAAGCGCGGCGGAGAATGAGGAAGCCGGCCAGCAGACAGCTCGGCGCAATGATTCCCACATCAAGTGTATAGGTCAGGAGTGAGATATGGGCTCCCAATGCTTCGGGCACGCCGTTCGTGGTCAGTGCGCCGATCACATCGCTGAGCCAGATGAATGCGACCCCTACTCCTACAATGAACATAAAGATTGCCATCCCACGCAGCGGCAGGTGTGATGAAAACCGGGCAGGCAGAGATGGGAGGTCAATTGCCAGGAGCGCCAAGAGAAAAGCAAAGAAGCTTGCCGAAAACAGCACCAGATAGACCAGGTACAAGTTGTTGTAGGCAACCACAAGCCCGAGGGAAGCACTGTAATAAAGGTAATAAGCGAGTACGCTCGCCACTAGAAATCCTGCGCGCAGCGAACCGCGGCGATACAGGCTAAAGGAGATCACAAGTAGCGGAAGAGCCATAAAGAGCGCTACTAAATCTCCTCCTTGTGAGGCGCCGGCGGAGAAGATGGTATCGTGAGCATACAGCCCTTGGCCATAGATCTCGACCGTCTCACCGTAGAGCGTGTTGAACGTATAGGAACTACCGCCACTTTGCCAGAAAAGCCCGGCACCAGCGGCTACAAGCGCGAGCATGGCGACGAGGGGGACTAGCCAGTTGAGAGCGGATTGATTTTTCATTGTTATTCTCCTATTCGGGCATTCTCTTTTGATGAATCCAAGAAATGGACACTGCCTTCCTGTTTACACTGAACGAATTTCTGCTGTAGGCTGCAGTTCTATAACCTGAATGGGTCGCCGGGCCATCCAAACCAGCCCGGCAAGCAGACCAAGATCAAGTACTACGCGCAGCCAGAGCGGAGGAAACAGAAACGTAATTAGCAACAGAACAACCGCGGAGACCACGATGAGTGCCAGAGGCATTCTCGAATCACGATAGTTCGCAAACCACACCACCCCAGTCAAACCCATAATCAATGCAGCTAACCAAACAATAATTTCGAGCGGCGTGATCAAAGCCGACTCCGTCATACCCTCCGCTCGGTCTTTGACCGTATTCAGCGCCTTCAGTTCCATCACAACATCCGGGATTTCAAGAACAAATACAGCAGCCGGAGGCATAAAGTCGCTCCGAAAACTTTCTCGTACGATCAAACGAGTGTGGGTGGCATCCAACGGGGAAAGGCCAAATGTAAAAGTCCAGACGGGGTTGCCTATGTCATCGTCAACTGATCAAGCCAAAGGGAATGGAATTAGTGAACAGCAGTCCGGCGATCCCCATCAGGCCATGCAGGACAGGAAGAGACTGGCAATCCGTGCGCTGAATTTGCGAGTCTGCATACCGGTAACACCTTTGATTTCCATGACTACCAAATACCGGGTAAGAGACGAAAGCGTGTCTCGGTCGCATATTCTGCATAGCCGGGCAACTCAGCCTGCAATGTCTTATCTTCCCGGGCGGTGCGCCAAATGAGCATCAAGGCGGCGATCACCTGTGGAATGGATGCCCACCAGGAACCCAGCAGCAAGCCAACAGTGACGGTAAATAAGAAGCCGCCAACGTAACCGGGATGGCGGACGTAGCGGTAAGGGCCTTCCTTGCAGACCGTATGGCCGCGGTCTGTTTGAATGCGCACCACACTCGAGAAATAGTTGTTGGTATAGCGCGCCCAGAGAAAGAATCCCTGGCCGATCAGATAAATGAGAACACCCCCCCAGTAGACCCACAACGGCATGTTCACTGTCCAACCGAAGCGGGCGTCCAGACCGCCTAAGATCAATGCGATGATGTAAAGCGGCGTGGTCAGGGCGAAGTAAAACTTGTCCCAACCTTTCATGCCTTCCTTGGGGTTGAGGCGCTCTTCGACAAGTTCAGAGTTTTTGGTGAGTAGGGTACTCATCAACACCAGGATAAGGATGTTTATCCCCGAATAGACCCAGGCCTGCCAGTAATCCCAGCGACCTGCGACCAGGAAGAGCAAGCCGATCATGAGAACGGGCGCCAACAAGGCGCGCAGGATCATTTGCGTGCGAGCTTTTTTGGAAAGATCGAATTTGATCATTGTTTATTCGCTCCTGAGACTGGTTTGGGCCGGCCCTGCGAAGGCTCCGTCAACCCCCGCAAGGCCTGTGACCCTCATGACGCTCGAGATAAAAGATAGTGTGTCAATGCATTCACTACTTTGAGCCCGGTCAATATGGCAATGGCAATTAATGCCTGCTGATTATTCTGGATATATGGGAGCTTCCAGCCTGCAAAGGCAGCCAATGTGATGAGCAGGATCAAGCCACCCAGGATATATCCAATCATCGCCAGCGGATGTGCCCATTCACCGGTCGCTGCGACGCGTCCGATACCGCCCTGCATGCACATCGTCATTCCAATGATGACTACCAGGATAATGTCCAGGCGGACATTGGAGAGAATGGGGACTTTTTTGCCCGTAGCACCGATGAATACAATGATGGCCGCGAGCAAAGCGAGACCGATGATGCTCGGAGTGATGACGGCGGGTCGCGAAATTGGTTCCATTTCAGATCTCCTTTGCGGTAAGCCCTATGAATGCTCTGTTCGCATCATAGCTGCAAGCAACAAAAGACTCCCCCGCCGATGGGGGAGTCTTGGACTGGTCAAGTGGATAGGCTTTTCAAGAGACTTTTATGGCAGCCAGGAGGTTACATAACCGCTCAGATTGGGCAAGGCAATCATTTGGCAGCTATCCACGTGGATCAATACCAATATGGGATTCGGATGCTTATTTCCATCCGGATCGTGAAGGCTGGCGATCACCCACTCCCCATCCGGACTCCAGGCAGGAACCGTAACGATATAAGGATCGCCACTTGACAACAGTTTGCGGTGCGAACCATCCAGGTTTGCGACAAACAGACCATATCGATCCAGGGGCAGCATCTCTTCAAAAGCCAGCCTTTTTCCATCCGGCGAGACCACCACGCTGCCGTTGTAATTAATATCGAACAGCGAGCTGGCCTCACCCGTTTGAATATCCATGATATGCAGGGAGGCGCCATCTCGTGATAGCATCGTATAGAGCAGGCGCTTGCCATCCGGCATCCATGCCATGGCATAGTTGACCTCACTGCTATCCGTTAACTGGCGAAGATTTGAGCCGTCCGGGTCCGTCACCATCATCTTATATGGACCCGGAGCACCGATGAGACCGGAGGAAGGGCCGCGCGTAAAGGCAATTCTGCTTCCGTCCGGCGACCAGAGCGGGTTGATATCGCCGGTGGTTGTGCCTGGCAGAAGGCTTGTATTACCCGAAGCAAGGTCTGTCATATATAGCCCATCCGCGGGACCGGCGACCATCGGGCCAATAGAAACCAGGTGAGTTTTGTCGGGGGAAAGCGAAGGCACAGACCCGGGCCCAATCGACCTGTTCTCACTGCCATCCAGCTTTGCCACCGATACCTGATAATTGTTGGTGGGTGGAACCACATCAAAGAGCGCCAGCGTTCCGTTAAGACCATCCGGCAGGGGAATCTGTTGTTGTAGAGCCTGCTCCCAGCTTTCACGCGTCAGGCAGGCGGAATCTTGAGCCTCTGGCGTGATTTGCACATCGGACACTGGCGGTGTCCATTGCGCTTCCCAGTGACCCGGCAAATTGAACGAGATGCCGGTGATATTTGCCGTGATGGGTCCCGCAGGCAAGGGTCCCAGGTAATACAGATCGGAAGTAAATGGTCCGGGCAGGGAGGCTCCGCCGCCACCGCCTCCTGCCGTCCCGGTTAGCGGATGTGCCTTATCGAACAAGCTGGCGTAGGTTATACCCGTCTGCGATTCCAGCTCGAAACTAAGCCAGGCCTTCGTCTCATCGGCGAGGTGATACGTTACCTTCAACACCCGCAGAGAATGCCCGTGTCCTACATTGACATCCTGGTTCAATCCCCAGACTTGCTCAGGTTTGGGGTCAGGCCCCGGATCGAAGCTGAAGCTTGCATCTGCGGCTGCGCTCGCAGAGACAGAGTCAAGAACAAGCGTCAAAGGTCCGGAAACGTATATGGGTGCAGTCTTGATGGCGAAGGTTGTCTGTCCGGATTGTGGAGTCATTTGGAGGGCGTTGGTTGCCTCCCAGTCCAGCTCGTAGAGCACTTCCTGCCCATCCGCAGCCAGCAGGTGGAGCGTTTCCGGGCTGGGGAAATCGATCCAATCCAGTCCCGTGTTCTCCCAGTGGACGGTCGCATAGAGCAAGTAGCCGTCATCCATCTGTACGGCGCGGTCGAGAGCGAGTGAAATTCCAGTGGTGACCAAACCGGCCTGCGCCTGGGGCAGAACTGTTGGAGTCGCCTCGACCGGCGTGGAAATCTCGATGACCGGGAAAACCGTACCGGGCGGAGCTGGAATCAGGCGCAGTGACAATTCCCAGTCCTCGGGAGCTTCGCCTGGCAACGCCATTACAAGACAGGGCATCACAAAAGCCACTTTATTTACGGTGGCTGGGATTGCAGGATAAATACTCTTAAGCTGATAGCCCGATACCCAACCGAACGACGATTGTGGTCGGGTAATCGCAAGCTCGCGATCTGACAAACGCAAAACCGCGGGGTCAAGACACCTATTGGTGGGAGAGCCGGTACTCAATTTACGCCAGGGCCAGCCCTCGACCGAATACTGGATGAAGGTCCGGTCCGAATCAACCCACATCTGTTCCACGGTCAGCGTAATCCCCTCCCGTGTAATAGCAACCGGTTCGGCCAATACACGGATCTGCCCCTCACCGACCAGACCCATCCCGGGCACGTAGCCAATCCAACGCTGGATGGCTGCTCGCACGGCAGGCACATTCGCCAGCACGATCACAAGCACCAGCAATATCAGAAACGCGGTCACAAAAATTTTCTTACGTGGTTGCATGGTTGCACTTTTCCCTTTCTGAATTCGCGCCAGAATACGCGGAGCCAGATCGGTATTTTCAGCCAGGTGCTCACGAGCCACATGATCCAGGATTTGGGAATAAGTCCTTCTATTCATTCCGTCCTCCTCTCAGAGCCAAGCAGCGAACGCAGGCGGTCGCGGGCGGCATTCAACAGCCATTTCACCGTTCCGGGAGGAGCTGCCAGCGCCTCGGACATTTCCTTCTCGCTCATCTCAAGATAGTAGCGCTGGACAATCACTGCTCGCTGGCGAGGCGACAACTTTGCGAGAGCCGCGCCAATCTGCCATTTGAGCGTATTGAACTCGACCTGTTCTTCAACAGAGGCGGCCTGTTGGAGGAGGCTCTCGAGTTCAGACTCATCCTCCTCGGCCAGGGATGCTGAATTCCTTTTCTCTTTCTCAATAGAGTTCAGCGCCGCGTTGAGGACACTGCGCATGAAATAGGGTTCGAATGGGCGCCTCTCGTCAAAGCCTCCGGCGCGTTGGTAGAAACGGATGAAGACATCTTGAACCACGTCTTCGGCCATTGACTCATCATGTGTGATCAGAAAAGCCGTACGAAGGGCTTTTCCCTGGTAGCGGGCGATCAAGCACTCCAGCCCGCCGATATCGCCGCTTTTTAAGCGGCGGATGGCTTGCAAATCTTCCATCTCTGGCTCCATTGTTGTGGACGCTCACATCAACTACTAGATATACAGGTAATTCTATGAAAAGGTTGGGATTTCCCACCGCTATTTTTAACGTGTTACCCAGATCTTATGATGATGGGTAAAGAAAACTTACAATTACGAGT
>DATGYJ010000585.1:0-4492 GCA_035298105.1 Anaerolineales bacterium | reverse complement strand
GCCGCCTCGACCCAGACCCAATTCGCATTACCGCTCGGGTCACTGCCATCCGTTCCAAAGCCCAGTTGCGCACGCAGACCCTGTGTGGGACCGGTGTGATTCGTGACCCCGTCGATAAAGACTTGTCCGTAAACGTTGTCTGTACGGTCTGTCACGCTGATCGTATGGGTCATGGATTGAGGTGAGGCCAGGTTCGCCCAATCAATGGTGAGATGCGGCAGCGCTCCGACTTGATTGGAATACGCGCTTTCATTTCCAAAGCCATCCACCGCGGTCACCACGTAATAGTAGGTGTGTGCGTTTTGTAAACCGGTATCGATAAAGTCTGGGGAGCCAAGCAATTCGGTATTGACCTTCATCCAACCACCGCCGCTCAGTGGGCTGCGATACAGGTTGTAGCCATCTGCATCGGGGACGCTATTCCATTCCAGGCTAACGGAACCATTCCCCTCTTCTGTCACTTGCAGGCCGGCAGGAGCGGGTGTGGGCTGGAGGTCAACCGATCCGCTCAGCAAGATCACCGCGCTCATAGCTCCAAGTGAACTCGAGATCGCACCGTCTGCAGTTGTGACGGAGCCCGGACCGCCCGTGCCAACGATATAGGCCTGGTTAAGTGGCACGCCATCTGGCAGATAACCAGCGACCGGGATCGGGCCAGATTGAGCCTGATCACTACGATTGACGATGATGATCGCGGCCTGACTGCCAGTCTTACGTCCATAGGCAACAACCCCGGAATGATCATCAGCGAATAAAACCTTGAAATCGCCATGCACCAGCACATCATTGGCAGCCCTTAAGGCATTGAGGGTCTGATAATGTGTGAAGAGATCTTGATCAGGCGTACCACCAAGATCCTGCCAGGGATACGTGCGGCGGTCATCGGGGTCATCATCGCCGGTGATACCAACCTCATCGCCGTAAAAGACGGTTGGTGCGCCCGGGACGGTAAATTGGATCAAGGAAGCGAGACGCTGGCGTAGTTTCCCTTCTGCCACGTTTGTGGCATCCCCCTCTTTTGAAGCTGTTGTTTCCTCACCAGGTGTCAGCGTCCAGCGGATGCGCTCGGTATCGTGGCTGTCCAACAGGTTCATCAAAGAGTAATAAACGGCATCGGGATAGTCCTCACGCATGGATTCAAGCCTTGCCGCAAACTCAGAAGGCAGAATAATGCGCCCGCTATCTGCGAAGCCCTTCGAGTCAAAAGCCTGCGGGGCAAGGAACCCGACTACTGCATCGCGCAGGCGATAGTTCATGGTGGTGTCGGCACGGTCACCCCGCAACATACGCAGCAGAGTGCTGTCTTTTTGCCAGGTCTCGCTGATGATGAGTGCATCAGACTTGGTGCTCTTGACCTGCGTGCGGAAGGTTTCCCAGTATCCGCTCGGGAAAGATGGATCGCCCATCACATCCAGGCGCCATCCACCTGCGCCAGCGTTCAGCCAATGTTTCGAGACGCTATCAGGGCTGGTCAGGAAATATTGCTGCACAGCATCCAGAGACTTATTGATCACCGGGATGGTATCAAAACCGAACCAGCCGTCATAGGTCGCTGAATTCGCCTGGCCTCCACTCCCCACGCACGAGCCGGTGCCTACGGCGACATCGTGGAAGGTGAACCAGCTTCGATACGGGGATTGGAGCGATTCACAAGCTCCAATCGTATTGTAATGATGGTAGCGGTCAAAAATTGGACTGTCGGACGAGAGATGGTTGAAAACACCGTCCAGGACAATTTTGATCTTAAGCTGGTTAGCATGTTTGACCAGATTGTCCCACTCCTTTTGCGTCCCGAAATAAGGATCGATCTGGAAATAGTTCTGCGTGTCATAACCATGATTCGAGCCGGCGTCGAAGATCGGGTTGAAATAGAGGGTGGTAACGCCAAGCGACTTCAGGTAATCCAGGTTTTGGTCCACACCTTTTAGGTCACCGCCATAGTAATCACGCCCGCGGGGACCCTCCTTGGTGGGACTCCAATCGGGCGGGGTCGAATCAAACCGCCAGGGGCAATTGGTGTCGGCGTCCGTGTAGTTGCGGCAAAAGCCTTCCGGCAGGGTACCCCATGGGAGGCTGAGGACCGGGTCATCGTAGCGGATATCCCCGGTCGTGGGATCGTTATTGGCGCGTCCATTGCGGAAGCGGTCGGGAAAGATCTGATAGATACTGGCGCTTGCCGCCCAGGCCGGTGCGCTGAACGATGGGCTGTAGAACATGAGGGCATAGCTGTTGTCTACTGCATCCTCGCTGGGACTGCCCAAGCCGCCATCCAGCGCGGGAGTGTTATCGGCGTAGTAATCGGTATCCGTGCCATCGGTCACGATGAAGCGATACCATAAGTTATTTGGGCTTCCTTCCTTCAGGGCGGCTTGCCAGAAGTCACAGGTGAAGGACTCAAGGCCGGGCTGGTAGCATGAGACATCTTCGGCGGCACGCGTCATCGGCATGATCTGTTGTGCGTTGGCGTTCAGATCGTAGAGGCGCAGAGAGACGCCGCTCACATCGTTGTGGAATGTACGGAACCTAATGAGCACATCCGTTCCCGCAGACACTGCACCTCCGGGCGTACGGTAAAGCAAATCACGAGAATCGTGTCGCAATCCATCCCAGGCGATGTTGTTATCCTGGGCAAACCCTGCAAAGATGGTCAGCACATGCGAAGTGGAGTCATAGGTAAACGTGACCTTGGCGTGGTCGAAAGGCACTGTGAATGGAATATTGGCGCCACCGGGTGCCCCGCCCTGACCGTAGTTCAGGTCCCAGCTTTCATTGAGCGCGACTTTGCCTTCGTAGCTGCCTGCCAGTAAGGCTGTTGTCTCGAACGTGTAGATACCATCTGCATCGGGGTCCTGCAACCATGAGCGTAGACAGGCAGGATCCCAATCATTTGAACAACCTAATTCAGATTGAAAGCTGCCTGCTGCAACGGCAATAATAGAACTCTTGTTATCCGTGATCCAGTGAGACTTGTGATCGTAATAAAACTTGATATTCGCCCCGGTTGAGGCGAGTGGGATATTGGGACCATTGAATTGAGCATAACGCCCATAGTTCTCGTCCCAGCTATGATTGATAGCCGCCTTATATTCAAAACTTCCCGAAGGGACATTGAAGACACCCTGGTAAACATCATCCTCGGTATCCAGGCTTAGGTCCGTGATGGGGCACGCCGGGTCCCAGTCTGAAGGGCAGCCCAACTCCGATTGCAGATCCCCTGCCAGTGTGACGGTGGTCCCGGTGGGCTGTTGGACTTGAATATCGAGCACATGGGTAGTCGAGCTATAACTGAACGTCACCACCAAATTATCCGCCGGAACATTGAACGGGATATTGGCGCCGCCCGGAACACCGCCTTGACCGTAGTTGACATCCCAGCTTTCATTGAGGGCGACTTTGGCCTCGTAACTGCCCGCAGGAATTGCGGTAGTGCTGAACGAATAGGTGCCATCGCCGTCAACATCTTGCAGCCAGGAGCGCAGACAATCTGGCTGCCAATCGTCCGGGCAGCCCAGCTCGGATTGGAAACTGCCAGGGGCAACAGCGATCACAGAACTCTGGTTATCGGTGACCCAATGGGTCTTATGATCATAGTAAAACTTGACCGAGGCATCAGAACCCAGGGTCAGTCCGATGTTTGGTCCGTTGGGTTGGGCATTTGCACCGTAATTCTCATCCCAGCTATCGTTGAGGGCCGCTTTGTACCCCCAGGTACCGGCTGGCACTGTCCATGCACCCTGCCAGACCCCATCCGTGGCATCGTAACTGAGGTGGGTGGCGGCACAGGCAGCATCCCAATCGCCGGAGCAACCGACCTCCGATTGGAAGGAGCCAGGGATTGTCACGGTGGTGGGATCAGGTGTATGGGAGGCAAGCGCAGTTGTTGGCGAAATTACCCCCGAAATCAATGTCAATATGCTCACGCAAGTCAGCAATAAACGTTTAAGAGCTAGTCTCTGCGCGTTCATGGCAAATCTCCTCTCAAGCTGGTTGATAACGGTAAAAAATAACATTCGTACGTTATCATTGTACTTATGGGAGGAAAGAAGTCAATACGCGAGAGGTTACATTTTGTTACATACCCCCTTTGCCTCGCTACGCAGCGGCACATCCACTTGCGAAGTATCCTGTCAGGACAAATACAACGATGGAACCTTACGAAACGCATTCAATCCCTGGGTCGTTGAATTTGGGCTGGGAGGGGTTGGCTCTTGCATCAACCTGCCTTCTTCGATTATCCTTGCACACATGAGTAAAAGCCGGCTCGAAGCGTTTAGTGACGGTGTCATCGCCATCCTCATCACGATCATGGTACTGGAATTACGAGTACCGCGGGGCACGGATTGGTCCGCCTTGCGTGAGTTAGTTCCGGTATTTCTGAGCTATGTGCTCAGTTTTGTGTTTCTCGGAATTTACTGGAATAATCACCATCACCTATTGCAGGCGGCGAAACGAGTCAATGGGCTCGTCTTGTGGGCGAACCTTTATCTTCTCT
>DATGYJ010000584.1:0-20659 GCA_035298105.1 Anaerolineales bacterium | reverse complement strand
AAGAAATGCCGCCAACCCTATAACAGGGCTAACGGCTATGGCACCAGACAGGTCCAGTTATTTAATACTCAGCTGTTACGTTAAAGCGCACTTACAGAAGATCACGAAGTGGACCCAATACCAAGTTGATGAAGGATCGCCGTCAGGCCGGCGCCTTCAGTTGGCTCGACAGCCCATGAGGTGATCTTATTCTCTTTGACCGTTATCTTTGTCTTTTCCGGTTTCGCAGAAAAGGCTTTATTCGTGGCAGGGATCACTCCCATTTGCATATTCGTTAGATCGAACGAGCCGGTATGTGTGCCGCTCAGTTGTGAGGTGGTTTTTACAACATCACCCTCGGCGCCGATCACCTTGAAATGGTAATCCAGGTCCGGAAAGGCGGTTTTCAAACTGGAACTCATTCCAAGCCAGGCCTCCTTGGTGATCGGCTCAGGGATGGGCCCACTGAATTGAAAATCATCCGCGAGCATGGATTTTGCATTCTCAAAATCGCCCTTCTGGATGGAATCCACGAGGGCTTGTACTGTTTCTCTCTTATTCATAATGCTTTCCTTTACGACTAATCCGGCTTCCAGTGCAAAGGCGCTCCCTGCGCCGCCCTCATTCGCACCCTTCGAGTGGGCTGCGCGACGGATGGCGGCGTGAGCGAGTTTTGCGCCAAGAATTAATCCGGCTAATTCAGAGCAAATGGGCCTGGGTATTAATGGCTGTTCCCTATGGAACAGTCTCCGTTACCCCCGATTGATAAACCTATTGTTTATAAAATGCCTGTAGTAGTGTAACACACTATTGGGTCAAAATACGCGCCAGTATAAAACTGGATAGGCTCCTGGATTAAAGGCATACAAAATTTGTCAGCCTGAGCGCTGGTTGAGCAGGCCGTAAAGATGTCATATCGAAGCCAGGTGAAGGATGACACAATATTTTCGATTGCAGTAGAATAAATGCAGCCGTATTAGAAAACAAAGCCGAGGAACGTAAAGCCTATGCAACCGAGCCAACGAGATCAGAAAGAAAAAGAAGGCCACGAGAAAGATAA
Source organism: Anaerolineales bacterium (assembly GCA_035298105.1). Classification (GTDB taxonomy): domain Bacteria; phylum Chloroflexota; class Anaerolineae; order Anaerolineales; family Villigracilaceae; genus Defluviilinea. The sequence continues at coordinate 19,620 of DATGYJ010000584.1, read as the reverse complement.
CCCGGCCCTGAGTAAAGTGATCGAGCGAAACATCCGCACGATCATCCATCTCCGCACAAAGGCTGCCAGCGAACGCGGTCTTCAGGGCCGGATGGCTGATGCCATCACCTCCTTCTCAGGACGGATGATTTTCGCTTATATCCATATCATCTGGTTTGGGATCTGGATTCTGCTTAACACCGGACGGTTCGGAGTGCGTGTGTTTGATCCATTCCCCTATGGACTCCTGACCATGATTGTATCCCTGGAAGCAATTTTCCTTTCGACATTTGTGCTCATCAGCCAGAACCGCCTGGGCGAAGAGACGGAACGCCGCGCCGACCTGGATTTACATATTGGACTCCTGACCGAGCATGAATTGACGCGCGTCTTGCAGATGCTGGATGCCATACAGGACAAGCTGAATATCGTGGATCATGAGAACAGTGAACTGGCTGACCTTGAAATGGAAACCAAGCCGGAAGATGTACTGGCTGAGATCCATCGTCTTCAAGCAATTGAACTCAGCAAAAGGTAAAGCTTTATGAGTCAAGTTACTGAAAGTCGGTCACTTCTGAAGTTGAAATTAACCTCGTTGTATGTGAAATGCGCAGCTGTACCCATCAGAAATATTATTTGCGAGGAATAAATGGGCTTGTCAGAAAGCACACAGAAAGAGGTGGGAAATCTTGCCGGCGGTAATAAGCCAAATGTTTCGGATCGTTTACTGGAGATGGCATGCAAAGAGCCTGATGCTGTTTTGAGGGAACTTGAGTCGCAGTCCAGCGGCTTGAACGCAATGGAGGTCGATGCCCGCATCAAACGGGACGGGCTAAACGAGATCGCGCGCGAGAAGCGTCAATCACCGTTGATGCGTATGTGGGATAACATCAGGAATCCACTAGTCATTTTGCTGACAGGGCTGGGTATCCTCTCTTATCTAACGGGTGATTTGCGCGCAACCATCGTCATTTTTGTGATGGTATTGCTCGGCATCGTGCTGCGCTTTTATCAAGAGATGCGCGCTGACAACGCCGCCGAAAAACTCAAGGCCATGGTCAACACCACTGCCACAGTAGTGCGCGATGGCAATGACGCAGAAGTTGCACTCAAGATGCTGGTGCCAGGTGACATCATTCGCCTGGCGGCTGGGGACATGGTGCCTGCTGATGTGCGGATACTTTCTGCCAAAGACTTGTTCTTGAATCAATCCGCGCTGACAGGTGAATCCCTGCCAGTAGAGAAGAATCCAGCCCCGGTGTCCGGGGAGATTGAGAATCCGCTCGACTTGCCAAATACCTGCTTTCTCGGCTCGGCTGTTGAAAGCGGCACCGCCTCGGCGGTTGTCATCCATACCGGAGATAAAACTTACTTTGGCTCGCTGGCTGCAAGCATCGTTGGTCAGCGCGAACTGACCAGCTTTGATAAGGGTGTCAATAAATTTACGTGGCTCATGATCCGCTTTATCGCCTTGATGGTACCGTCCGTTTTTATCATCAATGGTTTGAGCAAACATAATTGGCTGGAGGCTTTCCTGTTTGCGATGGCTGTGGCGGTTGGGTTGACTCCCGAAATGCTGCCGATGATCGTGACAGTCAACCTGTCGAATGGCGCAATCGCGATGGCACGCAAGAAGGTGATCGTTAAACGTTTAAACGCCATCCAGAATTTTGGCGCTGCAGACGTGCTGTGCACCGATAAGACCGGGACACTCACCCAGGGCAAGATCGTGCTGGAAAAGCACCTGAATGTTCACGGTGATGAAAGCGAGCGCGTCCTCCAGTACGGATATATGAACAGCTATTACCAGACGGGTCTAAAAAACCTGATGGATGAAGCCATCCTGAAACATGGTCACCTTGAAGAGGATCTAAAGGTCAAAACGGATTATCACAAAATAGATGAAATCCCTTTCGATTTTCAGCGGCGGCGCATGTCGGTCATTGTGGAGAATAACCAGAACCAGCATATTTTGATCTGCAAAGGTGCTGTGGAAGAGATCATGCGCCTTTCGCCGTGCGTGGAAGTTGGAGGACAGGTACTGGATGTAACGGCGGAGCACGATACCCATCGTAAGCTGCTTGTGCAGGCTTTGAATTCGCAGGGCTTCCGTGTGGTTGCCGTGGCTTACAAGGTCATGCCCGGCGATAACGATGAACCGTGCTATACAATACAGGATGAATCCGATTTGACCCTGCTGGGCTATCTAGCCTTCCTCGATCCGCCCAAGGATTCTGCGATGGAAGCCTTAAAACGGCTGAAAACGTTGAATGTGGATGTTAAAATTCTGACCGGTGACAATGAGATCATTACCACTTATATTTGCAAACAGGTGGGAATGCCCGTGGACAAGATTTTGCTTGGTTCACAAATTGAAACGATGAGTGAACCAGAGTTGGCCAAAGCCGCCAGCCTAACCAGCATTTTTGCCAAGCTGGCTCCCGCGCAAAAGGAACACATCATCCGCGCGTTGCAAAGCAAGGAACACGTCGTGGCATTCATGGGCGATGGCATCAATGATGCCCCGGCACTCAAAGCTGCCGATGTGGGTATCTCTGTGAACAGTGCGGTGGACATCGCCAAAGAGTCATCTGATATTATTTTGCTGGAAAATAGTCTGTTGGTGCTGGAGCAAGGCGTGATGGAGGGACGCCGCGTGTTTGGCAACATTATCAAGTACATCAAGATGGCGGCCAGCTCCAACTTCGGCAACATGTTCAGTGTGGTGGGAGCCAGTGCGTTCCTGCCATTCCTGCCGATGCTTCCCATTCAGGTACTGACCAATAACCTGCTTTACGATTTTTCGCAGACTACCATTCCCACCGATCAGGTGGATGCCGACTGGTTGACCAGGCCGCGTAAGTGGACGATAGGAGCAATCCAACGCTTCATCCTATTCATCGGCCCGATCAGTTCGATCTTTGATTACGCCACTTTCTTCGTCATGTTGTATGTCTTCAGTGCTTGGAATAATCCTGCACTTTTCCACACCGGTTGGTTTGTGGAATCACTCTTTACGCAGACGTTGATCATCCATGTTATCCGTACCAACAAGATTCCCTTCATCCAGAGCCGCGCCAGTTGGCCGCTGATATTCACCTCGATCATCATTGTCACAGTCGGCGCCTGGCTAACCGTTTCACCGCTGGCAAACACGCTCGGGTTTGTGGCTTTGCCTCCGCTTTACTGGCTGATCCTGGCGGGGTTGTTGGTGTGCTACGTGTTGCTGACACAAGCGGTGAAAGTATGGTTCTATCGAAAGTTCGGCGTATGATGGCGGATGACCGAAGTAACCTGCATAATCCCGTAAAAGCTGAATGCAATATGATAAATCCCGTGCTGCAATTCATAACGCTCTTATCCATTCCATTCTCTTTCATAAATAAAATGAATATAATAATAAATGAAGCCTTCTCGGAAAGCAGAGCGAAGGAGCGTTAATCCCATGCAACAGAGCCAACCAAGCCGGAAGATGTACTGGCTGAAATCCATCGTCTTCAGGCAATTGAACTCAGCAAAAGGTAAAGCTCTATGAGTCAAGTTTCTGAAAGCCAGATAACTTCTGAAGAAGAGTACCGAAATATCTTCGAAGCCGCCAGCGACGGGTTGGTGATCTATGACATAGGGACGGACTCCGTGGTGGAAGCCAACTCCGCCGCGTGTGAGATGCACGGCTACACTCGCCAGGAATTCATCGGATTGAATCCGGCGGTCTTCATGCTTCCTGAAAGCCATGCCTTATTTAGAGAGCAGGTCCGGACGACTGAACCGGGCAGCGTGTTCGAAGGGCTGATCGTCCATATCCACAGGGATGGCTCGCCATTTCATGTCGAAGTCCGCAGGTCGGTGATCAACTATCGGGGCCGTCCATGCCTGTTGAGCGTCATCCGGGATGTCAGCCAGCGCATCCAGACAGAAAAAAACCTGGGGAAACAGATAGAAGCCCAGATGCGTGAACAGGCGACCCTGCTCGCCATCTCCCACATGCTGGCCTCCACCGTTGAATTCCAGCCAGGTCTGATCCTCGACCAATTGCGGGAGATCATCGAGTACACCCGTTGCGGGCTGTTCGCCCTGGAAGATTCCACACTCGTCACGCTCGCAATGCGCGGAACGCCGCAATTGGAGGAATCTTCGCCTTTCCGTATCCGCTTGCAGGGTCCGGAAACCCTGGCGGCACTGTTCAACGAGCACCGTCCCATCCGGATCGCGGATGTGTGGAGTGAGGACCCGCAAGCGCAATTTCTGCGTGCCCTGCTGGACGATGGGGCTGCTGCATTGCTCAAGGGGATGCAGTCGTGGATGTGGGTACCGTTGGCAGTGAAAAACCGCATTATTGGCGGTGTAGGTGTGGCGCACGAGGAGCAGGATTACTTCACGCCGCATCATGCTGACCTGGCGCTGAGTGTGGCCAACCAGGCCGCCATCACCCTGGTCAATGCGGAACTCTATAGACACGCCCAGGCGCTCGCGGTCCTGGAAGAACGACAGCGTCTGGCGCGCAACCTGCATGATGCCATCAACCAGTCACTCTTCTCCGCCGGGCTGATCGCCGAAGTGCTGCCGCGCTTATGGGATCGAGATCAGGCGGAGGCACGGCGCTCCCTTGAGGATTTGCGTAAGTTGACACGCGGCGCCATGGCCGAAATGCGCGCCCTGCTGGCTGAGCTGCGCCCCTCGACCCTCACTGATGCCGAGCTGGGCGATCTGCTGCGCCTTTTGGGAAATGCGTTCACCGGACGCACAAATATCCCGGCCAAAGTAACAGTTATAGGGCAGGGCGTCCTGCCTGCCGAGGTGCAGGTGGCAATCTACCGCGTCTGCCAGGAAGCGCTCAATAATGTCGCCAAACACGCCGCAGCCAGCACGGTGGAGATTTATCTCAAGCACGAAGGCGCAGCCATTGAATTGAGCATCCGCGATGACGGCCAGGGTTTTGACCCTGAACAAACCACCTCCGGTCACTATGGCTTGAGCATGATGCGGGAGCGGGCTGAAGGAGTGGGCGCACGCTTATCGATCACGAGCCAGCCCGGTCACGGCACAGAACTCACCATCCGCTGGGGTCAAACCCCACCCACTCAGACAGTGCTCACTATCCCATAGGGTGCTACGCAACCCACAGGGTGCTGCGCAAGGAGTCCTGATGACAAACTCTTCCTCCCAACCCATTCGCGTCATGCTCGTCGACGATCACACGATGGTCCGTCGGGGGCTGGGGACCTTCCTCAAGGTCTTTGACGATCTGCAACTGGTCGGTGAAGCCGAAGGCGGTGCAGCCGCCATCCAGCTCTGTGCAAAGGTTTTGCCCGATGTGATCCTCATGGATATGGTCATGCCCGATATGGATGGGGCAGCCGCAACCCGCACCATCCGCCAGCAGTTTCCACAGGTGCAGGTGATTGCGCTGACCTCTTTTAAAGAGGGAGACCTGGTGAAGCAGGCTCTGGAAGCCGGAGCGATCGGCTATCTGCTCAAGGATGTCTCTGCCGATGAATTGGTGCAAGCCATCCGCGCGGCCCATGCCGGTCGCGCCACGCTCTCCCCTGAGGCTGCGCAAGCTTTGGTCGAATCAACTAACCAACTACCGGCGCCCGGTATCGACCTGACGGAGCGTGAGCGTGAAGTTTTGGCCCTGATGGTGGAGGGGCTGAATAATATCCAGATCGCCGGCAGACTGACCGTAAGTTCATCCACGATCAAATCCCATGTCAGCAATATTCTGTCCAAATTAGGAGTGTCCAGCCGCACCGAAGCGGTAACGCTTGCGCTGCGGAAGCGCATCGTCAGCTAACTCCAAATATCCCCCAACTGGCGGAGGCAAACATTCCCCGACCGATGGATGCGGCCGGGGGAGATTTGCTTTAATATGTATTTATCGAAGTATGCAAAAAACATCCCCCCTATACAAAGGATTGCCCCATGACATCCTACGAACAACGCGTCTCGCTGCTGGAATTTCTATACAGAAAGCCCGGTGTAAACCTGCCAGATGTACCTAAAGACCCGCAGAACCTGGAGTGTCTGATCAGAGATGTGTTCGATGAACTGCAACGCTCGAGGGCCCAATTGTGCGAGCAGGTCACTGCCCTGGAAACCCGAAACAGGGAACTGGAAGAATACGCCCACATGGTTGCCCACGACCTTAAGGAACCCTTGACCGTCCTGATCATGACTGCAGACCTGATCAAGGACATCCCCGATCTAACGGTCGAAGAACGGAGGGAAGACTTGCAGGAGATCAAATCCACCGCCTACCAGATGAAAGACATCATCAAAAGCTTGTTGCTCTTCGCCGAAGTGAGCAAGGCGGAAGCGCCGCGCGGAGCTGTGCAGATGGCCCGGGTTGTGGCGAATGTCCAGGCCCGCTTGAGCTACATGATCAGGGAACAGCAGGCTCAGCTTATTCTCCCCCAGGTTTGGCCGGACGCAGTCGGCTACGGACCCTGGATCGAAGAGGTATGGGCCAACTTTCTTAGCAATGCCCTCAAGTATGGAGGGCGGCCGCCACGGGTCGAATTGGGCGCCTCGCCCAGGTCGGATGGTATGCTCCGTTTTTGGACACGAGATAACGGCCCGGGTATCCCACCTGAAGCCCGGTCGTATCTGTTTACACGAGGCAACCCGCTCAGCCGCCTCGGTCAGGTGGGCGACGGGTTGGGTCTGCCGATCGTACACAACATCGTCGAGAAGCTGGGCGGTGAGGTGGGCGTCGAGAGCGAGGTCGGTCAGGGCAGTCTCTTTTACTTTACACTTCCGGCTGCAGCCTCGCAGAGCGCTTCAGTTGACAGGTAAACATTTCAGCGGGAGGGACAGGGTCGTGATGTACCCTCCAGGGTTTTTGAATCTTCGGAATCGAATCAAGTAAGGCGCAAAGCCAAATCCATTTTTCACTGTTGAGGAGACCACACAATGAATATGATCAAAGTATCTGCCACCTCACGGACAGCTGCCGTGGCCGGCGCAATTGCCGGAGTGGTTCGTGAACATCACCGCGCGGAAGTGCAAGCGATTGGTGCAGGAGCGGTCAACCAGGCTGTCAAAGCGCTTATCCTGGCAACCGGCTATCTCCGGCTCGATGGCATCCATGTCAGCTGCGTGCCTGAATTCGCGGATGTGACGATCGAAGACAAGGTGAGAACTGCCATCAAGCTGGTCGTCGAACCGGAGCAATTGCCCAATACTTCCATGGCAGCTTAAGTTGACCCAGGGGGGCCTGAAATAAAAGACCCTTGACGCAACCACTACGAAAGAGGCGCTTGCCGGCATGCTCTGATCCTTTCGTGGTGGCTGCGTAAGCGGGGCAGGCCGCGTGTTCGGAATCGGCCAATCCTCGCAGAGAGACAGGCAACAATGCCAACCCCCCAAGAAATACAGACCGATCCGAAGCAAAAACATCTTACTCTGGAGGAATCGGAGGCTCGCTACCGCCGGCTCTTCGAGACCGCTAAAGACGGCATCCTGATCCTGGATGGGGATACAGGGCGGATTACCGACGCCAACCCATTCCTTCAGGATATGCTGGGGTACTCGAAAAGCGAGTTGATCGGCAAGGCGCTTTGGGAGATCGGCCCGGTCAAAAACATCACCGCCAGCCAGGAAGCCATGCGGCAGTTGCAATATAAGGAGTACATCCGCTACGAGGATATCCCTCTGGAAACCAAAGCCGGCGAGCGCAGGCAGGTGGAGTTCGTCAGCAATGTTTACCAGGTTAATGGCTGGAGAGTGATCCAGTGCAACATCCGCGATATTACGGCACGCAAGCAGGCGGAGGCTCATGCGCAAACGGCCAAAAACGAACTATTGGCTCTGGTGGCTGAACTCCAATGGCATGACCGTGAAATGCAGCTGCTCAATCGCATGAACGCTCTGCTGCAGTCCTGTATGACACAGGCTGAAGCGTACCGGGTCATTTCGCTGACGGCGGGAGACCTGTTTCCCGGACACAGCGGCTCTCTCGCGATCGAGCCTGCCAGGGACCAGCCTCTTGAAGTGATGGCGCGTTGGGGATCTGAGGCGAGCATGGCAGCCACATTTTCAGTGGAGGACTGTTGGGCGCTGCGCCGGGGACAGTTACACCAGGTGGTCGATCTGCAGGCCAGCCTGCTGTGCCGCCATTTTATGCATCCCCTTCAGGCCGGCTACTTGTGCCTGCCTCTGACGATCCAGGGTGAAACATTGGGAGTATTGAGCCTGATGGAGAGCGCCAGCCGGAAAGGCAAGTATCCAGTTGGCCTGCAACAACTGGCTGTCACCGTGGGTGAAACGATCAAACTCTCCCTGTCCAACTTGAGACTGCGTGATGAACTGCGCCAGCAGGCCATCCATGATCCGTTGACCGATCTCTTCAACCGGCGCTATCTGGAGGAGACCCTGCCGCGTGATCTGTATCAAGCCCAGCGCCGGAATGCATCCCTGTCGATCGTAATGCTCGATCTGGATGGCTTCAAGCAATTCAATGATTCGTTTGGGCACGGCCCGGGTGATGCACTTTTACGCGAGTTCGGGCGTGTCCTGCGCCAACATCTGCGCAAGAGCGATATCTCATGCCGCTATGGGGGTGACGAGTTCCTGCTCGTTCTGCCCGATTCCTCCCTTGTCGATACACAAGAGCGGCTCGAACAGCTCCGCACATTCCTGAAGGGACTCCAAATCCATTATGGTGAGCAGGTGCTGGGTATGATCACTTTATCGGCCGGTATCGCGCAGACTCCTGAACACGGCACAACCACCACTGAGTTGCTACAAGCGGCGGATGAAGCCTTGTATGCCGCCAAACAGGCCGGAGGCGATCGTACTGTCAGTTATCGGGCAGCGCCGCCTCTTTGATCTCCCTCGGGTGTGAGGGCCGCCACCCACAAATCCTTTTCCACGCCGCCTGAACACGGCAAGGTGACGATCAAGGATGACAAAGTGGCATCATGGGTTGTAGACCGGATCGAAGGAGGAGGGTTGCGGGGGATCCTCAGTCAACTTGGCATCACAGTGCCGACCATGTAGTCCACGGCTGATAATAATCCACCTACTATCGCCCGGCGCCGTTTCGCAAATTCACCTGGGGGAAAGGTTTGGCCATACAGGCTCCTTCCATTTCTTCCGCTCCAGAACACGGGAGTGAACCACCCAATCAGATTATACATCCCCGATAACAGCTGAAATAACGAGCAGGCTGCAACAACCTTTGCGCAGGAGCGCTGTCTCTCAATTTGCCGGAGCAGGTCGGATAAATCATAGCGAAGGAAAAACAGCCAGCAATTGACCCTCTCCCCCAAGTGGCGGAGACAGATACTCCCCGGGCGTTGGATGCGTCTGGGGAGTATGTATGTTAGCCTGAGTATATGATTCCTCGTTCATCGTTACCTATTCCCAGCAAGGAGTATTGAAATGCAGCCATCCCTGATTATGATCGGCATCGGTTTTATCGTCCTGGTATTCGTCTATTTTGTATTTTTCTACCCCTGGCAACTACACTGGGGAGCTACAAGGGCCGAGGTCCAACGCCCCATGCCTGGGGATGAGATCGTCGGCAGACCTTCCTTGGACGCCACGCGGGCAGTCACGATCCATGCGTCCGCTCAAAACATCTATCCCTGGATCGTTCAAATGGGTATCACTCGGGGGGGCTGGCATCGCAATGGCTGGCTGGAGAATTTAGGCGAGGAGAGCCAGGAAAGCATCCTTCCCGAGCATCAAGACCTCCAGGCCGGCGATCTGATCCCTGTCCGCCAGGATGGCAAGCCGGGCATGTGGGTCAAGTATTTGCGGAAAAATAAATGGGTGTTGTGGTGGGATAGGAGCGGTGATACCTCCTGGGTCTGGGAAATCCAGCCGGAAGGAAATGGCAATGCTCGTCTGATCGCCCGCGTGCGTACGAAATACAAATGGTTTTCACCAGCAGTCCCGTTCAACCCGCTCACTGAATTCTTCCACATCCTGATGATGCGCAAGTCCATGCTTGGTATCAAAAGGCGGGCGGAAAGGCCACTCTAGGTTATCTCAGAGAATAAGTCCCTGCCGATCTCCTCCCCCAAGTGGCGGAGATAGAAACTCCCCGGACGCAGGATGCGCCTGGGGAATGTTTGCATTAGTATGGATTGGGGAACCACTGGATCTGAGTCATTGAAAACATCCAGGGCCTGGCGGTTTGATCCTTTCAAACCGGCAGCAGAACATTTCCTGGTCGATAGAAAGAGCACCGTTATGAAAGAGAATAATGCATTTAAGTTTACCTGTACCTCTTGTGGTGGGCATGAATTGACCGTCACTCACGCTTGGAACATCCAGGCTGGGAACGACAGTGAAAGCTGGCGGGAATGGGGTCCGCTCAAGGATAATCACCACTGGCAATATGAGTTTAAGGAAAGGGTCGAGGAAAATGCAGACGATGAAGTTCAGAGAGGTGACTTCGGCGAGTTTGAGGCCGATGACTCTGCTTCTGAACCGGAGGAATATGAAATATACGAAGCAGAGACCAGCCGGGAAAGCGCTGAGTTCTTTGTAAATTGCGGGAGCTGTGATCGCGAGATCGAATTTGGCTGGTCACAGCCGGATCGGCGGGGTCTCATTCTGCCGGTCGAATTTTCAGATTTCAACCCCCTTGAAAGCTGGCCGGATCCCAAATATGTGGATGCTTGGCAGCAGAGAGGCTGGCTCCAAGCGGGGCATATCCGGTCATGATCGAGATCCTTATTGTTGTTCCCGGATTACACTAACATCAACAACAGGTGAACCCATAACAGACTCTTCCCCCATCACGACTTTATTTCTGGATATCGGTGGCGTCCTGCTCACAAATGGCTGGGATCGCGGCATACGGACTCGCGCTTCTGAAAAATTTGGTTTGGATTATGAAGAAATGGATGAGCGCCATCACCTGACTTTTGATACTTACGAAGAGGGCAAGCTCAGCCTGGACGAATATCTGAACCGGGTTGTTTTTTACCAGGCGCGTCCGTTCTCACGGGAAGAGTTCAAGGAGTTCATGTACGCCCAGTCCCGGCCTTTTCCGAAAATGATTGAGTGGGTGCGCGGACTCAAAACTCAACACGGCCTTCAGATCGCGGCAGTCAGCAATGAAGGGCGAGAGCTCACTGCGTATCGCGTACAACAATTCAAGCTGGGAACATTCATAGACTTTTTTATTTCATCCTGCTTTGTCCACTACCGCAAGCCGGATGCAGACATATACAGAATTGCATTAGATATTGCACAGGTGCAGCCGGAACAAGTAGTTTACATCGATGACAGAGCGATGTTTGTCGAGGTGGCCCAAGGACTGGGAATCAAGGGCATTATCCACGCCGGTGACGAGGCAACGCAGAAGGCCCTCGAAATTCTGGGGCTTTCGCTGGCAAACTGAGGGTCCAGGTGGCATTCAAAAATAAGGAACGACTCGCATGACATCTCCACGCGAACCAACTATTCTTGTGATCTTTGGCGGTATGGGTGATCTCACATGGCGCAAGCTGGCCCCTGCCCTCTACAATCTGCTGCTTGGCCAGCAGTTACCCTGGCATTTCGCTGTGATTGGGCTGGATATGAAGAGCGAAAGCACGGATGAATTCCGAGCCCGGTTAAGAGATGGCGCAAATCACTTCTGTGAATGTGGAGAGGTAGACGAGAAAATGTGGAAGAAATTCACCGCCAACCTGTCGTATATCGCAGGAGATTTTGCCGATCCTGAGACCTATGCAGCTTTAAATAAACAGCTTGAGGCGTGCGAAAAGAAATGGGGCGGGACGGCTACGCATGTTTTTTACCTGGCGACACCACCGATTATCGTGGAAACCATCGTCAAAGGGATTGGCACCGCTGGGCTGGCTAATGATAAGCGCCACGCCCGTATTGTCGTGGAAAAACCTTTTGGTCACGATCTGACTTCGGCGGTTGCTTTGAATAGTTTGCTCACAACAGTTTTTGACGAGACACAGATCTTCCGGATAGACCATTACCTGGGCAAGGAAACCGTTCAAAACATCCTCGCCTTTCGCTTTGCGAACGCGCTGTTCGAACCGACCTGGAATCGCCGCTACATTGACCATGTGCAGATTACCGTTGCAGAACAAGTGGGTGTGGAGCATAGAGGCGCGTATTACGAACATGCGGGTGCCCTGCGCGATATGATCCAGAACCACCTGATGCAAATCCTGACCTTGATCGCCATGGAGCCGATGGTGTCCTTTGATGCGGATGAAATCCGCAACAAGAAAGTGGATGTGTTGAAGGCCATCCGTCCGATCACTGAAAAGCAGGTTCAGGAGGTTGCTGTGCGCGGCCAATATGGAGCGGGTTCCATAGAAGGTAAAAAAGTTCCTGCCTATCGGTCTGAACCCGGCGTAGCAAGAGATTCATCAGCCGAAACGTTCGCGGCCATCAAATTATTTGTTGACAATTGGCGCTGGCAGGATGTCCCTTTTTACCTGCAGACCGGCAAGCGGCTGAAGACGCAGGCTTCGGAAGTGACGATCCAATTCCGGGCCGTGCCTCACCAATCATTTCCAAAGGCAGCTGCTCTCGCCTGGCAACCCAACTGCTTGATCCTTCATATTCAGCCCGAGGAGGGAATACTATTGGGCTTTCAAGCCAAGCAGCCCGGTTCCACCCTGCATCTGAGCCCCGTGGACATGCGCTTTTCCTACCAGGAAGCCTTTAAATCAAAGTCGCCGGAGGCTTATGAAACCTTGCTGGCCGACGTGATGTCAGGAGATGCAACCCTCTTCATGCGTGCCGATCAGGTGGAGGCCTCCTGGTCAGTCTTAATGCCGATTCTGAAGGTGTGGGAAAAATCCAGGCCGGCAGACTTTCCCAATTACAAATCGGGCACATGGGGGCCGAAGAGTGCCGAGGCATTCATTGCGAAAGGTGGCCGGCGCTGGCTGCAGCCCTCCCTCAAGAAGGATACTAGACAGAATGAATAATATCCATGTATTTGAGCAGCATGAGTTATTGGATGCGTTTCAGAGCGATGAATTCAAGTATTTCATTGACAAGATGAACCCATAGAACGGCCCGATCGCGGATCGCACTTGGGAAAATAATAAGTGCAGCATCGCCGATACCCCGGAACGATTCTTCACCGCCCCGGCTTCGCAGGGGCACCTCCCCCAAATGGCGGAGACGAACACTCCCCGGTCAATGGATGTAACCGGGGAGTGTTCGTCGTATGATGGATTCATGAACCATTCATACAGGAGCAGAAAATGATCAACTTCATTATATGGATCATCGCGGGGGCCTTGATCGGTTGGGCAGCCAGCATCATCATGCGGACCAATAATCGGCAGGGTTTGATCGCCGATATTATTGTTGGCATTGTGGGCGCGTTCGTGGGAGGTTACTTCCTGAGCCCTCTATTCAAAGTCGGCACGATCAACCAGGGCGACTTTAGCATCCCGGCCCTGCTGGTGTCGCTGGGCGGCGCCGTCATCCTGCTGGCAATCTCCAAGTTATTTCGCAATATCGTCGGATTCGTGGTGATCGTCATCATCGCACTAAGCATCTATGCATACTTCAACTGCTGGACAATGGCATCCACCTCGGCGATTTGCACCAGTCTCAAAGCATTGCCGTTCCTGCAATGACCCCCCACAGCCCCGCTTCGCAAGGGCACCTCCCCCAAGTGGCGGAGGCAGATACTCCCCAGACGCAGGATGCGCCCGGGGAGCGTTTGTTGTACGATCAGTTTATGACCCGCGTATACGTAGCCGATGCTTTAACAGAAGAACGTTCAGCTCTGCGCCTCATGTTGCTAGACCTCGACATGGAATTAGCAGGAGAAGCCGCTGACTGGGCGACGGCATTGGTGCAAGCTCCCTTGAGCCTTATGGATATGTTGTTGGTTGATTGGGATTTGCTTCCACGCCTCTCGCCGCACGTGGCTCTGGATCAACTCCGCAAGGCATGCCCGGCCGCGCTGGTCATTATTCTCATCAGCCATCTGGACGCCCGCCAGCAAGCTGCTCTTTCCTCAGGCGCGGACGCTTTTATCAGTAAAGGTGAGACGCCCGAGCGTGTGGCCGAGCGTTTGCGGGTTGCTGCCGCGAGTATTCGCGCTTGATTATGGCACCTGGCTGAATATGAGAATTGAAATCCGGCGCAGCAACGCTGCCCCGAGCGCCGGCGTCAATTGGGACAGCTTTCCATCGCCCGATTGGTTGTGGCAATCGGCGCCAATCGCCTCTATTTTCGTCCATACGGAGGAACTGCCAGATGAAAAAGCGGAAGCAGATCAGCTTGGATGAAGCCAAACATGTCGGAGAATCACTTCATATTGATTGGGAGCAGGTCGATCTCGAGGAATTTCGTCAGGGGTTAATGGGAGATCATAAAACAGGAGCCGTCGACCCTGAAACAGGGCTGACCTACGATAGCGTGCTTCTTACCGGAAAGATCGTTCTGGCGCATATGGAAGCATTCCCTGATTATTCCACCCGGCTGGCAAAACTGAAGAAAGAAGTCGATGAGTACCAGGCTGGAAGAAGATAACAGATGCAAGGGCGGCTGTAATTGTGGAAGTTTTTCCAAATGATCCGAAGGAGGATCCATGAATAAAGATGTATTAAAAGGGAAGTGGAAACAAATCCGGGGCGAAGCCAAAGCATGGTGGGGAAAACTCACCGATGACGATCTGGAACGGGCCGCTGGAAAATTCGATGTTCTCGCCGGATTGCTTCAGGAAAAGTATGGCTATACCCGCGCCCACGCAATCGAGGAGATCGAAAAGCGCGTGACGGAGTTTGAGCGGAATACGAACAGGAAAACCGAATCCGCCCCTGGTAGATGATCGGCGCGGCGCCATACTCCTTCTCTTGAGAAGCCGTATGGATCAACAAGGAACACGGTCAATCCGTGTAATTTGAAATACTCAAAAGGAGAAGAAAAAATGAACCTCATCATATACCTCATTGCTGGTGCAGTCGTCGGTTATATCGCCAGCAGGATTATGCACACGAATTCGCAACAGGGCCTGCTGCTTGATATCGTGGTAGGCGTGGTTGGCGCCTTCCTGGCTGGTTACTTTATCAGCCCTCTGTTGGGAATTGGGACGATCAACGACGCTATCACCATTCCGACCCTGCTGGTAACCCTGGTGGGGGCGGTGGTCCTGCTGTGGATCTACAAGGCAGTCGCCGGCCGCCGCCGATAGCGGAGGCACTAATAATGATTTAGTTCCAAGCTTCCGAAATAGATGAGCAGGGGTGTGACCACCCCTGCTCATGAGAGTGATCGATTACAAACAGCATAGCGCGGCTGGCCCCCCCATTATCCGTTGATCAGGACCATGCTCAGAAAGAGAGGTCAAAATGTCAAACGACAGAATGACCGAAGTTAAATCAGTACAACGGGAACCCGAACGCGAACAACGCATATTCACTTTTAAGATTACCCAATTGATCTGGCTGTTCCTGGGCATACTCGAAGCCCTCATCGCGCTCCGCATCGGACTAAAACTGATCGGCGCCAACCCCACGAGCCCGATTGTGGCCATGATCTATGGGTTGACCTACCTGTTCCTGTTCCCCTTTGAAGGGATGGTCGCGACCCCCTCAGCTGGTAGCATGGTGCTGGAACTTTCCTCCCTCTTTGCCATGCTGATCTACGCCCTGATCGCCTGGGCGGTGGAAAGAACAGTCTGGGTGCTCTTTTACCGTCCGCGTGGCCCTGTGGTGGATACCACTCAAACGACGACCAGCGAACGCCACATTAATCCATAAACATGGGAGGTGATGAATGGACAGTTCCATCCGGGAACAAGGGTCCGACACGCAGCAGGATCCGAAAGGATTTTTGGTGAGCCTAACCAGCCTTATCCGGCTCATTCAACAACTGACAAATCTTATCAATTTGACGGAAGAAGAGCAGGAGAATGCAGGTATTTATCGGGATCGCCCGGGAGGCGAATAAATATCGGTTAGCGCTGCGTAGGCTATACACAAACCGCACTGAGCGGTCATTATTCGTCAATAAGGAGAAAACAAAATGATCCACGAGAATCAAGAATATGAGTACCCGGCATTTAACATCCTGGGTGTTTTGGCGGGCGCATTGATCGGCGCCCTGGCCGGCGCTTTGACGATGCTATTGCTGGCACCGCAATCTGGAAAAGATACCCGAAGACAGATCCAGGAAAAAGGCATCGAACTGCGCGAGCGGACCACCGAATTGGTGGAAGATACCGTGGCACAGGCCCGTATGAACGCAAACAAAATCACGGCAGGCATAAAAAACTACGGCCAGGAATTGGCAGTTGAGCAATTGGATCACGTCTCCAAAGCTGCACGAGCCGGAAAAAAGGCAATCCAGAGTTCCTGATACCGATCTTAAGGAGCAACTGCATGAGATTCAATAGAAATATAGGTTTCCTATTATTAGCCATATGGCTCATTCTCACGGGCCTGTCCGCGTTCATCTCGATGGGCGGTTTGAGCGTCATCCTGGCACTCCTTGCCATCGCAGCTGGAATCTTCATTTTGCTGGGCCGCTAGATCAACCGTCACTCAGCCTATCCGACCGGGGGACACGAGAATGACTCAGAAGAAGATTCCTTTTCTGGCAGAGATCATCCCGGCTAAACTGTGTACTAATTGCTCAGTTTCTTCGGTCAGTCAATCGTTCCCGGCATCCGGCACACAGGCGGTTTCATCGACATGCACTCCGTCGGTTTTGTCGGCCTGATTATTATGAAATTCTTATCGTAGTTAAAGCGCCTGCATTTTCAATCTTCTAAGGATCGTCGCTGTTTTCAGCAAAGGCAGACTGCCTTGACGATCTGTTAATTGAAACCGGGCCACTGAACCAAAGGAGTAAATATGTTGCAAGCACAGATACCCGGGATCATTCCTGCTGAATTTTCCAGGTGTGAAGAACGCAGCCAAGAGGCAGAGCGTGGAAAAAGCCTTAGCTCAATCCAAAAAACGGATGCGGCGATCAAAGAAACTGTCGAGCGTGCCATCTGGAACGACGATGTTTTACGGGCGATAGAATATTACGAAATTGCTGTCCATGTCAACAATGGGGTCGTCTACTTGAGCGGCCATATCGTAGGTACAACCAGCCGGAGCCGGCTTGAAAAAGCCGTTCGAGCCATTCCTGGCATCCGGGGAATTAAAAACAACCTCGTTTTAGACGACAAGCTCACCCTCGAAGTCGCTGCCTCGCTCGGCACGTTGGAGCATACTTATAGCTGCAAGTTTTTTACAGGGGCCTCACATGGGGTGATCTCACTCAACGGGATTGTGAGCGCTGAAAATGTCAAATTATTGGCAGAGAAGTGTGTGGCCGGTAATCCAAACGTCCGCGCCGTGATCAATAACATCCGCGTCTCAGGGTCTGAAATGGAGCTGCCTGCGCAACCATTCCTACAGCCCACGATCGGGGAAATCATTTATTTTCTTGACGGGATCTCTGGAGTTGTAAAGCAAGTAATTATTAATCCGAATAACCGGTGCGTGGTTGCCATGACCGTCTGGGGACAATTTGCAGACCAGCGGCAGGACCTCAAATCCTTGAACAGTGCTAAAGCCCGGTCTCCAGAACGCCTTGTCGTCCTCTCCATGGATTTGATTCGCTATATGACCAGGGTTTCAGGGTTTCTAACCATCAACAGCCACGACAGAACACGATATATGGACTTCGACCTCAATCGCTTTTCTACGCCAAAAAGTGATTGGAAGGCTCCTTATCCGTATTGTCCTGATGACGTGCTGTTCCCTGTCGAAAAACAGCAGGTGAAGTTCCAGGTTTTGGAACAGCTGCCCCGGCCCCCTTTGGTCGTTGCGCCGGAAGAACAATTGCTCTGGGAACAACTCCTTGCCAATGATAGCCTGGGTGGCTAGCCATGAAAATAAAATCGATCGACCATGCCTTGCCTTATTTTTTTACGCAGCGAATTCACGGCAAGGACCCGGCCAATCTGCTCGAATTGGCAAGTCCTGATCTTGAATTGGAGAGAAACAAAAGTCTGCTCGAAAACATCCTGCGCTGGGAGGATGATGGTGGCAAAATCATTGAAATTAAGCATTCAACGCTTGATTGGAAAAGGAAACAACCCGATGCATAAAAAAGTTGGTTTGTGGATCGACCGCAACAAGGCTGTCATCGTAAGTATTGACAACAATATTGAAGCGAAAAGGATAATCACTTCTGATATGGAGCATTATGTCCTTTATTCGACGACCGTCCCAGGAGATGGCGCCCCGGAGAATATCCGTGACAGGCGTTTCTGGAACCATCTCGGCGAATATTATGAGGCGATCGTCGCGCACATTCGTGACGCCACCGAGATCCAGATTTTTGGACCAGAAGGAGCCAAGTATGAACTCCAGAAGCACCTCGAGGATGAAGGGCTGTCGGAACATATCGTTAGCATGGAAGACATCGGCATATTGACAGACCATCAGATTGCTGCAAGGGTCCAGAAACGTTTTCCAGCCAGATCTCGCTTTGATTTTTCCTGAAGGAACACTCTCCCCCAAGTGGTGGAGACAAATACTCCCCGGGTGATGGATGCGACCGGGGAGTGTTCGTTGTAGTATTAGTTTAGACCAACTGGTGGGTATCACCCACACCACCATCCATTATCATCATTCTGAGCGTATTGCTCAAAAAGGAGAAATCTCATGTTGTGGACTATCATCGTAATCCTAGTAATCCTGTGGCTGTTCGGCTTTTTAGGTCGGAGCATCAGCCCAAGCTTCCCGCAAACAGGTAGTTGGATTCACACGCTGATCGTTGTTGCCGTTATCCTGATTGTTTTGAGGCTGTTGGGGGTCGTGTAGATCCGCGCTTCGTTGAGAATAGGAGAGGCGGCTAGACAAGCTGCCTCTTCCGGCGCAGTATAAGACCAGTTGATATGGGGACAAAAGTGCTGCAATTGAATCAATTCGAGAAAGCAAGAATAGGCAATTTTCGAAGATCGTAAATAGCATGGTGGGGCATCACGCAGATTGTTCTGAGTGTCACAGACTCCGCACCGGATGACGGCTTCACCTATGATTTGCAGCAGGAACAGATCGGCAACTGGGTCAACCAGGTGGTACCGATAGGAATAATGCTGTCAAAACCTACAATACCCCCGGGCGCAGATCAGATGAAACTTGATTCCTCCCCCAAATGATGGAGACAGAAACTCCCCAGCCGATGGATGCGGCCAGGAAGTGTGTCCCCTATAATGAGAAAAGTAATGAAATAAAAAAACTGAAATCCATTACAAACCATACAAAAGGAGTCTTTTTATGAATACTACCTATATTATTATCATCGCTGCTGTTCTAGGATTGGTAATCATGGGCGCTATTTTGGGACCAGTGCTCTCCCGTCGTAAACGATCAGAGCGGCTTCATGATCACTTTGGAACTGAATATGATCACACTGTGGAAACCCTGGGCGATGAGAAGAAAGCACAAACAGAGTTGGAGGAACGGCAGAAGTATGTTAAAGCTCTGGATATTCACCCGCTTTCTGCTAAGGAGCGCGAACGTTATCTGGCTGATTGGACTGGAGTCCAATCCAAATTTGTCGACGAACCCGGGGATGCAATCGTAAGCGCCGACCGCCTGATCATGGAAGTCATGCAATTGCGTGCCTATCCAATCTCTGATTTTGAGCAACGGGCTGCTGATATCTCGGTCAATTATCCTACTT